>JAEWKH010000106.1 GCA_023386155.1 Pseudomonadota bacterium
GCATGCCTTCCACGACGTCGAGCTCGGTCTCGGCGGTCTTGGCCTCTTCGACCGTGATCACGCCCTCGTTGCCGACCTTCTGCATGGCATGGGCGATCATCTCGCCGATGTCCTTGTCGCCGTTGGCGGAAATCGTGCCGACCTGGGCGACCTCGTCGGAGGACTTCACCTTCTTGGCGCGAGCCTGGATGTCCTTCACGGCCTCGGCGGTGGCCATGTCGATGCCGCGCTTGAGGTCCATCGGGTTCATGCCGGCGGCAACCGCCTTGGCGCCCTCGCGGACGATGGCCTGGGCCAGAACCGTCGCGGTGGTCGTGCCGTCACCGGCGATGTCGTTGGTCTTCGAGGCCACTTCGCGCACCATCTGGGCGCCCATGTTCTCGAACTTGTCGGAAAGCTCGATCTCCTTGGCGACGGTGACGCCGTCCTTGGTGATGCGCGGAGCGCCGAAGGACTTCTCGATCACCACGTTGCGGCCCTTGGGACCAAGGGTGACCTTCACCGCATCGGCGAGGATGTCGACGCCACGGAGCATCTTGTCGCGAGCGTCCGAGGAAAACTTAACGTCTTTGGCAGCCATGGGCTAAGCCTCCAGTTAAATTGGGAAAACTTCGTATGAGGGCTTCCGAAGGCTCGATCAGCCGACGATGCCCATGATGTCGGATTCCTTCATGATCAGGAGGTCCTGACCGTCGATCCGCACCTCGGTGCCGGACCACTTGCCGAACAGCACGCGGTCGCCGGCCTTCACGTCGAGGGCAGCAATCTTGCCGCTCTCGTCACGGGCGCCGGGGCCGACGGCGATGACTTCGCCCTCTTGCGGCTTTTCCTTGGCGGTGTCCGGGATGATGATGCCGCCGGCCGTCTTCTCTTCGGCCTCGATGCGGCGGACGACGACGCGGTCGTGCAGCGGACGGAACTTCATGGAACTTCCCCTTTGACGATGGGTGCTGCCCCTCTGGCCGCACCTGGTCTCTTCGCTGTTAGCACTGTTCGTCGACGAGTGCCAACGCTGGCGGCGAGATAGGCATATGCGAGGAGGGAGTCAAGACGTCTGCCCTAAGGTCAGCCTCAAAAAAAGGAGCCTCGGCGCCTCTAGCCCCGGGTCATGACCGATTTATGGCCGCCCAGAGCCTGCCAGGACCATATTCTTTTCCGCCTCCACCGGCCTAACGGCGCGATGTGAGCATCGCCGCGCCGACGATCAGGATGCCGCCGCCGAGCGTCGCCCAGGTCGGGACCTCGCTGAACACGCCGTAGCCGATCAGCACGGCCCAGATCAGGGCCGTGTATTCCAGCGGGGCGAGCCGCGCCGCCTCGGCCCTGGCATAGGCGGTCGCCATGAGCACGTGGCCGATCACGCCCAGCACGCCCATGAGCATGAACCAGGCCAGATGCGCGTAATCCAGGGGCTGCCAGGCCCAGAGGCCGAACGGCGCCACCAGGATGAAGGGGCCGATATTCTGGAAGATGACGATGTGCAGGAACTTGTCCCGCTGGGCCCGCTGGCGCAGCAGCACGAGGCTCAGCGCATAGGTGATCGCCGAAGCCAGGGCGGCCGTGACGCCCGCCCAGGATCGTGCCGCCCCGGTCTCCCCCGTCTGGCCGAAGACGACGACGAGCGTTCCGGCAAACCCGATGGCGATCGCGCCGACGATCCGGGCATCCACCCTTTCCTTCAGCATCAGCATCCCGAACAGGGCGATGAACATCGGCGACAGGAAGGACAGGACGAGGACCTCGGCCAGCGGCAGCTGCCCCAGGGCATAGAAGAAGCTCAGGGCCGTGACGACGGCGATCACGGAGCGGATCGCGTTGGCCGCGACGGTCTCGCGGTTCGGCCAGCCGGGCCTCATGACGGCCACGACACTGGCGACGACGATGCTTCCCCACATGAAGCGCAGGAAGGCGACCTGGAAGGTCGGGTAATAGGCGGACATCCCCTTGATGACCGCGTCCATGATGGACAGAACCGCGATGCCCGCAGCCGCCCGCAGGGCGGGACCGAATTTCATGATGTCACGACGATATGAATGCGGCGTCCGGGATGAGCGCCGCCGAAGGAGGACGCTCTTACAGCACTTTCCGTGAGGCTTCATCCCTCTTTTCGGGGCGTCGACAGGAAAGCGCTCCTCCGCCGCCCGCATAAATTCATCGAGCTTGGCGGAAACAAAGGCCGCGCTTGCCGTTTATTCTGCAAAACACGAACGAGGATACTCCGATGCGCGCTTGGATTCCCTGCTCCGCCATGTTCCTGGCTGTCCTCCTTCCAGCTGCTGCCTCCGCGCAGCCGGTCTACAGAAGCGGCAATTTCTACGGCAATACCTATATCTCCCCGGGTTACGATTACCCCTATGCGCGGACCGAAGACGGCTATGCCGAGAGCTATCCGCTCGCGATGCGGACCTCCTCCCGCGCCTCCCGGGCCGAGCGCTATCCCTATGACGTGCGCACCACAGGCAGCACGGTTGCCGCCCTGCCGCAGGATTACGGGAGCGGCACGGGCTACGACAACAGCATCGATTATGCGATATCCCCGCAGTTCCAACGTCAGATCGTCTCCTATCGCGGCCGCGAACGTCCGGGCACGATCATCGTCGATACGAACAGCAAGTTCCTCTATCTCGTCCAGCCGGGCGGGCGCGCCATCCGCTATGGCATCGGCGTCGGGCGTCCGGGCTTCGAATGGGCCGGCCGCAAGACGGTTTCCATGAAGCGCGAATGGCCGTCCTGGCGTCCGCCGGCCGAAATGCGGCGCCGCCGTCCCGACCTCCCCCGCTTCATGGAAGGCGGACTGGACAACCCTCTCGGGGCCCGTGCGCTCTATCTCGGCTCCTCGCTCTACCGCATCCATGGCACCAACGAGCCGCACACCATCGGCCAGGCCGTCTCCTCGGGCTGCATCCGCATGCTCAACGAGGACGTGGTCGACCTCTACAACCGCGTGAGGGTCGGGACGCCGGTGATCGTGATCTGATCGCGCATTACGCGAAAATCTTCGTCCCTCGCAATGGCCGGGCACGTCCCGGCCATTGGCTTTTGGGAATCGTGTGGCGTCCCACGTAAGACAGCGTCACCGGATGCATGAGGACGCCATGAACTACGCCTATCTCTTCGCCGCCATCGTCAGCGAAGTCGTCGCGACTTCCGCACTGAAAGCGGCGGAGGGCTTCACGCGCTTCTGGCCCTCGGTCATCGTGATCGTCGGCTATGGGCTCGCCTTCTACTGCCTGTCCCTGACCGTGCGCACGGTCCCCATCGGCATCGCCTATGCGATCTGGTCCGGCGTCGGCATCGTGCTGATCGCGCTCGCGGGCCTCTTCCTCTACCGCCAGTCTCTGGATCTGCCCGCCATCGTCGGCATGGCCCTTATCCTGGCGGGCGTGCTGGTCATCAATGTGTTCTCGAAGACCGCCGGGCATTGAAGCAAGACGCCCGCCGGATGGCGGGCGCTTCCGAAAGCCGTCGGCCGGTCCTCAGGTCCAGTCGCCCTCGTCGCCGTCGCCTCCGAAATCGGAGAAATCGCCCGGATCCTCCTGGGGCTCGTTGTAGAGCGCATCCGTGATGCCGGCATTGCCCGTATCGCCGGCATTGCCCGCATCGGCCGCCTGATCGGTGCCTCCGAGACCCGCCGCGGACGCCACATTCCCCAAGGGGTTGTTGTCACCGCTGAAGGCATGGGTCAGGGCATTGGCGATCATCATGCCGCCGGCAACGCCCGCCGCCGTCGAGAGAGCGGTTCCGAGAAAGCCGCTTCCGCCGCCGCGTTGCATCCCGCCACCCCAGGGGCCGGGCGCGCCGCCCGTCATGCCGCCCTGGGGGGCGCCGTAACGCTGCTGCGGCGGCTGCTGGGGCTGGCCCCAGGGCGAGGCCTGACGGGTCGGCGGCGCGTTGTAGGCCGGTCCCGGCGGGCGCGAGGCGCCGCCGCCGAAGATGCTGGAGAGGAAACCTCCCTGTTGCGGCTGCTGGCGGCTGGCCCGGTCGAGCTCGGCCCGCATCTCTTCGCTCTCGGCCTGGAGATTGGCCAGGGCCTGCTCCTGAACGAAGACCGCCTGAGCCAGGGCATAAGGCGCATAGGGCTGCTGACGCAGCTTCTCGGCGATGTAGCGCTCCGCCTCCGGGTCGCGCGGCTGGTCAGCCACCTGCTCGAGGCGCCGGAAGATGTCATCGATGACCTGGCGTTCCTGATCGTTCATGGCATGTCTCCTTCAAGGCTTGCTGGAGAAGCATGTAAGCATGGCCCCCGCCATTGTCAGGGGCGGACAAGGCCGAGCCTGCGCATATTCCGGAGGCCCTGCGGGGCGATGCTTTCCAAATCGCGAAGGCCGCGCCATTCGGCACCATGCACCTCCCGCAGGTCGGGACGGACTGCGCTGCCCTCCTCGGCCCTCACAACATAGCGGATGTCGTGATGCCAGTGGTCCGGCTCGCCCCGTTCGGGCCGCGCCGGAATGAGATGGCTGTCGATATCGACGGGCATGCCCGATGCCCGGTGCCAGGGATCGACCGCAAGGTCCGGCATTCCGGTCTCCTCGACCGCCTCCCGCAGAGCGGAGCCCATCAGGTCGTCCGGCGGCTCGTAATGGCCGCCGGGCTGCAGCCAGCGCCCGAGGGAGCGGTGATGGATCAGGAGAACCCTCTCTCCCATGGGATCGAGGATGAACGCCGATGTGGTGACATGGCCGGGGAAGGTGCGGCGGGAATGGATGTCGTCCCCGTTCCCGATCTGCCGGCGGAGGATGACGTGCCTTTCATCGGGCACGCCGAAGGCCCTGGCGTGATCGTCGAGGATGGCCTTGACCTGACGGCGGAAGGCGGCCGGATCGAAACTCATGGAAATCTAGCCTTCCATCGCCCTGGCGAAGGCGTCCTTGTAGTCCGGATGCCAGCGCGAGAGCGGCGGCCGGTTCTCGATGACGTCCTCGGCGGCCCAGCGGATGCGCTTCTCGTCCATCTCCCGCGTCGTCTCGTTGTCCGGACAGAGCACGTAGAAGTCGCCTCGCTCCAAGGCCGGCAGCAGGAAATCGACGACCTGCTCCGGCTCCCAGGCACCGGCCGGCTTCTCGCTGATGCCTCTCGCCCTGGTGAAGCCCGTATAGACGAAGCCCGGGATCAGGAGATGCGCGCTCACCCGGCAACCGGGCCTGTTGCGCAGGTCGTGGGCCAGCGCCTCCGTGAACACCTTCACGCCGGCCTTGGAGATGTTGTAGGCGGTGTTGCCGGGCGGCGTGGTGATGCCCTGCTTCGACCCCGTATTGATGATCGCGCAGGGGACGTCCTGGCCGATCATGGACGGCGCGAAGACATTCACGCCGTTGACGACGCCCCAGAGGTTCGTCTCGAGAATGGCGTGCCAGCGCTGAAGGTCGCCGAACATCTGCCCGCCGCCCTCGGTCCCGGCATTGTTCATCAGCACGGCCACTTCGCCGAAGGCGGCATGGACCTTCTCCCTGAGGCGCTCGACATCCTCCAGCCGGCCGACATCGGTCGCCACCGCAAGGACGTTCTCCGGCCCGCCGGCAGCGCGCGCCACAGCCTCCGCGCCGCGCCGGAGGGCCTCGCCGTCGAGATCCGCGAGGCACACCTTCATGCCGAGTTCCGCGAACCGCTTGGCGGCCGCAAGCCCGATGCCGCTGGCGGCTCCGGTGACGACGGCGACGCGACCGGGAGCGATTGCTGGATGCTGGGCCATCGTGGAGATCCTTCATTCCTGCCGTGAGGCGTTTGCGATTCGATGATGAGCCAAAGTGGCGCGCCGCGGGGCATTCGCCAAGGCCCGGCCGCCCACCAGCTTGGCCCTTGGGACCTATTCCCGAGATTGCGGCTGGATCGCCGGAAACCTTTTCGAAAACGCCTTGAAGCGGGCAAGAATTCGCATCGTCGTCTCGATGGCAGGATCGGCGAGAAGGCCTGCCCGATCCATGATCGTCACAGGGAAGGGTGCCGGCGATTTCGCGGGAGGGAGCCGATTCAGAACGGGCCGGTGGAATAAAGCCCGCACCTCCGATGTCCTTGCAACTGACCATCCTTTTTCCGGAGGACACGATGAAACATCGCAGCGAAGCAGTTCACAATCTCGGCTTGGTGGCCGGCGCCTTCGTCCTGTCGTTCGGCACCGCCTGCATGCTTACCCCGGCCATGGCGGCGGGCGAGAGCGGTAGCTCGGGAGGCGGTGGCGGCGGCAGCGCCGGAGGCGGCGACAGCGGTGGGCAGAACAGCACCATGGCCACCTGCCCGCGCGGCCAGATCTACAGCCAGAGATCCCGTCGGTGCGTGCAGGCCCGCAGCGAGATCCTGACGGACGAAGCGGTGACGGATTACGCCTATGCGCTTGCGCAGGCCGAACGCTTCGACGAGGCGCTCGAAGTGCTCGACACGGTGCAGAACCCGAACACGCCGAAGGCCCTCAACTATCGCGGATATATCACGCGCAAGCTCGGACGGACCGAGGAAGGCATCGCCTATTATCTGAAGTCCGTCGCCCTGGATCCGCAATATGCCCAGGTGCGGGAATATCTCGGCGAGGCCTATGTCACGCAGGGCAAGATCGATCTCGCGCGCGAGCAGCTGCAGGTCATCCAGACCCTGTGCGGAACGCAATGCGAGGAATACCGCGACCTGGCCGAGGTCATCGAAGCGGCTCCCCGCTGAAGCAAGGCCAACGATGCTGCGGCATCCGCCTGACGAGGAATGACGGCCATGAACAGGCTTCAGGCGCCGCTCGCCTTCGCGGCAAGACTCATGCTCGCCTTCATCTTCATCGTCGAAGGATGGGGCAAGATCGGGGCCTACGAGGGAACGCTTCAATACATGGAAAACTACGGCGTTCCGGGAGCGCTCCTGCCGCTCGTCATCCTGGTGGAGCTGGGGGCCGGCCTGCTGATCGCCCTCGGATTTCAGACGCGCATGGCCGCGCTGGCGCTCGCGGGCTTCTGCGTTCTGACGGCCATCCTCTTCCACCGAAACATCGCCGATGTCGGCGAGTTCATTCACTTCAACAAGGACATCGCGATCGCGGGCGGCTTCCTGCTCCTCGTGGCCTTCGGCGCGGGGAGCTGGTCGGTTGACGCCATGCGCCTGCGGCGCGTGGCGCCGTCACGCGCATAAGGGCGGTCGGCTACAGGCTGCCGCCGCCGCCTCTCCAAAAGAAAAAGCCCCGCAACTCTGCGGGGCCCTGGAGGTAACAGGCTTATTCCGCGTCCGGCGATTTCAGCGGCCTGACATTCGTCTCGATCTCGTCCTCGTCGAAGAGCATCGGATCCTCTTCCTGCGTGTCGAGGCGTGTCCTCTTGCGCAGGGCCACGTATTTCTTCTGGATCTTGGTGCGGCTCTCGCGGGCGATTTCGAGGGCGCCCTGGACGAGGGAGCGCTCGGCCTTCTCGTTCTGCAGCTCTTCCGTGAGGCGGCGGTTGGCGGCCTCTAGGGTGCTGCGCTCCTGATCGAAGCGCTTGGTGAGCTGGTCGATGCGCTCGGTGAGGCTCGCCAGCTTGTTGTCGGAGCTTTCGATCTGGAAGTCCTTGGCCGCGATGGCCTTGTTGAGCATCTCGACGCGCTCCTGCAGCTCGATGCGCGAGCGCTGGAGCTCGTTGACCATGGCGACCTGACGCTCGACCTCCTGCTGGGTCGCTTCGAGGCGGCGGTCGAGGGTGTTCTTCTCGATGGTGGTCTCTTTGAGGTTGCGCTCGACGCCGCGCAGGGCCTCGTTCTTGTCGCGCAGCTGGTCGCGGGTATGAGTCAGGATCTTGTCCGTGGCGGAGAGGCGCGAGTTCAGGCCCTCGATCTTCATGTCGAGCGCCGAGAGATCGGTCTGATGGGCCGAGCGCTCGGAATCGATCTGGGTTTCCAGGCGCTGGCGCAGCACCTGCTCGGCCATCAGCTTGGTCTCGAGCTCGGAGGCGCGCTGGCGCGTGGCCTCGAGCTGGGTCTCGAGCTCGCCATAACGGTTGGTCAGGCTGGACAGGCGGTAGTTCTGCTCCTCCGCCACCTTCTGCAGGCGCTTGACCTCGTGATCGAGCAGGCCGTTGCGCTCACGGGTCTCGATGAGCTCCCGCTCGGCGCGGGCCACCGTCTGGTCGGCCTCCTGGGCCTCGAGACGCAGGGCCTGGTTCTCTTCCGTGATGTTGCGGGCGCGCTCGGTCTCGATGGCGAGCTGGTTTTCCAGGTCGCCGACGATCGCCTCCTTGTCCTTCACGTTGAGGCGCAGGTCCTCGATGAAGGAATCCTGCTCGCGGACCTTGGTCTCCGCCTTGCGCAGCTGGGAAACGGCGGCATTCAGGTCGTCCACCGTCCGGGCGTGGAGGCTGTTGAGGTCGCCGAGTTCCCGCCGCAGGGCCAGGGTCATCTCGGTTTCCTGCTTAAGGACAGCCTCGGTTTCGAGAAGGCGCGACTGAAGCTGGGGATAGGCCCGGATAAGCTCGGTCACCGGCTCGTTCAGGAGGGTAAAATCCTCCTTGAGGCTGCGAATCTCCTCCAGCCGGTCGATCATGTTGGCGAAGCGGACGCGGATCAGCTCGTTCTTCTGGCCGACCGAATCGAGCATTCCGTTGGGTCGGACGACGATCGCCTCGCCCTTCTCGGGGGGCGCGGCCATGGCCTCGGCGCCCTCGCCTCTCTCGTGCAGGGAGCTGACCACAGCCTCATCCTGCTTCCTGCCAAAACGGTTCCTGAAAGACGTCCAACCCGAAGACATGTGCCGGCCCTTACGCCCCTGAAATTCACTCTTTCCTAACTTTTAGCTCAAACGCGAGCCGTTTGGAAACAAAATTTCGTTGCGTAATAATGGAGCAGCTTCACTCTGCCGCGATGGTTAACGGCTGCGGGAGCCGCTTCTGGAACCCGGCCGCCTCCAGGGCCTCCGGCATGGGGCCGCCGGTCGCCCAGTCGAGAAGCTCGACCGTATGGACGATGGGGATTTCGGTCCCCTTCCCGATCTGGGTCATGCAGCCGATGTTGCCGGTGGCGATGAGGTCGGGCCTGGTGCGCTCGATATTGGCGACCTTGCGGGCCCGGAGCTGGGCGGCGATCTCGGGCTGGAGCAGGTTGTAGGTGCCGGCCGAGCCGCAGCAGATATGCCCTTCCGGCACGTCCTTCACGGTAAAGCCCGCCTGCTTGAGCAGGGTCTTCGGCTCGGTGCGGATCGCCTGCCCGTGCTGCATGGAGCAGGCGGAATGGTAGGCCACCACCAGGTCGGTCTCGCGCACCGGCTCCATGAGCGTCAGGGACGTGACGTATTCGGTGATGTCCTTGGCGATGGCGGAGACGCGAGCCGCCTTCTCGGCATAATCCGAGTTTTCCCGGAACATGAAGCCGTAATCCTTGATCGTGGTGCCGCAGCCGGAGGCGGTGATGATGATGGCGTCGAGCCCCTCCCCGTCCATCTCGGCGATCCAGGCGTCGATGTTGCGCCTGGCGAAGCCATGGGCCTCCTCGTCGCGCCCCATATGGTGGACGAGCGCGCCGCAGCAGCCCTCCCCCCGGGGCTGGACCACGTCGACGCCGTGGCGGTTGAGGAGCCGGATGGCGGCCTCGTTGAAGCCGGGCCGGAGCACCGGCTGGGCGCAGCCCGACAGGATGGCGACCCGGCCCCGGCGCTCCCCCTGGGCCTTGAAGGTGCCCGGCTGGCCGGCGGGCGAGCGGGCGGGAACCTTGGCGGGCGCCAGGTCGATCATCGCCCGCAGGCGGTTGCCGAGAAGCGGCAGTGCGCCGATCGCGCCCTTGACGGGCTTTGCCAGCATCGCGGCGCCCAGCGCGAAGCGGAAGCGGCCCGGATAGGGCAGCACGCTGGCGAGAATCCAGCGCAGCAGCCGGTCGTGCCAGGGCCGCGTATAGGTCGCCTCGATATAAGCGCGGGCATGGTCGACCAGATGCATGTAATGCACGCCGGACGGGCAGGTGGTCATGCAGGACAGGCACGAGAGGCAGCGGTCGATGTGCTTGACCACCTCCGGCGAGGCGGGCTTGCCGCTCTCCAGCATGTCCTTCATCAGGTAGATGCGCCCGCGCGGGGAATCGAGCTCGTCGCCGAGCAGGAGATAGGTCGGGCAGGTGGCGGTGCAGAAGCCGCAATGGACGCAGGTCCGGAGGATCTTCTCCGAACTGGCCATGGCGGGATCTCTAAGCTGATCGGGCGTGAAATTGGTCTGCATGGTTTTGTCTCACATCGCCCCTTGCCATCGATTGATAGCGTCAATGGGATGGATCAGCATGATGACGTTCAGGATCAGGTTGTCGCGGATCCAGAAACCCACGAAGGCCTCCATGACCACCGCCACGAGAACGGTGAGCCAGACCGGCCAGAGCCGCGCCAGCACGAACCCGGCGATCATGGCGAGGATGTCCGACACCGAGTTGATGACGCTGTCGCCATAATAGTCGAGCGCGATGGTCGTCGCGCGATAGCGCTCGATGACGGCATCGGTGTTCTCGGCGATCTCCCACGCGGCCTCCAGCCCGATGGCGAGCAGCAGCGCGACGCCGAAGGGAAGCGCCTTCCCGCGCAGGATCCCGACCGCCCAGGCTCCGCCATAGAACAGGAAGCCGTGGATCACGTGGGAGGGCGTGTACCAATCGGTCAGGTGCTGCGAGTTGCCGGAATCCTTCACGGTTCCGTGCCACAGCTCGATGGTGCCGCAGGTGCAGATCGGCGTGCGGCCCATCATCAGCAGGATGGCGGCGGCAAGGGCGATGAGCGCAAGCGCAAGTCCGACGATGAGCGCCGTCCGCGCGCCGTTCGACGCCCTTTTCTCCGGCGCGATAGAAGCCGTGCCCGCCATCTCAGATCCCCGCATACATCCGGCCCGGATTGAGAATCCCGGACGGATCGAAGGAGGCCTTGATGCCGCGGGTGAGCGTCATCAGCGCTTCCGTCTGCGGCTCGAACACATCGACGCTGGAGCGGATCTCGGCCGGTGCGCGCACGAGCGTGGCATGACCGCCGAAGGCCCTGGTCGCTTCGCGCAGGACGGAGGCGCCCGCATCCCCGTCGATGGGCGTCGAGATCCAGACGAGCCCGCCTCCCCAATCGTAGAACCATTGCGCATCGAGGGATTGCGCAACCTGGGCGACCAGGTCGGGGCCCTTGGTGGGCGCGGTGGACACGCGCCAGACCGCGCGATTGCCCTGGTCGGTCAGCAGCGTCGCGTCGCGCACCGATTGCCAGAGCGCCTCCGCCCCCACGCCTTCGAGGATGTCCATGAAGCGGAAGCGCTTCATCAGGCGCTTGAGCTCGTTCATGCGGTAATCGACCGAGACCCTGAATCCCTCGAGCCGGATCAGCGTGCTGCCGCCGCTCCTGTTGCGCGCCGGGATATGCGCCGCGCCGGTCACGTCGAAGGGCGAGCCGAGCGCCATCGACAGGACCTCGATGGCCTGCCTGTCGTCGAGGTCCCGGATGACGAGGGTCGCCATGCGCTCCTGCTTGGGCAGCACCTTGAAGGTGACTTCGGTGAGGAAGCCCAGCGTGCCCCAGGATCCGGCCATGAGCTTCACGAGATCGAGCCCGGTGACGTTCTTCATCACGCGGCCGCCGGATTTCACCGCCTCGCCGCGCCCGTTGACGAAGCGCACGCCGATCAGGCTGTCGCGGGCGGCGCCCGCCATGATCCGGCGCGGGCCGGAGATGTTCATGGCCGCCACCGCCCCGATGGTCGGCGCGCCCTTCGTGCCGAGGAGCGAACGGTAGTCCATGGGCTCGAACGGCAGCTCCTGGCCTTTCGCGGCCAGCACGCGCATGACCTCGAGGACCGGGGTGCCGCTGCGGGCGGAGATCACGAGTTCCGCCGGCTCGTAGAGCGTGATGCCCGTCAGGGCCGACGACGAGATCGACGCCTCTGTCTGGTTCGGGCGCCCCATGGGGGCTTTGGTGCCGTTGCCGGAAACGCTCAGAAGCGTGCCTGCGGCGGCGGCATCGCGGATGATGTTCGATGCGTCCTGCTCGTCGCGGGGAGTATGGGTCGTCACGCGGCGAACCTTCCGTCGAGCGGGAACACCTTTGCGGGATTGAGAAGCCAGCCAGGATCGAACACGCCGCGCACGCGCATCTGCTGCTCCAGATCCGCCGCGTTGAACTGATAGGTCATCAGATCGCGCTTCTCGATGCCGACCCCGTGCTCGCCGGTGAGGCAGCCGCCGACCTCCACGCAGAGCTTGAGGATGTCCTCGCCCGCCTTCTCGGCCTTCTCCATCTCGCCCGGCATGTTGGTGTTGAACATGACGAGCGGATGCAGGTTGCCGTCGCCCGCATGGAACACGTTGGCGACGCCGAGCCCGTAGGACTTCACGATCTCGTCGATGCGCTTGAGCACGTAAGGCAGCTGCCCGGTCGGGATCGTGCCGTCCATGCAGATGTAGTCGGCCACGCGCCCCGTGGCGCCGAAGGCCGATTTGCGGCCCTTCCAGATCGCCGCGCTCTCCGCTTCCGATTGCGAGACCTTCATGGTCTTGGGCCGGAACGGCTCCGCGATGGCGACGATGCGGCGGAGCATGTCCTCGATCTCGGCATCGGAACCCTCGACCTCCACGATCAGCATGGCCTCCACGTCGAGCGGATAGCCCGCATGGGCGAAGGCCTCGCAGATCTGGATCGCCGGCTTGTCCATGTATTCGAGCGCCACCGGGATGATGCCCGCCCCGATGATCGCCGCCACGCAGGCGCCCGCGTCCTCCACCGATCCGAATCCGAAAAGCGCGGGCCGCGCGCCCTCGGCGGCCCGCAGGATCCGCACCACCGCCTCCGTCACCACGCCGAGCTGGCCCTCCGAGCCGCAGACGAGGCCGAGAAGGTCGTAGCCGGGGCTGTCCAGGTGCTCGCCGCCGATCTCCACCACCGTGCCGTCGAGGAGCACCAGGGTGACGCCGAGGAGGTTGTTGGTGGTCACCCCGTATTTCAGGCAATGGGCCCCGCCCGAATTCATCGCGATGTTGCCCGCGATGGTGCAGGCGAGCTGGCTCGAGGGGTCGGGCGCGTAGAAGAAGCCCTCATGGGCCACCGCCTGGCTGATGCCCAGATTGGTGATGCCCGATTGCACGCGGGCCGCGCGGCCCTCCAAATCGACGTTCAGCACCCGGTTCATCTTGGCGACGCCGAGCACGACGGCATCCTCCTGGGGGATCGCGCCGCCCGACAGGGACGTTCCCGCCCCGCGCGGCACCACCTTCACGCCATTCTCGTGGCAGAAGCGCATGATGGCCGACACCTCTTCCGTTGTGGAAGGCAGCACGACGGCCAGCGGAATCTGGCGATAGGCCGTGAGGCCATCGGTCTCGAAGGCGCGGCGCTCGTCCTCGGAAACGATCAGCGCCTCCGGCGCGACAAGGCGCCCCAAACCCTCGACGATCTCCTTCCGGCGCGCCAAAACCGCTCTGTCCGGCTGTGGAAATGCAATGGCCATGGCCACCTCCCTGAGGAATCATCGCTGCGTTCAAGGAATGGCTACCCTAACAATAAGGCGGCTTTCCCTGGCGGCGTTGTCTAATAATGTAGAATGTCTCTAAGATGGGACAGGGGTCCAGCAAAGGAGTTTTTGATGCGTTCCTTCGTTCTTTCCGCCGCCCTGCTTCTGGCCGGGCTAGGTTCCGCCCAGGCCCAGGACGCTGCCGCCGGCGAGAAGGTGTTCGCTCAATGCCGCGCCTGCCATCAGGTCGGCCCGAATGCAAAGAACGCCGTCGGCCCCACGCTGAACGGCCTTTTCGGGCGCCATTCGGGTTCGGTCGAGGGCTACAGCTACTCCCCCGCCAACAAGAATTCCGGCATCACCTGGGATGAGGCGACGTTCCACGAATACATCAAGGATCCGAAGGCCAAGATCCCGGGCACCAAGATGATCTATGCCGGCCTCAAGGACGAGCAGAGAATCAACGACCTCGTCGCCTATCTGAAGCAGTTCGACGCTCAGGGCCAGAAGGTCACTCAATGAGCGATATGCCCTCACAGGGCCGACCCGCGAAGCCGCGGGTCGGCCTGTTCGTTACCTGCCTCGTCGACCTGATGCGCCCCTCGGTGGGCTTCGCCGCCGTCAAGCTCCTGGAGGATGCCGGCTGCATCGTCGATGTGCCCGTCCAGACCTGCTGCGGCCAGCCGGCCTACAATTCGGGCGACCGCGGCACGACGCGCGATCTGGCCATGCAGGTGATCGAGGCCTTCCAGGGCTATGACTACGTGGTCGCGCCCTCGGGCTCCTGCGCCGGGACGATCAAGACCCATTACCCGGAACTCTTCGAGGAAGACCCGAACTGGCGCACCAAGGCCGACGCGCTGGCCGCCAGGACCTACGAGCTGACGAGCTTCCTCGTCGACGTGCTCGGCGTCACGGCGGTCGATGCCTCCTTCGACGGTGCCGTGACCTACCACGATTCCTGCTCGGGCCTGAGGGAGCTCGGCGTGAAGACCCAGCCGCGCCGGCTTCTCGCCAGCGTCGAGGGCCTGACGCTGGTCGAGATGAAGGACAGCGACGTCTGCTGCGGCTTCGGCGGCACCTTCGCGGTCAAATACAGCGACATTTCCGGCGCCATCGTGGACGCCAAGGCCAGGAACATCGAGGATGCCCAAGCGCCCACCCTGCTCGCGGGCGATCTCGGCTGCCTCATGAACATGGCCGGCAAGCTCACCCGCGACGGCAAGCCGATCCAGGTCCGCCACGTGGCGGAGGTTCTCGCCGGCATGACCGACGAGCCGCCGATCGGTGTCGCCAAAGCCGCCGCCGTCAAGTAGAAGTCTCCCATGACCGTTCATTCCACCTCTCCCCAGTTCAAGCAGAATGCCGCGCGGGCGCTGAACGACGGCCAGTTGCAGAAGGCGCTGGGCAACGTGAAGCAGGGCTTCATCGACAAGCGCCAGGCAGCGGCCGACAAGCTGCCGGAATTCGAGGCGCTGCGGGATGCGGCGCGGGACATCAAGAACCACACGCTGGAACATCTCGACCTCTACCTCGAGGCCTACGAGGAGAAGGTGAAGGCCTCCGGCGGGCACGTGCATTTCGCCCGCAACGCCGACGAGGCCCGCGACATCATCCTCGGCATCTGCCGCGACGCGGGCGCGAAGACGGTCACGAAGGGCAAGTCCATGATCTCCGAGGAGATCGGGATCAACCATTACCTGGAAGCGAAAGGCATCAGGCCCGTCGAGACGGATCTCGGCGAATACATCATCCAGCTCCGCAACGAGTTGCCGAGCCACATCATCGCGCCCGCCGTCCACCTCAACGCCACGCAGGTGGAGGAGGATTTCCGGCGCGTCCATACCCATCTCGACGCCAAGCGCGATCTCTCCGAGCCCGTGCAGTTGCTCACCGAGGCGCGCGCCGTGCTGCGCGAGCGTTTCCTCGCGGCGGATGTGGGCATCACCGGCGCCAACTTCCTCGTCGCCGAGACCGGCACCTCGATCATCGTCACCAACGAAGGCAACGGCGACCTGACCCAGATCCTGCCGAAGACGCATATCGTGCTGGCTTCCATCGAGAAGCTCGTGCCGACCCTGGAGGACGTGAGCCAGCTCCTGCGCGTGCTCGCCCGCTCGGCCACGGGCCAGGAGATGTCGGTCTACACCACCTTCTCCACCGGCCCCCGCCGCAGCGCGGATGCGGACGGGCCGGAGAACTACCACGTCGTCATCCTCGACAACGGCCGCTCCTCCATGCTCGGCACGAGCTTCGAGGAGATGCTGCGCTGCATCCGCTGCGGCGCCTGCATGAACCATTGCCCGGTCTATCACGCGGTCGGCGGGCACGCCTATGGCTGGGTCTATCCCGGCCCCATGGGCGCGGTTCTCACCCCGTCCCTCATCGGCGTCGACAAGGCGGGCCACCTGCCCAACGCCTCCACCTTCTGCGGGCGCTGCGAGAGCGTGTGCCCGGTGCGCATCCCCCTCCCCAAGCTCATGCGCCATTGGCGCGAGCGGGAATTCGAGCGGCACCTGACGCCCGCCACCGTCCGGTCCGGCCTCCGGCTCTGGGGCTTCTTCGCCCGGCGCCCCGCCCTCTACCGGCTGGCGACCCGCGCCGCCATGGGCGCGTTGGCTCTCGCAGGCCGCCAGCGCGGACGCTTCTCGTGGCTGCCGATGTCGAAGGGCTGGACCAAGTACCGCGACTTCCCCGCGCCGCAGGGCGAGACCTTCCAGGCCCGCTGGAAACGCGAGCGCAAGGGAGCCCGCCCATGAGCGCCCGCGACGACATCTTCGCCAACATCCGCCGCTCGCTCGGCGTCAACGGCACTGAGAAGATCCGCCACCAGATCGTGGCGGACCGCCTGGAGCGCGCGCCCAAGGGTGTGATCCCGAAGCGCGGACAGGTCTCGGGCGAGGAGCGGATCGCGCTCTTCAAGACCATGGTCGAAACCGCGCTCGCCACGGTAACGGAGGTCGCCTCCCCGGCGGAGGTGCCGCAATCCATCGCGCTCTTCCTGCGCAACCACAACCTGCCCGCCACCCTGCGCATGGGCGACGACCCGCGCCTGAAGGCTATGCCGTGGGCGGACACCGCCCTCGAGATCGCCCACGGGCCGAGCGAGGGCCACGACCTCAACGCGGTGAGCCACGCCTTCGGCGGCATCGCCGAATCCGGCACGCTCGCGATGGTGTCGGGGCCTGAGAATCCCTCCACCCTCAACTTCCTGCCCGACAACCACATCATCGTGGTCTCGGCCAAGGACATCGCGGGCGATTACGAATCCGTCTGGAACCGGGTGCGCTTCGCCTATGGCAAGGGCTCCATGCCGCGCACGGTGAACTGGATCACCGGTCCGTCGCGCTCCGGCGACATCGAGCAGACGCTTCTGCTCGGCGCCCACGGGCCTCGCCGGCTGCATGTGGTGGTGGTGAGGGATTGAAGGGCTAGCACAAAGTCAAAGCCCTTCATCCGATTTGAGGCATGAGCCGCCCTCCACGTCATCACCGGCACAAGGCCGGCCATGACGGGACGGTTTCAGCCCGTCACCCCTACCATTCCCCGCAAGGGGAAAGGCGGATGGCATTTGCCCAGCCGCTTATGCAGCATTCGATTCGACAAGCCTTCCAGCTGGGCCATAATCATCCGGCATGACAGCTGTGACGTTTGGAGCCTCCACATGTCCATTCCAACGCTGATCTTCCGCACCATCCGCTGGTCGGCCTGGGACGGCTGCGAGGCGGGGCTCGAGCATGTGGATGTGCGGCCCGCCGATGGTGGGCTCGCCATCTCCGGCGTCGTGATCGGACAGGACGAAGGGGACGAGTTCGGCGTCTCCTACCGACTCAGGCTAGATGCCCTATGGCACACGAAGGAGGTTCATTTAAGAACCACCTCCGGCCACGTGCTGCAGCTGGAAAGCGACGGCCGGGGGCATTGGCGGGAGAACGGCAAGGATCGGCCGGATCTCCAGGGCTGCATCGATATCGACATCCAGGCGACGCCGCTCACCAATACGCTCCCCATCAGGCGCCTCGATCTGGACACCCGCGAGAGCATGGACATCCGCCTCTGCTACATCACGGTTCCGGACCTCATCGTCTCCGCGGCCAACCAGCGCTACACGGCGCTCGAGGCTGGCTCCCTCTATTGCTTCGAGAGCCTGGAGAGCGGTTTCACGGCAGATCTTCCCGTGGACGAGGACGGCTTCGTCCTCGACTATCCCGGATTGTTCAAGCGCCTCCGATGAGCGTTACGGCTCAGCCGTGACATCTGGGCACAGGGAATAGTGCTGGCGCGCCGCTTCTTTTTCCGGTAAGTCTTTGAAATCACATGTAGTTTTTAGTCATTCTAAACTAGAACAACAAATGATCGTCTGCTCCTGCAACATCCTCTCCGACGGTGATGTCAAAGCGTGCCTGAAGCCGGGGCCGGAATGTCCGCGCACTCCGGCACAGGTCTATCGCTGTCTCGGCTGCAGCCCCGATTGCGGGCGCTGCGCGCGGACGATCCGTGCCATCATGGACCAGGCCCTGATCGACGCGGGCGTGGAGCCCCTCGCGGCCTGCAACCGCGGCTGCTGCCCGACCGCCCTGGAAAAAGCGGCCGCCGAACCCACCCTTTGAACAAAAGGACTTTCGCCCTAGTTCACAAATCCTCTAAAGAATGATCCGGCGCATCCGGCGCCTTGAGCATCAGACCCAAAAGTGGAATCCACTTTTGGGACTCATCCGATGCTTTTCCTGGATGGGCGCATCATTCGTGCGGAAAACCGGATCCACTTTTCCGCACGATGCGCTAGTGGACGAGAGGGTAGGATGAAGGGCGATCCCAAGGTTATCGAGTATCTCAATCGCGGCCTGCGCAGCGAGCTGACGGCGGTCAACCAGTACTGGCTGCATTACCGGCTCCTGGACGATTGGGGATACAAGGAGCTTGCGAAGGCCTGGCGCAAGGAATCCATCGAGGAGATGCACCACGCCGACCGCTTCATCGAGCGCATCATCTTTCTCGAGGGCTTTGCCAACCTGCAGGTGCTCGATCCCCTGCGCATCGGCCAGAACGTCCAGGAGATCCTCGAATCCGATCTCGCGGCGGAGTACGACGCCCGCAACCTCTACGGCGAGGCGGCCGCCTATTGCGAGAGCGTCGGAGACCGCGTCTCCAAGATCCTCTTCGAGGAGCTGATGAAGGACGAGGAAGGCCATATCGACTTCCTCGAAACCCAGCTCAACCTCGTCGAGCAGGTCGGCATCGAGCTCTATTCCCAGAAGCATATCGGCGGGCTCGACGACCACGACTGAGATTCTTCTTTACGGCAGCGGCGGCTCGGAACCGGCACAACCCTAAGCCCTCATCCTGAGGGGATTGCGACAGCAATCCGTCTCGAAGGATCAGGGCGTCTCCAGTGCACTCTGGACCCTCCTTCGAGACGCAGCCGATGGCTGCTCCTCAGGATGAGGTCAGAGCTTGGTGAGCCGAATGATTTGGACAAGGCCCGCCCTCACGGCGGGCCTTTTTCGTGTCACGCCGGCTGCTGCGCGAGCTTCTTCGGCTCCTCGATCGAGGCGATCGGCAGGGTGACGCGGCGCAGCTCCGGATCGTCCGGGTCGATCCGGATGGAGAAGCCGAGGCTGCGGCACATGTCCAGCATGGTGGTGTTCTCGCGCAGAACCTGCCCGTCGATCTCTCGCAAGCCCTCGGACTTCGCCCACTCGATCATCAGCCGCATCAGCTCCCAGCCGAGGCCGATCCCCTTGAGATCGGAACGGAGCAGGATGCCGTATTCGCCGGTCTCGTGATTGGCATCCGCATGGAGGCGGACCGCGCCCATCATCTCGCCCGTATCCTCGTCGAAGGCGACGAACGCGATGGCGCGGGCATAATCGAGCTGCGTCAGGCGGGCGAGGAAGGTATGGCTGAAGTCCCGGACCGGAGCAAAGAATCGAAGGCGCAGGTCCTCCGGCGTGATCTTCTCGAAGAAGCGACGGAACGCCTCTTCGTCCTCGGGCCGCACGGGCCGCACGAAGGCCGCGCGCCCGCTCCGCAGCGTGATGTGGCGCTCCCACTCCTTCGGATAGGGCCGCACCGCAAAGCGCGGATGGCCGCTGCCTTTGCGGATTTCAGGCGCGACCGCGACCCGGGCGTCGACCGCGATCACCCCGGTGTGGTCGGCGAGAAGCGGATTGATGTCGAGCTCGCGGATCTCGGGGATGTCGGCGGCCATCTGCGCCAGTTTCACCAACGTGAGGGCGATCGCCCCCTCGTCGGCGGCCGGGACGTCGCGATAGGCCTTCAGGCGGCGTGACACGCGGGTCCGCGCGATGAGATCGTGGGCGAGGTTCAGATCGAGGGGAGGCAGCGCGATCGCCTTGTCGTTGATCACCTCCACGGCCGTGCCGCCGCGTCCGAAGAGGATCACGGGACCGAAGGACGGATCGTCGGCAATACCCATGATCAGCTCGCGGGCCTTGGTCCGCCGCACCATGGGCTGGACGGTGACGCCGGTCACGTGCGCCTGCGGCTTCAGGCGGGCTGCGCGCTCGAAGATCTCGGCGGCCGCCTTTCTCACCGCTCCCTCGGTCGTGAGATCGAGCTTCACGCCGCCGATATCGGACTTGTGCACGATGTCGGGCGAGAGGACCTTGACGGCCACCGTGCCGCCCTCGGCAATGATGGGCCGGGCGGCCTCGGCGGCCTCCTCGGGCGTGGTCGCGAGGGTCACCGGGGCGGTCGGGATGTCGTAGGCCCGCAGCAGCGCATTGACCTCGAGCGGATCGAGCCAGCGGCGGTTCTGCGCCAGCACATGGTCGACGACGACGCGGGCGGCTTCCGTATCGGGCTCGAAATCATGGGGCAGGTTGTCGGGCGTCTCCATCAGCTGGACCTGCGCCTCCCGGTAGCGCACGAGCTGGATGAAGCCGCGAACCGCATCGGCCTCGGTGGCGAAATGCGGGATACGTGCCCGCTCGAAGACGCGGGCGGAGTCCGGATCCTCGCCGATCCAGGCGGCAAAGACCGGCTTCTGCCGGTACCCCTTCGCCCGGTCGCGCTTGACCACATCGACGATCGCGGCGGCCACGTCCGGGGCACTGGCGACGGCTGTGGGCACATTGAGGATCAGGACGGCATCGTTCTCCGGATCGGCCAGCAGCGCCTCGAGAGCCCCCGCATAGCGGGCGGGATCCGCATCGCCGACGATGTCGATGGGATTGGCGTGGGACCAGGTCGGCGGCAGGATGGCATCGAGGGAGTTGCGCGTCTTCTCCGACAGGGTGGCGAGTGTCCCGCCGAGGTCGACCAGCCGGTCCACGGCGAGAACCCCGATGCCACCTCCATTGGTAAGAACTGCCAACCGGCTGCCAGGGAACGGCTTCTGCCGGCCCAGCGTCTCCGCCGCGGCGAAGAGCTGGTCGAGATCGAGAACCCGCAGCAGGCCGGCCCGGCGGAAAGCTGCGTCATAGACTGCATCGGAGCCGGCCAGGGCCCCCGTATGGGTCGCGGCGGCCTTCGCTCCCTGCGCATGCCGCCCGGCCTTGATCACCACCACCGGCTTCACGCGCGCGGCCGCACGGGCGGCCGACATGAACTTCTTCGCGTTGTCGATGGACTCGATGTAGAGCAGGATCGCCCGGGTCCCGCTGTCGGCGGAGAAGAAATCCAGGCAGTCACTGAAATCCACGTCGACCTTGTCGCCCAGGGAAACGATGGCCGAGAAGCCCACCTGCCGCTGCGCCGCCCATTCCACGAGCCCCGCGGCGAGCGCACCGGACTGGGATACGAGCGCCAGATCCCCGGGCCTGACGCTGCGCGCCGCGAAGCTGGCATTCATCTTGGCCCGAGGCGCCAGAACGCCGATGCAATTGGGGCCGACGATACGCAGCCCATGGGCGCGCGCGGCAAGCCTGACCTGATCACCCAGGGAGCCCGCGCCGTAGCCCATTCCCGCCGTGGCCACGATGGCGGCACTCACACCCAGGCTTCCGGCCTCCTCGATTACGGCGAGCACCCGCTCGGGCGGTACGGCCACGACGATGAGGTCCGGTGTTTGTGGAAGCCGGGACAGGGAAGCGAAGCAGGGCCTCCCTTCCACCTCGACATGATGCGGATTGACGGGAAAGAGCTCTCCCTCGAAGCCGCCTGCGATAAGGTTGCGCAGGAAGGTCAGGCCGAGAGAGCCCGGACGCGGGCTTGCGCCGACCACCGCGATGGAACGGGGCGCGAACAGCTTGTCGAGGCGATAGATAGACATGGCGATCCTTCGTCTCGTGAGAGGATGGTGTCAGTACGTATTGCAGCCTCTTATAACCGCAATATGCGCCGGTGCCGTTGATCGACCGCAACTAGCGCATCGTGCGGACCCGGAGGGCCGCGTCAGCGATGCGCTCTTCAAAGAGCGGAGCATCGGATAGGGCCTCCGCCCCGAATACGCTAACGCGGATCCTTCAGGATCGATCGCGCAGCCAGCGGTAATGGGCATCCGGGCAGCGCTCCTCGTTGCCCGAACCGTCGGTCGTGGCGATCAGCCTGAATCCCTGCCGCTCATAGAAGCGGCGTGCCTGGACGTTTTTCTGGAATGTCCAGAGATTCAGCTCGGTGCGGCTGCCCCTGACCGCAGACAGGAGAGCCGATCCGACACCCTGGCCGTGCCATGCCGGATCCACATAGAGGTGATCCAGCCAGTCGAGCCTTGCCCCGGCAAAGCCGATCAACTCGGCGCCTGCCTCGGCCAGCCAGACCTCGGATGCCGGAAAGACGCGCTCCTGAAAGAAGGCCAGATCCTCCTCCGGCGTATGAAGATCCGGCAGGTAAGGCAGGCAGGCCCTGCGCACATGCCGGTTCAACCGCGCGACAGCCGGCATGTCCGACAGAGCGGCGGGACGCAGGGCGAAGCGGGGCACTATTCCGCCAGAACGCGCGTCGGCGGGAAGATCACTTCGACCAGCGTTCCCTCTCTCGGCTGGCTCGCGATCTGGAGAGCCCCCCGGTTCGCCTCGACCAGCGCCTTGGTCAGCGGCAATCCGAGACCGGTGCCGCCACGTTTGCGCGAGGTGGCGAGCTGGCGGAACGGCTCGAGAGCCGCCTCGACCTCCTCCGGCGTCATGCCGATGCCGGTATCGCGCACCCGGAAGGCGACTTCGCCCCTGTCGGTCATAGCCGTGGAGACGATGACCTGTCCGCCCGCATCGGTGAACTTGATGGCGTTGGAAACGAGGTTGAGGACGATCTGGCGCATGGAACGCTCATCGGCCACCACGGGCGGCAGCTTGGGCGCGAAGCTCATGCGCATGACGATGCGGTCGCGAGCGGCCTGAGGCTGGAGCAGGGTCACGCAGGACGAGACCAGCTCGTTGAGGCTGACGCCCGTGAAGGACAGCTCCAGGCGGCCGGCCTCGATCTTCGCCAGATCCAGGAGATCGTTCACGAGGCTGATCACATGGGAGCCGGAGGCGTGGACGTCCTTGAGATATTCCTTGTAGCGGTCATTGCCGATGGCCCCGAAGCGCTCCTCGAGCATGACCTCTGCGAAGCCGAGGATGGCATTCAGGGGCGTGCGGATTTCATGGCTGATCTTGGCCAGGAGATCGGATTTCTGGGCGCTCGCCTCCTCGGCCGCGTGCTTGGCGCCGATCAGCTCGCCCTCGGCCTTCTTGAAGACGGTGATGTCGCGAAGGACCGCGCAGAACCGGCGATCCGGCCCGTCGCCGAGACGGCCCATGGTCATGAAGAGCGGGATCGATCCGCCCTGGCGCTCCCGGCCGACGACCTCGCGTCCGTCGTTGAGCAGGCTCCTGACGCCGGGAGAGCGCAGGCTTTCGAGGTAATCGAGGGCCACCATGTGGCTCTCGGGCGCCAGAAGCACCGTGATGGCATCGCCTGCCACGGCCTGCTCATCGTAGCCGAAGAGCGCTTCGGCCGAGCGGTTGAGGGAGAGGATGCGCCCCGTCTCGTTGAGGACGATGACGCCGTCCGTCGCCGTATCGAGGATCGCCTCCAGCTCATGAACGCGGCCGTCCTGGACGGCCGGCGGAGCGGCAACGCCGGTCGCCTTGCTGATGACCATGAGGTCCGCCGGCGCGCCGTTCCAATCGGCCGATGAGGAGCGCACGGTCACGGCGACGTTCTCGTTCCGGCGGTTCGTGAGGGCGAGAGCGGAATCCTCGTTCCCCACCCCTCCGAGGGCCGGAGAGCCACGAAACAGATGCACGAGCCCCCCGTCGGACCGGATCTGCTCGACATCGTCGTAGCCCGTCAGGTCGAGAAGGAAGCGGTTGGCGAACAGGACGGTCTCGCCGCGATGGACCAGGATCCCGATCGGCAGCCGGTCGAGGATCCGGTCGACATTGTCGGGAACACTCGGGGGCGACGCAGGGGCAGGTTCGATCTCTGCGGCGGGCCTCTCCTCTTCGGAAGCGGCGGCTTCATCCTGAGGGGGTGTGTCCTCTTCCAGGCGCGCCCCAAGGGCCCTGGCGATTTCACGGAAGGCGCTGCGCTCCGCATTGGAAAGGCCGGAGGCCTGAGGCGGCTTGTCCGCGGGGCGGCTCCGCCCGGCGGTCTCCGGTTCTGGCGGATTGGCGCTGGAGAGGGCTTCGGCCACCTGCTCGCGAAGGTTGGAAAACCAGCTTTCCTCCTCGGACGGCTCGGGCTCCGCCGTCGGCATTTCCTCGGGCGGGCGAAACGGGAGCGTCTCGTCGGTGAAAAGGCTCTGCGCGATCAGATCGGAGGCGCCGTTCGAGCCTTCGTCCGGTTCCTCGCGCTCCCGGATGGCGTCCATGCGCAGGAGACCGAACCCCCGGAAGCCGATGAGCTCCCGGCCTGGACCGAAGACCGGCATGCCGGCCCAGTCGACGGGCACCTGCTGCCGCGAGTTGTCGACGCTCCAGAGGATCGTGCGACCGCTCCAGGTCTCGCGGCGGGCGAACAGGGCCGCGACGACGCCGTCCGGGTCCTCGACGAACTGACGGGCTACCTCCTCCCAGGTCCGCCCGACGATATCGCCGGCCTCGGCGCCGACAGCCCGGGCGAGATCGGGAGATACATCGGTGAAACGCGTTTCCGCATCCATATGCCAGATGAAACGCACCGGACCGGGAGGCGCTTCCGGCCGAGGCGCGGCTTCCGCTTCCTTGGGTTCGGCAGGCTCGGGAGCCAAGGCCTCGGTCCGGCGCACCGGAGAAGGCGGCGGGGCCTTCGGCACAGGGCCCACGAACGACGTTACGAGAACGGTGTCGCCGTTTTCCAGCGCCGCCAGGCGACAGAGGGTTGCGACCGGCAGCCAGGGCCGAGCCGGATCGAGCCGCAGGCGCTCCTGACGGGCGCCCTGCTGCGGCGCGAGGCCGCCGGCCAGGGCCTTGAGCCGGTCATGCGCCCGAAAGCCCGGAACCACCCGGCCGGCCTCGTCGGCGAAGGCATCCCGCAACCCTTCGGCGGCGGGCGAGGCCCAGAGCAGTCTCTCCCCTGCCCGATCCCAGACGAGCACGCCCGCCCCGGGGGCGGCCAGATGGCTCAGGCCCGGCTCGGCGGCAAGCCGCGCAACCAGCGCTTC
This sequence comes from Pseudomonadota bacterium, assembly GCA_023386155.1. Taxonomy (GTDB): domain Bacteria; phylum Pseudomonadota; class Alphaproteobacteria; order Rhizobiales; family Beijerinckiaceae; genus Microvirga. The sequence continues at coordinate 24,922 of JAEWKH010000106.1, forward strand.
GAATGGATTGGGACCAACCGTCATCAACGGCCCTTGCTGTGAATGCTCTCAGAGTCTCCTCTGGAGAAGCTTCTAGACTAATATCTGCGGCCAAGCATGCAAGGCAGGACACTTGAATCCTTTTACTTTGAGGTAACCTTAATAGGCGAGACACGAGGGAGTTGATTTTGCATCGCACAATGTGATATTGCACTGCACAAATACTCAGCAAGGAGCGAGCCATGGCCACGAACCCCACCCAGAATTATGAAGTCCCCCCGGAGATGCGCGATTTCGCCGAGAAGAGCGTCGAGCAGGCCCGCAAGGCCATCGACGGCTTCATGAGCGCCGCTCAGAAGACCGCCGAGACGGTCGAAGGTTCGGCGAACACTGTCCAGGCCAGCGCCAAGGACGCCGCGCGCAAGACCTTCACCTACACCGAGCAGAACCTGCATGCCGCTTTCGACCTTGCCCAAAGGATGGTGCGCGCGAAGGACATGCAGGAGGCCATGCAGATCCAGGCCGAGTTCGTCCGCAGCCAGTTCGAGGCGATGCAGACCCAGATGAAGGAATTCGGCTCCCTGGCCCAGTCTGCCATGAAGCAGCCCGGGTCCAAGAAGTAATCCCCTTCTCCTTTAAACCTTGCGAGGACGTCACGATGGCGGAAGCGAAGAAGCCCAGAGCCAAGAACCCGGCCAAGAGCGTGCAGAAGACCGATGATCTGGTCGAGATGGCAGCCATTTCGACAGCCGAGACGGTCGAGGCCGTCACGGAGGAGGCGAAGCCTATTTCGCTTTCCGCGGTTGCCACGTCTCCCGCCGAGGCAGGGGCCATCTTCTCGTCCGCCAGGAAGCAGGGTGACGTCCTCCGCCAGGCCGTAAGTGAGGCCGTGGCGGCCTCGGCCAAGGGCGTGCTGGAGGTGAACGGCAAGATCATCGACGCCGTGAACACCCAGCATCATGCGGCCCTCGACCTGTGGCGTTCGGCGATCAGCCCCTCCCCCCTGCCCGAGGCTTTCAAGGCACAGAGCCAGGCGACGCGCCGGGCCTACGAGACGGCCTCCGCCCAGTGGAAGGACATCGCCGAGACCACGGCGCTCTGGCTCACCAAGAGCCTGGAGCCGCTTCAATCGGTGCTGCACCGTTCGGCCCGCTGACCGCACTCCACTTCGGCAGCCTGATAGGTTAAGGCTCGGCCAATCCCAGGCCGGGCCTTTCTCATGTGCGCTTCACCGATCCCCGCCGTCATCGCCGTGGTCATCCGGAACGGCCGGACGCTGCTCGTGCGCCGTTCCAATCCGCCCGATGCCGGAATGTGGGGCTTTCCGGGCGGCAGGATCGAGTTCGGGGAGATGGTGAAGGAGGCGGCGATCCGGGAACTCCTGGAAGAGACCGGCGTCCACGCGCAAGCCCAGGACGTGATCACCACATTGGACGTCCTGGTGCGGGATTCATCGGACGCAGTTGAGCAGCACTATATCCTGATCGCCGTTCAATGCCGTTGGGTTTCAGGCAATCCCGTCGCGGGCGACGATGCCCTCGAGGCGCGCTGGTTTCCCGTCGCGGACCTCGATCCGAGCAGGCTTGCGATGAGCGCGGATGTCGACGCGATCGCCCGACGGGCGCTGGCCTCAGCCTCGAACCTGGGAGATGCCTGAGCGGCGAGCGCAAGCAAAAAGGCCTCACCCTGAAAGGCGAGGCCAAGTTTTGTCTCTTGCTTAGAGGCCACGCGGCCAAACTTCACGGCCGGATCTGCGCATAGTCCGCCTATGATCTCAAGCCAAACGCGGATTTCATGGTTGATGAACAGTAAACATTCATCATTCGTCAATCATGTTTCGAATGGTTTCGCCTGCGGATATTGCAACAATCTCTCGCAATCCCTTATTAGTCCCGTGACAGGCAATAAATGCCTATCTGACCTTTGTTGCTAAGCACGGAATACAGTAATGCGTAACTCTGCTCTTGGACTGCTCGCTGCCACAGCGACTCTCGCCTTTGCGGCCTCGACGGCCCACGCGGCTGACCTGCCGAGCCGCTACTCGCCTGCTCCGGCCTACAATGCGCTGCCCGTTTTCACCTGGACCGGTTTCTATGCAGGCCTGAATGCCGGCTATGGCTGGAACGCCGGCGACAGCCGCTTCTACGATCCGGCCTTCGGCACGGTCAGGGGTCGCCGCGGCGGCGGCTTCGTCGGCGGCGCCCAGGCCGGGTACAATTACCAGTTCGGCATGTTCGTGGGCGGCCTTGAGACGGACCTTCAATATGCCGCCGTCGGCAACAAGGGCGCCTCCTACGGCACCACTTACTACCCGGGTGACTCCGACGGCTTCTTCGGCACGATCCGCGCCCGCGCGGGCGTCGCCTTCGACCGCGCGCTCGTCTACGGCACCGGCGGCTTCGCTTACGGCGATATCGGCGGCAACCGGGGCTATGACCCCCTGCTCGGCCACCACAGCGGCGACGAAATCAACTGGGGCTGGACCCTCGGCGGCGGCGTGGAATATGCCATCACCAACAACTTCACCGCCAAGGTCGAGGGCCTCTATGTCGACCTCGATACGAAGGACAACTACAACTTCGGCGGACGCGTCAACGTCAATCGCGATGCGGAGTTCGGCGTGCTGCGTGCCGGATTGAACTACAAGTTCAACTGATCGGGGCATTCTGCTCCAAAAGCAAAGGCCCGGTCGCAAGACCGGGCCTTTTGCGTGTCGGGCGCTCATGCGGTGCATCACGGATCGTTCATGCCTTTCGGCACTTTGAACTCATCCGCTTCCCTTCGCTTCAGATCCAGCAGGCGCCGTGCGGCGATGCTGCCAGGATCGGAAGAATAAAGCCTGTTGTTGAGCACCTCGATCTGCCAGCGCTGTAATTCGAGCAGGGCCTGCAGGCCCCTCACCCGGGCCTGAAGCGCGAGAGCATCCTTCAAAGGGTCTGGTCCACCGGTCGTCATGGGACCATCCCTGACAATCCTGGGATGAATCATGTCTGAACACGCAATGTGAGAGGTCAGTACTAATCGGTTTCGCCGTTCAGGAACATAGTCCCTGACAACCTTGGGCAATGTTGCTCAAGGTAGATATTATTACGTCGGAAATATGATCTCTCGCAGCACGGCGCGGCGCTCAGGAACCAGCAGGGCCCGGTGCAGTTGCATCAGCATAGCTTGCTGGAGATTGTCATGCCCGAAACGCGCCATGAGATGGAGGCCGAACGGATCCTCGCTCCTTTGAGCACGGCGATGCCCGACGAACATGCCCTGATGCAAAGCCGCCGCTTGCTCGCCGAGGCCCTGGAAAGAGCGGAGCAAAGAGGACGCCTAGTTTCCGCACATGAAAAGGAAGCGAGCGGCTAAGCTTGTTTACCCTTCTCTCACGGAGGGCGTGCGAACCTGTCGATAACGGCGACCACCCTTCCCTGCGACATTGACGGCTGGAACGGCCCATGATGAGGCACGTTTCTATCCTGTGCGATACGGCACATCGGGAAACTCTCGGGCGTGGTGTTCTCCGAGCGTTAGGAGAATCGGTCAATGCGCTCCACTCTGCTTGCAATCGTGCTCGGCACCATGGGTGCCTTTGCCGCCGGCTCTGCAGCTCAGTCGGCCGATACCCGCATTGCCTCCATGCCTTTCGGCGAGTGCCTGTCCATCATCAGCGAGGCCGCGCAGGATGTGGACGAGGAGCCGGTCAAGCTCGTCAGCACGAGCGACGTGGTCACGGTTCGCATCAACGCGTCCGATGGCTTTGTCACGGTGTCGTGCGACCGGAGCAGCAACAAGATGACCCTGACCAAGAGCCCCGTGCCTGAAGCCGCCGGCAAGACGGCGGCCCGCTAGAGCATTTTCGGCGAAGTGGATCCGGTTCGCCGTCAAAAAATGCGCTTCAAAAAGAAAGGGAGCTGGTTCCACGCAAGTGGAAACAGATCTAGTCTGATTCATCCACTTTCTGGTCGAAGCGAAAACGGCGAGCGCGAGGCTCGCCGTTATGCCGCTTCAGGCCTTCTCACTTCTTCCTGTTGTAGACGTCGAGAGACACGGCCGCGAGCAGCACGAGGCCCTTGATGACCTGCTGGTAGTCGATGCCGATGCCGAGGATCGACATGCCGTTGTTCATGACGCCCATGACGAAGGCGCCGATGACGGCTCCCGTCACCTTGCCGACGCCCCCGGTCGCCGAGGCGCCGCCGATGAACACGGCCGCGATCACGTCCAGTTCGAAGCCGAGGCCGGCCTTGGGGGTCGCCGTATTGAGGCGGGCCGCGAAGATCAGGCCGGCAAGGCCTGCCAGCACGCCCATGTTGACGAAGGTGAGGAAGGTCAGGCGTTCGGTCTTGATGCCCGACAGCTTGGCCGCCTTCTCGTTGCCGCCCAGCGCATAGATGCGCCGGCCGATGGTGGTCCGATTGGTGACAAAAGCGTAGAGCGCGATCAGCACCGCCATGATGACGAGCACGTTCGGCAGGCCGCGATAGGTCGCCATCAGATAGCAGAACGCGATCACCAGAACGGCGAGCAGGCCGTTCTTGAGCAGGAACAGGCCGAAGGGCGCCGTCTCGACCGCGTGCTTCAGCTGGTTGGCGCGGCTGCGGAAGCTGAAATAGATGATCGCGGCCACGCTGGCGACGCCGAGGAACAAAGCCGTATAGTTGAAGCCCTGGCCGCCGAAGACATCGGGGATGAAGCCGGAGCTCAGGCGCTGGAACCCGACCGGGAACGGGCCGACCGACATGCCGCCGAGGAGCGCCAGGGTCAGGCCCTTGAAGACCAGCATGCCGGCGAGCGTGACGATGAAGGACGGCACCTTGAAATAGGCGACCCAATAGCCCTGCGCGGCGCCGATCATGCCGCCGACGATGAGGCAGGCGATGGTCGTCGTCACCGGGTCGAACCCCCAGCGCACCATCATCATGGCGGCCAGGCCGCCGACGAAGCCGACGATGGAGCCGACCGAGAGATCGATGTGCCCGGCGACGATGACCAGGAGCATGCCAAGCGCCATGATGACGATGTAGCTGTTCTGGAGCACCAGGTTGGTGAGGTTGAGCGGCCGCAGCAGGGTCCCGTCGGTCACCACCTGGAAGAACAGCATGATCGCCAGAAGCGACAGCAGCATGCCGTAATCGCGGAAATGGGTTTTGACGAAGTCCATCCACGACGTCTTCGGCTGGGGAGCGTGAAGCTCGTCAGCGGTTCTCGTGTCCATCTCAGCGCCTCCCCGACTTAACGATAGCGTGCATGATCTTTTCCTGGGATGCCTCGGCAATGGCGAGCTCGGCGATCAGGGAGCCCTCGTTCATCACATAGATGCGGTCGCACATGCCGAGCAGTTCCGGCATCTCCGAGGATATCATGAGGACCCCCTTGCCGGCATCCGCCAGCTTGTTGATGATCGTATAGATTTCGTATTTCGCCCCGACATCGATGCCGCGGGTCGGCTCGTCGAGAATGAGGATCTCCGGGTCGGAGAAGAGCCACTTGCTCAGGACCACCTTCTGCTGGTTGCCGCCTGAAAGGTTCACCGTCTCCTGGAAGACGCTGGGGCTGCGGATGCGCATCTTGGCGCGGTAGTCGTTGGCGACGGCAAGCTCCCGGATGTCGTCGATGACGAACCTGCTGGAGACACCCTCGAGATTGGCGAGCGTGACGTTCTTGCGGATGTCCTCGGCGAGAACCAGGCCATAGGTCTTGCGGTCCTCGGTGGCATAGGCGATGCCGTTGGAGACGGCCTTCTCCACCGTGCCGACATCGATCTCCTTGCCGTGCAGGGTCACGCGACCGGAAATGTTCTGCCCGTAGCTGCGGCCGAACAGGCTCATGGCGAACTCGGTCCGCCCCGCCCCCATCAGCCCGGCGATGCCGACGATCTCGCCGCGCCGGATGTTCAGGCTGACGTTCTTGACCACCTGCACGTGCTTGTGGAGCGGGTGATAGGCGGACCAGTTCTCGACCTGGAAGATCGGCTCGCCGATCTTCGGCTCGCGCTTCGGGTACCGGTCCTCCATGGTGCGGCCCACCATGCCGCGGATGACCCGGTCCTCGCTCACCTCCTCCGTCCGGCAGTCGAGGGTCTCGACCGTTCCGCCGTCGCGAAGAACCGTGATGGAATCGGCCACCTTCGCGATCTCGTTGAGCTTGTGCGAGATCAGGATCGATGAGATGCCCTGCTCCTTGAACCGGAGCAGCAGGTTCAGCAGCGCATCGCTGTCCTTCTCGTTCAGGCTCGCGGTCGGCTCGTCGAGGATGAGAAGCTTCACCTTCTTCGAGAGCGCCTTGGCGATCTCCACGAGCTGCTGCTTGCCGACGCCGAGATTGGTGATCAGCTCCTCGGGCGATTCCTTGAGGCCGACCAGCTTCAAGAGTTCCTTCGTTCGGGCGAACGCGACCGACCAGTCGATGACGCCGTAACTGGCCTGCTCGTTGCCGAGGAAGATGTTCTCCGCGATCGACAGGAGCGGCACGAGCGCCAGCTCCTGGTGGATGATGATGATGCCCAGCTTCTCGCTGTCGGCGATGCCCGAGAAGCGCCGCGTCTCGCCCTCGTAGACGATCTCGCCGGAATAGGTGCCGTGCGGATAGACCCCGCTCAGAACCTTCATCAGCGTGGACTTGCCGGCGCCGTTCTCGCCGACAAGGGCGTGGATCTCGCCCGCCTTGACGGTGATATTAACGTTGTCCAGCGCCTTCACGCCCGGAAACGTCTTGGTGATCCCCCGCATCTCAAGGATCGCATTCATCGCATAACCTCAGGCAACGAGCCTTCTAGCGCATCGTGCGGACCCAGAGGTCCGCGTCAGTGAAAAGTGGATCCGGCTTTCGCTAGCGCGGCCCGCTGGGTCCGCGCCGAACGATGCGCTATCCAAAGAGTGGAGCATCAGATCCAACCCCAAATGTGCAAATCCACTTTTGGGTCCGATGCTCTGAAACGAGCAAGGACCCCGCGCGGGTGCGCAGGGTCCGTCTTTCAAGCGAGCCGATTACTTGAACTGGTCTTCCTTGTAGTAGCCGCTGGTGACGAGAACGTCCTTCCAGTTCGAGGCATCGACGCTGACCGGCTTCAGCAGGTAGGACGGGACCACCTTCACGCCGTTCTCGTAGGTCTTGGTGTCGTTGACCTCGGGCTGCTTGCCCGAGAGCACGGCGTCGACCATGTTGGCCGCGACCTTGGCGAGCTCGCGTGTGTCCTTGAACACCGTCGAGGTCTGCTCCTTGGCGAGGATCGACTTGATCGAGGGCACCTCCGCATCCTGTCCGGTGATGACCGGCATCGGCTGCTGCGGCGAGCCGTAGCCCACGCCCTTGAGCGAGGAGATGATGCCGATGCTCAGGCCGTCATAGGGCGAGAGAACCGCATCGACGCGCTTGTCGGTGTAGTAGGCGGAGAGCAGGTTATCCATGCGGGCCTGGGCGACCGCGCCGTCCCAGCGCAGGGTCGAGACCTTGTCCATGCCGGTCTGGCCGCTCTGCACCTTGAGCTTGCCGCTCTTGATGTAGGGCTCGAGGACGGACATGGCGCCGTTGTAGAAGAAGTAGGCGTTGTTGTCGTCGGGCGAGCCGCCGAACAGCTCGATGTTGAACGGGCCCTTGCCCTCCTTCAGGCCGAGCGCCTTCTCGATGTAGCCGCCCTGAAGCACGCCGACCTGGAAATTGTCGAAGGTGGCGTAGTAGTCGACGTTCTTGGAATTCCGGATCAGGCGGTCATAGGCGATGACCTTGATGCCCTTGTCGGCGGCCTGCTGGAGCGCGTCGGACAGGGTCGTGCCGTCGATGGCCGCGATCACGAGGACCTTGGCGCCCTTGGTGATCATGTTCTCGATCTGCGAGAGCTGGTTCGGGATGTCGTCTTCCGCATATTGCAGGTCGACGTTGTAGCCCTTTTCCTTAAGCGCCTTGACCATGTTGTTGCCGTCGTCGATCCAGCGCGCGGACGACTTCGTCGGCATGGCCACGCCGACCGTGCCCTTGTCCTGCGCCTGCGCGGCGCCGAGCATGCCGAAGGCTCCAAGTGCCACGGCCGCCAAAGTGGTGGTGAATGTCTTCAAGGTCGTTCTCCCTCTCGTCCATGCCCGAAGCGTCATCCATGCGCCCGGCGCATATTCAGCGTTCTTCGTCTCAGGGCCCTGGTCGGATCGCAGCCTCCATCCCCCAGGAGGTCTCCTTCGGTCCGACGATCAGGGCAGAGGTCCCGGTAGGACAGCTCCGCCTTCCCTCTTCGCAGCCGAGTGGTTAAACCTCCTCAGCCGCCCCATAAATCATACTATAATACTATTTTCTGCAACAGGGTTTTGACACGCCGCCCCGGGCGGGACCCAGCACGAGTCCCAGCTTACTCGACGCCCGAGAAGGCATGGATCTGGACCGTCGCCAGCGAGCTTTCCACGTGCTTGATCTGCACCCTCTCCGCCGCCTGGAGGATCAGGTGGGACATGGCCTCGCTTGCGGCAACGGGGTCATGCTGCGCGATGCCATCGTAGACCGCCTGGTGCTGCTGCATGACCTCCCTGAAGCGGTCATCGCTGGATACCGGGGAGCTGATCGTGAAGGACGTGGCGAGCGCCGCGCCGATGACGGACCCGATCGATTGCAGGAAGGGATTGCCGGAGGCCTCCAGAATGGCCTGATGAAACGCGAGATCCGCCTTGGTGAAGCCCTGCCGGCTGCTCTCGCATTGATACATGGCCTGGAGCGCCCGGTGCATCCTCTCGAGCTGCTCCGGCGTGCGCCTTGTGGCAGCCGTCGCGCAGGCGAGCGGCTCCAGCATCTGCCGTATCTCGAAGAGCCATCCCAGGAAGCGGGCATCGACGCCCATCTCGAGATGCCATTCGATGATGTCGGCATCGAACATGTTCCAGTTGTTGCGGTCGAGAACCTTCGTGCCGACCTTCGTCTTGGACTCGATCAGGCCTTTCGCCGCCAGTGTCTTCATCGCCTCCCGGAGGGCCGTCCGCGAGACCCCGAACAGTTCCATCAGCTCCGCATCGCCCGGCAGGGTGCTGCCGATGGGGAAACGTCCCTGCATGATGTTCTGGCCGATCCCATGGGCGACGAGATCATGGGCTGATCGCGCTCTCGAAGGCCTCTGGACATCGTTCAGCAACACCGTTCTCCCTTTCAACTCGACCTTGCCCGAAGCGACGCCGCCGACAGGCCGCGCTGCAGCACGATGAAGGCGAACAGCAGGGCACCGATGGCGATCTTGGTCCACCAGGAACTCAAGGTCCCCTCGAACGTGATGTAGGTCTGGATCAATCCCTGGATGAGCACGCCCACGAGCGTGCCGATGATCGTCCCGTATCCCCCCGTGAGCAGGGTACCGCCGATGACGACCGCCGCGATCGTGTCGAGCTCGACGCCGGTCGCAGCCAGGGAATAACCCGCGGACGTGTAGAAAGAAAAGACAATTCCGGCCAAGGCGGCAAGGAAACTCGACAGCATGTAGATGCGGATGGTCGTCTTCCCTACCGGCACCCCCATCAGCTCCGCCGAGGTCCGGTTGCCGCCCAGCGCGTACACATTGGCGCCGAAGCGAGTGAAATGGGCCAGGACGATCCCGGCGGCGAAGGTCAGCAGCATGACCATGGCGATGAAGGTCAGCCGTCCGCCGCCCGGCAGTCGGAAGGCGATGTCGGTGATCTGGCCATAGGCCGGCGCGTTGATCGGGATCGAATCCGTCGTGAGCACGAAGCAGAGGCCGCGCGCCAGGAACATGCCCGCCAGCGTCACGATGAAGGCCGGGATCTGGAAGGTGTGGATCAGGAAACCCATGCCGGCCCCGAACAGCGCCGCGATGCCCAGGATGAGGACGAAGGCCAGATAGGGGTTGAGGCCGTATTTCTCGATGGTGACGGCAAGGAACACGCCGGTGAAGGCGATGACGGAACCCACTGAGAGATCGATGCCGCCGGACAGGATGACGAAGGTCATCCCGACGGCCACGATCCCGAGGAAGGCGTTGTCGGTCAAAAGATTGCCGATCACGCGAGTCGAGGCGAAGCTCGGGAACTGCGCGAGGCAGATCAGGTAGCCGACGACGAAGACGGCGAGCGTGATGAGGACGGGGAGATGGCGCCGGATCATGCCCTTGCCTTCCACACGGAACGAACGGCCGACAGAACCGGCGACTGGGCGAGAAGCACGGCGAGCACCACGATGGCCTTCACGATGAGATTGTATTCGGGCGGATAGCCGCTCAGCAGGATGCCGGTGTTCATGGCCTGGATGATCAGCGCCCCGACGACGGAGAGGCCGAGGCTGAAGCGCCCGCCGAACAGGGAGGTGCCGCCGATCACCACGGCCAGGATGGCATCGAGCTCGAGCCAGAGGCCGGCATTGTTGGCATCGGCCCCGCGGATGTCCGCCGTCACGATCAGACCCGCGATGGCCGCGCACAGGCCGCACCACATATAGACCGCGATGGTCACGACCCTGGTGCCGATGCCCGCATAGGCGCTCGAGCGGACATTGGCGCCGATGGATTCGATGAAGAGGCCAAGGGCCGTGTAGCGGACGATGAAGTGCGTGACGATGAGCATTACGATGGCGATGACCACTGGCATCGGCAGCATCAGGAAGGAACCGCCGCCGATGGCTGCGAAGCCTTCGCTCACGAAGGTGATGATCTGTCCCTCGGTGATCAGCTGCGCGAAGCCACGCCCGGCGACCATCAGGATCAGGGTCGCCACGAAGGGCTGGATTTCGAGGACGGCGACCAGAAAGCCGTTCCACAGGCCGCAGGCCAGCCCGGTCCCGGCGGCGGCGGCCAGCGCGACCGGCAGCGGATAGCCCTGCGCGGTCAATGTGGCGGCCGTCGCGCCCGCAATCGCCATCACGGCGCCGACGGAGAGATCGATGCCGCGGGTTGCGATGACGAGGGTCATCCCCAGGGCCAGGATGGCCACCGGCGCGCCCCGGTTCAGCACGTCGATGAGGCTGCCGAAGAGGCGCCCGTCCTGCAGGCGCAGGGCGAAGAAGTCTCGGAACACGAGCCAATTGACGAAGAAAACGATGAGAAGCGCCGCGACCTGCGGAAGTCCCTTGGGAAGCGTGCGAGGGCGACCAACCTGAATCATGCCGCTCATTCAATGGCCCGCAATCGTTGTCATGATGGTGTCGGCGCTCACCTCGGCGCCGGAGAGTTCGCGCACGTGCCGCCGGTCGCGCAGGACGACGACCCGGTCGCTGTAGGAGGCGATCTCCTCCAGCTCCGACGAGATGACGAGAAGGGCCAGCCCGTCCTCGCACAGGCGCTCGATCAGGCGGATGATCTCCGCATGGGCGCCCACGTCGATGCCGCGCGTCGGCTCGTCCAGGATGAGGAAGCGCGGTTCCGTGGCGAGCCAGCGGGCGAGCAGCGCCTTCTGCTGATTGCCGCCGGAAAGGAGCCCGATGGGCTTTTCCGCATCCGGCGTGCGGATGTCGAGAAGCTTGATGAACCGGTCGGCGATCTCCTCCTGCTTGCGCCTCGGGATTAGGCGCAGCCAGCCGCGCTGCGCCTGGAGGGCCAGGATGATGTTCTCGCGAACGGACAACTCCGCCACGATGCCTTCCGACTTGCGATCCTCGGGCGTGAAGCCGAACTGCAGACGGGCCGCATCGCGTGGCGAGGCGATGCGAACGGGCTTGCCGTCGACGAAGGCCTGCCCGCTATCGGCGCGCTCGATGCCAAAGACCAGCTTGGCCGTTTCCGTCCGGCCGGAACCCAGCAGGCCCGCAAGCCCCACGACCTCGCCGGGGCGCACCTCCAGATCGAACGGTTCCATGAGGCGGCGCTTGCCATAATCCTTGAACGCGACGAGCGGCTCCCCGGTGACGGCGCTGCGCTGGTTGCGGTGGAGTGCTTCCGCTGCAAGCTCGCGTCCCAGCATCATGGAGACGAGCTCGATGCGCGGCAGTTCGGCGATGGGGCGCGAGCCCACGAGACGCCCGTTGCGCAGCACGGTGATCCGGTCGCAGACCGCATAGACCTGATCGAGGAAATGGGTGACGAACACGATGCCGATGCCGCGGCTCTTGAGATCCCTCAGGATCCTGAAAAGGGTTTCGACCTCGTGCGTGTCGAGGCTCGCCGTCGGTTCGTCGAGGATCAGCACCTTGGCCGAGAGATCGACCGCCCGGGCGATGGCGACGATCTGCTGCACCGCCACCGAGTAGGTGCTCAGGGGATTGGCGACATCGATGTCGAGGCCGTAGCCTGCGAGAAGCTCCTCGGACAGGCGACGCATCTCGCCAGTGCGCACGAGGCCGAAACGATGCGGCTGACGGCCGATGAAGAGGTTCTCCGCAACCGACAGATTGGGGAGAAGATTGACTTCCTGATAGACGGTTCCGATGCCCAGCGAGAGCGCGTCGGCGGGATCCCGCGCCTCGATCTCCTGCCCGTCGAGGCGAATGGTGCCGGCATCGCGCTTGAAGACGCCGGTCAACACCTTGATCAGGGTGGACTTGCCGGCGCCGTTCTCACCGAGCAGTCCGTGGATCTCCCCCGCATGCAGTGTGAAGTCCACATGGTCGAGCGCCTGCACGCCCGGAAAGCCCTTCGTGAGACCTCGGATTTCGAGAAGCTGAGGCTGCT
>JAEWKH010000111.1 GCA_023386155.1 Pseudomonadota bacterium
CATCTACGACACCGACTGGGATTCGGAAGCCTACCTGACCGTCTCCGGCCAGAACTCGAACAACTCCGTCTCCCTGACCGACGACTTCCTGCGCGCGGTGGAGAACGACGCGGACTGGCACCTCACCGCCCGCAAGGACGGCAAGGTGGTGAAGACCCTGAAGGCCCGCGACCTGTGGGAGCAGATCGGCCATGCCGCCTGGGCGTCCGCCGATCCCGGCCTGCACTTCAACACCACCATGAACGACTGGCACACCAGCCCGGCCGGCGGACGCATCCGGGCGTCGAACCCCTGCTCGGAATACATGTTCCTGGACGACACGGCGTGCAACCTCGCCTCGGCGAACCTGCTGCAGTTCTTCGACCGGCAGAATCACAGGTTCGATGCCGAGTCCTTCGAGCATGCCTGCCGCCTGTGGACCGTCGTGCTCGAAATCTCGGTGATGATGGCGCAGTTCCCGTCGAAGGAGATCGCGCAGCTCTCCTACGAGTACCGTACGCTCGGCCTCGGCTTCGCCAATATCGGCGGCCTGCTCATGACCATGGGCCTGCCCTACGATTCCGACGCCGGCCGTGCGCTCGGCGGCGCGATCACGGCGATCATGACCGGCGTGTCCTATGCCACCTCGGCCGAGATGGCGGGCGAGCTCGGGCCCTTCCCGAACTACAAGGCCAACGCGAAGCATATGCTGCGCGTGATCCGTAACCATCGCCGCGCCGCCCATGGCGAGGCCACCGGCTATGAAGGCCTCGCCGTCAACCCGGTCCCGCTCGATCACGCTTCCTGCCCGGACCAGGATCTCGTCGCCCATGCCAAGTCCGCCTGGGACAAGGCGCTCGAGCTCGGCGAGAAGAACGGTTACCGCAACGCGCAGTCCACCGTGATCGCGCCCACGGGCACGATCGGCCTCGTGATGGATTGCGACACCACCGGCATCGAGCCCGACTTCGCCCTCGTGAAGTTCAAGAAGCTCGCCGGCGGCGGCTACTTCAAGATCATCAACCGGGCCGTGCCCGATGCCCTCCGGGCCCTGGGCTATCGCGAATCCGAGATCGCCGAGATCGAGGCCTATGCGGTCGGCCACGGCTCCATGAAGCAGGCGCCCGCCATCAACCCCGGCTCGCTTCGGTCTAAGGGCTTCACGGACGAGAAGATCGACGCGGTGGAGAAGGGCCTGAAATCGGCCTTCGACATCAAGTTCGTGTTCAACCGCTGGACGCTCGGCGAGGACTTCCTCACCGGCACGCTCAAGGTGCCGGCCGAGAAGCTCAACGATCCGTCCTTCGACCTGCTCTCCTTCCTGGGCTTCTCGAAGGCCGACATCGAGGCCGCGAACATCCACATCTGCGGAGCGATGACGCTGGAAGGCGCGCCCTTCCTGAAGACCGAGCACTACGCGGTGTTCGACTGCGCCAATCCGTGCGGCAAGATCGGCAAGCGGTATCTCTCGGTGGAGAGCCACATCCGCATGATGGCGGCGGCGCAGCCCTTCATCTCGGGCGCGATCTCCAAGACCATCAACATGCCCAACGACGCCACCGTCGAGGATTGCAAGAACGCCTACATGCTCTCCTGGAAGCTGGCGCTCAAGGCGAACGCCCTCTACCGCGACGGCTCCAAGCTCTCGCAGCCGCTGAACTCCGCCCTCATCGCCGATGAGGACGAGGATGCGGAGGATGCCGCCGAAACTCTCGCCGCCCTCCCGGCCGCCGCGAAGGCCGCGCACGTGTCGGAAAAGATCGTGGAAAAAATCGTCGAGCGCATCGTGCAGGTGCACGACCGCGAGAAGATGCCCGACCGCCGCAAGGGCTACACCCAGAAGGCCGTCGTCGGCGGACACAAGGTGTACCTGCGCACGGGCGAGTACGACGACGGGCGCCTCGGCGAGATCTTCATCGACATGCACAAGGAAGGCGCCGCCTTCCGGGCCATGATGAACAACTTCGCCATCGCGATCTCGCTCGGCCTGCAATACGGCGTGCCGCTGGAGGAATACGTGGAGGCCTTCACCTTCACGCGCTTCGAGCCGGCCGGCTTCGTCCAGGGCAACGAGCGCATCAAGTCCGCGACCTCGATCCTCGACTACGTGTTCCGCGAGCTCGCCGTGTCCTATCTCGGCCGCAACGACCTCGCCCATGTGGACCCGTCGGAAGCAGGCCCCACCACCATCGGCTCGGGCGAGGCCCAGTCGAAGGCGCCGGAACCCGCGCCCGCCACGGCGATCGTCTCCCGCGGCTTCACCCGCGGCACCGTCGACCGCCTCATGCTGATCCCCGGCGGCGGCGGCAGCGCCGCAGGCATCACTCAGCGCACAGCGGCTGTCACCGTCGGCGCGAACGCGCTGAAGGGTGAACTCGCCCCCACATCGGCGCCGGTGGAGGAGAAGGTCGGCGAAGCCGAGATGGCCAAACTTGGGTTCTCTGCACCGTCCGTCGCTGATAGACGTGCCGAGGCCAAGATGAAGGGCTATGTGGGCGAAGCCTGCCCCGAGTGCGCGAACTTCACGCTGGTGCGAAACGGAACTTGCCTGAAGTGCGACACGTGCGGCAGCACGACGGGGTGCTCGTAATTCTAGGAGGAGGAAGTGGGAGTCGACTACAAAGCTCCCGCCTTTTGGGCCAAGGAACGACTGGCAGCAGTCGCATCTGACCACCGTCAGATGTCGTCGTATGCGCATCTGCCAAACTTTGATGTAATCAGATTTGTTGAAAATGATCTGCCTACCATCATGGGAAATCGCATACGGCTCGAAATCAAGGATCTTGCCGGAACAAGGGATTACCCAGCGTATGTTCCGGCAGGGTCCCTGCGTCTCGTGTGCGATGATGAGGTATGGCAACATGCCAAACTCGGGGATAGCGAAAGCAAGTTCATATTAGCTCACGAGTGCGGTCACTTATTCCTGCACAACGGCTACGACCTACATTTTAGCGACCCGAGAAATCGGCTTAGTAGCTATATCAGAGAGGAAGACAGTACAGAGTGGCAGGCGAACACGTATGCTGAATACCTCCTGCTTCCCGATCTCCTTGTACAACAATTCAAGGATGCGTCGGAACTCGCTCAGATCTGTGACGTACCTATGTGGCTGGCATTAAAGCGCTTCGAGGATGTACATCCTCGAAGGTTTTCCGGCGAAGTATGCAGAACTTGCTACAGCATTGGCCTCAAGCCAAATGGGGCAAATTTCAAGTGCGAAACATGCGGCAGCGTAACGGTATGCCGGTAGCTCTTGTACAATTTAACATGATTGATGAGGACGAAGATGAACGTTCGTTTCCAGGTGTTTGTGAGTTCAACTCAGAGAGACCTGAAAGATGAACGGGAGAGAGTCATTAATGAACTGAATCGTATTGGCTACATTGCTGTTGGAATGGAGCAATTTCCCGCGACAGACGAAGAACAGTTTGAATATATACAGCGCATCATTGATGACTCGGATTATTATGTCGTGATCGTGAAGGGCCGATATGGCTCGGAAGACGCTGGCGGGAAAAGTTACACGGAGAAAGAATTTGACTATGCTGTAGCTACAAAAAAGCCTGCACTAGCATTCTTATATGCTACGCCAGAAAAACTCCGACTTGAGGAAACAGACAACGACCCTGAGAAGATGCGCAAGCTGCAAGCGTTTCGAGACAAGCTCGAAGCGAAGCGTGTGGTGCGTTATTGGAGAGACTCGACCGAGTTGATCTCCTCTATCAAAGACTCAGTAAATGACATTGCGCGACGTCGTCCGGGGATAGGCTGGATTCGTGGCGATCAAGCTGCGGATCCGACAATATACAAAGATATCGAAGCCCTCCGCCGAGAAAACGCAGACTTGAGAATTCAAGTCTCTAGATTTGATGAAGATGTCACGTTTCCTGAGCACCTTGCACATGGGAATGACGAATTAATATTCGAACTTAGTATTCAGAAAAAACGGGGAAACCCCCTTGTTGACTCTGAACCGGATAAAGAGATTCACAAAACCAACATCAGCCTCTCATGGGACACAATATTCAAGCTTATAATCCCTATCATTTATACAAATCCATCTGAAGGTGCGGTAAAGACCTACTTGGAAGGTATATTAGCAAGACAGCTAGATCTTCGCACCGATCAGACCGCAGAAATTTCATTAAGCACGGTCTCGAAAATAGGATACCAGTTTGAGGCTCTAGGTTTGATATACATACGTTCAGAGAAGGCTTCTTACGGGCATTACTCAAGATGGGATGTAACGGACAAAGGACGGCGTTTTGTCGCTCAAGTAAAGGCAATGCGGCGAGAGAAGTCATCTAATTTAGATCAAAACTAGAAGCAGCACTAGTTATCTTGTTCCAGAGCAGTTTGATCTATGAACTTCGCCTTGCTCCGCAAGAAAATGAGAGCGAAGACCACACCTATACGCCTCTCCACCATCCCTCGCCCTCATCCCTAACGCCCGAGTCCTTTCACTCGCACTAACTGTTCAGCACTTGACGTGGCGATGGAACTCAACTCGCCGTATCGCAAACGTTCCTTCAGAAAACTAAGTAAGTGATGGCCACAGGCTCGTCCCGGCCATCCACGTCTTCTCAGTGGGTTAAGACGCGGATCCCCGGAACTAGTCCGGGGATGACGGTGAGTGCAATGAGGCCTCGCGCTTCGTCACGCCTGCTACTGTGCTCGACGGAGCAGCAATCCCCACGCGACCAGGACGATGATCGCCATGGTGGCGTAGGCGATCAGCGGCTAGGCGGCGTCGCCCTTGAAGCCGATCACGGCGAGCGTTCCAGCGATGCCGACGATTAGGCTCTGGATGCAGAAATGGAGGGCGACGGCCGTCCCGGCGATGTCTCCGAATTTTTCCAGGGCACCGTTCGCCGTCACCGCGCCCGTGAACATGATGCCGACGGCCATCGCCCACATGGGCGTGATGAAGGCCCAAGAACGACGGCGTGCCGAAGACCTTGCGACGCTCAGCATCGCCATGCCGCGCATGAGCGTGCCGTTGCGCCGGTTCGTCATGATGTAGACCCAACCGCCCTTGTGCATTCAACGATGATACGCCGTTGCGTCCGCCGCTCCACCGTCATGCCCGTCCCCGGACTTGATCCGGGGATTGTCGCGGGTATCCACGCCTTTTCGGTGCGGCGGGTCTAAGACGGGGATGGCCGCGTCAAGCCCGGCCATGACGGCGCGGATGACTTGAGTGCCTCGCCGCATCATCTCACCTTCACCGCCCTCACCCACAGCCCATCCCGTCCCTGCTGTCACGTTCCGGCAGCATCCCGCGCCGAGCTGCGCGAGCGCATGGAGGACGACGGCCATGGCGGTCGGCCCCGGCCCGGGAGCGGTCTCAGGCGGCCGAATAGAGCGGCCCGGCACGCTCCCATGGGCAACCCTGGCGTCCTCGCGACGTTGCCTCGCCAGAAGCATGCAGGAGCCAACGCCATGTCCGACCCGAAGTCAGGCGACGCCCATCCTCACAAGCCGAAGCTCAATCCCGGCGACCAAGCCGATCCGGATACGCCTGGGGCTGGCGAGAATGTCTGCCGGGAATGCAACGGCAGCGGGAAACTTGGCGACAGGGAATGCCCGATCTGCGGCGGCACCGGCGTCGTCATCGAGGAAATCGGCGGCGGCTAGAGCATCGGACCCGATGCTCCGCTCTATGAAGAGCGCATCGTCGAGGGCGAAAAACCGGGTCCGCTTTTTCGCACGATGGGGTAAAGCACTTTTCGGCGAAGGGGATCGGGTGGTAGCACATTCGCCGTGGCGCCCATGATATTTCGATAAATCCGGAAAGACCGCTTGACAGGGACTGACGGTTGGCTCAGCTTATTTCCATGAACATCGAACAAGCCGCCAAGCAGCTCGAAGCGCTCGGGAACACCACCCGGCTCCAGGTCTACCGCACCTTGGTGCGGGCTGGAGAGGCCGGCTTGCCGGTCGGGCAGATCCAGGAGCGCCTCGGCATTCCGGGCTCGACGCTCTCGCACCACCTCCAGCGGCTCCTGCTGACCGGGCTGGTGACGCAGGAGCGGCAGGCCACGACCCTGATCTGCCGGGCCCATTACCCGGCAATGAACGGCCTCATCGGCTTCCTGGCCGACGAGTGCTGCGCCGACGCCGGATGCGGAGCCCAGGCGGAGAACGCCGCCTGATTATTTTTTGTCCGGTATTTCCATCCTGCCGGAAATATAAAAAGGAGAGACAGATGCCAGGCTTCGTTCCCTTCGTCTTCCATCTCGCCCGCGCCGCCCGGAACCGCCGGCACGTCGCCGCCCTCGGCGAGATGGACGATCACCTCCTGCGCGACATCGGCCTCCAGCGGGCGGACATTCTTGCCGCCCTGGCCCAGCCGCGCCACCGCGACCCCTCGCGGATGCTCAAGATCCTCTGCTGTCACGGACGCGTTCTCGTCGAGCGCATGCGCGACGGCTTCGCTCCCCGCCCCGCCTCCTGCTGCTGACCAAGGAGCCCTCCCATGGCCTCGTCTGATGCTCTCCCCGTTGCCGTCATCGGCGCCGGCCCGGTCGGGCTTGCCGCCGCCGCCCACCTCATCCGGCGCGGTATTCCCGTGAAGGTCTACGAGGCCGGTGAGACGGTGGCCGCCCACGTCCGCGACTGGGGCCACGTCCGCCTGTTCTCGCCGTGGGAGCACAACATCGACACAGCGGCCCGTGCGCTGCTCCAGACCCAGGGCTGGCAGGAGCCGCCCGGCAGGGTCATGCCGACGGGATCGGACCTGTACGAGGCCTACCTCAAGCCGCTCGCCGCGACGCGGGAGCTGGCGGCGGTGATCGAGACCAACGCGAAAGTGACGGCGATCACCCGCCACGGCGCCGACAAGGTGCTCAGCAAGGGCCGTGACACCAGACCCTTCGTGCTCGCCGTCGCGGACGGAAACGGCTCCATCCGGCGCGACCTCGCGCGGGCGGTGATCGACGCCTCCGGGACGTGGGCGGCGCCCAATCCCTTGGGTGCGGGCGGCATCGCCGCCGAAGGCGAAGCCGAGAACGCGGGCCGCATCGCCTATGGCATCCCGGACGTGCTCGGGCGCGACCGCGCCGTGTACGACGGCAGGACGACGCTGGTGGTCGGCGCCGGGCACTCGGCCGCCAACGTGCTCCTCGACCTCGCGAAGCTGGCCGAGCGCAATCCCGCGACCTCCATCGTGTGGGCGACCCGGGGCGAGAACCTGATGCGGGTCTACGGCGGCGGCCGCGCCGACCAGCTCCCGGCCCGCGGCGAACTCGGCTCCCGCCTCAAGGCGCTCGTCGACAGCGGGCAGGTCACGCTGGTTCCCGGCTTCTCGGTCGTCCGCGTGCGGGCCGCTGGCGAACGGGTCGTGGTCGAAGGCGAGACGGCGAACGGCATCCGCGCGATCGGCTCCCTTGACCGGATCGTGGCGTCAACCGGGCAGCGCCCTGACCTGAACCTGACCCGCGAGCTGCGGCTCGACCTCGACCCGTGGCTCGAGAGCGCGAAGGCGCTCGGGCCGCTGATCGACCCCAACCTGCATTCCTGCGGATCGGTGCCGCCGCACGGCCACCGCGAACTCGCCCATCCGGAGCCGGGCTTCTACACGGTCGGGATCAAGAGCTATGGCCGGGCGCCGACCTTCCTGATGCTGACGGGATACGAGCAGGTCCGCTCGGTCGTGGCGGCCATCGCCGGTGATCTCGCTGCCGCCGACGACGTCCACCTCGTCCTGCCCGAGACGGGCGTGTGCTCGACCAACCTTCCCGTCGACGGTACGCCGGCCTCGTCGGGCTGCTGTGGCGGTCCCGCCCCGGCGACAGTGGATGCCTGCTGCGTCGCGGATGCCGAGGCCAAGGCCGAGGGCCAGAGCGGATGCGGCTGTGGTCCCGCGAAGGCGCCCGAGAAGGTTGCGGAGCCTGCGGGCTGCTGCTGAGCCCTGCTGCGGCCTCCGCGTCGTCGACGCAGCCGCCGTCGCGGAGGCCCGAAATGCTCGGCGAGGACGCCGAGGAACGCCCGGATCTTCGGGATCGGGCTGATTGCCGCGAAGAGCTGCATCAGGGTGACGGTCATCGGTGCGCTGACCCGCAAGGTGCCGCTCGGCTCCGTATGGAGGGCCACCTTCGCGATCCTCCCGCCCTGGAGACAGTGCTTGCCCGAAAAGGGCGAGCCGCGCCGCCACCGATCCCGCGGCCAGCACGATGCAATGGCAATAACAGGATCATGTGGAACGCCCGTCAGCAGATGGGAAACCCGGAGGACCTCCGGAATGTCCTTCGCAGCGCGCCGCAGCGAAACGGACACGAAGGCATCGCTGGATCATCAGGCGCTTCGTTGCGCCGCAACTGAACCTGCTGCCGGGAAGTTGACAATACATAAGCAATAACTAAATAAGGAGTATCTAATTAAACAAGGGCTGCTCCCAGGGCGGCCCCATCGGAGATCCTCCATGTCGCTTGCCACCCTCAATCCCATTGAAGCCAAGCGCCTGCTCGACCAGGGCGCGCTTCTCGTCGACATCCGCGAAGCCGATGAGCATGCCCGCGTGAGCATTCCCGGCGCACGCCTGCTGCCCCTATCCCAGCTCGACAAAGCAAACCTTACCCTTTCGGAAGGCCAGCGCGTGATCTTCCACTGCAGGAGCGGCGCACGAACCCAGGGAAACGCCGGTCGCCTGTCGGCCAAGGCCGGCAACGCCTGTGAGGCCTTCATCATCGAGGGGGGCATCGATGCCTGGAAGAAGGCTGGCCTGCCGGTGACGATCGACCGCCGCCAGCCGCTCGAGTTGCAGCGCCAGGTGCAGATCGGCGCCGGCAGCATGGCTTTCATCGGCACGATGCTTGGCCTGTTCGTGTCGCAGTGGTTCCTGATCGTGCCGGCCTTCATCGGTGCCGGGCTGACCGTGGCGGGTGTCACCGGGTTCTGCGGCATGGCCCGGATCCTGAAGAAGGCTCCCTGGAACCGGGCGGCCTATGCCCCACCCAAGCACGCCTGAAGCATGGAAGAAGCCGTGCAGCGGCTCGAGAGCATCGGACGTGAAAAGTGGCCCACTCTTGGGATCGGATTCGATGCTCCGCTCGATAGAGAGCGCATCGTCGATTGCGAAAAACCGCGTCCACTTTTTCGCACGATGCGCTAGCGGGAGATCATGATGGACTTGTCGCTGACCCAGAGCGCCCTTGGCCTCGCCTCGGGTTCGCTCGTCGGCTTCACGCTCGGCCTCGTGGGCGGCGGCGGTTCGATTCTGGCGGTGCCGCTGCTCGTCTATCTGGTCGGCGTCACCAACCCGCACGTGGCCATCGGGACGAGCGCGGTCGCGGTGGCGGTGAACGCCCTCGCCAACCTCGGTAGCCATGCCCGCGGGGGAACCGTCAAGTGGCGCTGCGCGCTGGTCTTCGCCGTCTCAGGCGTGATCGGGGCGTTCGGCGGCTCCACGCTCGGCAAGATGATGGACGGGCAGAAGCTGCTCGCGCTGTTCGCCGTGCTGATGATGATCGTCGGCGCCTTGATGCTGCGCAAGCGCTCCGGCGAAGGCAACGCATCGGTGAAGCTCGGACGGGACAATTTCCTGAAGCTCGTCATGATCGGCCTGGCGACAGGCGCCTTGTCGGGCTTCTTCGGCATCGGCGGCGGCTTCCTGATCGTGCCTGGGCTGATCATGGCAACCGGCATGCCGATCCTGAACGCCGTCGGTTCGTCCCTGGTGGCCGTATCGGCCTTTGGGCTGACCACAGCGTCGAATTACGCCCTGTCGGGCCTGATCGACTGGCCCCTGGCGGCGCTGTTCATTGGCGGCGGCATCTTTGGCGGCCTGCTCGGAACCCGCTCCGCCAAGCTGCTCGCGGGCAGGAAGGGTGCGCTGAACACGGTGTTCGCCGGCCTGATCTTCGTGGTGGCGATCTACATGCTGGTGCGCAGCCTCAACCTGCTCTGATCCGGAACGGGGAGCGTGGCCCATGGCGGCTGGGGCCCCTTCTCTCCATGAAGGGTCCTCCGGAGGGGCTGACGCCGGGCTTGCCCGGTCGAGGCGGTCAGGCCGGGCAGACCACCTCGCCGCATTTGTCGATGGCGGCAACAATCCCGCCGATGGTCTTGGGACCGGGATAGCCGAGAACGCCGACACCGCCAGCGACGAACGAGGGCGTCGCCGCAAGCCCGAGGCTGGCCGCGAGCTGGATCTGCTCGCGCAGCATACCGCCGATCTTCTCGCTGTCGGCGGCGGACTCGATCTGGCGCCTCGGGACACCGAGACCCTGGGCGACCTCGAGCGCCCGCTGGCCGTCGTTCGTGCCCGGCATGGCGAACAGGCGCCGGTGAAACTCATAGGCCACGGCCGGCCCCTTCATCAGGAGCAGCGCGAGCTCCACCTTGGCCGCCTGCATCGATGCGAGGGACAGGATCGCGTTGTTGATCAGCCCCAGGCGCAGCTCCGGCTTCTTCGTCACGAGAGCGTGCAGGTCCTTCGCCGCCACGCGGCAATAGGGGCAGTTGTAGTCGTAGAACTCATAGAGCGTCACGGCGGAACTCTTCGAGCCCACCCAGATCACACCGGGCAGATGCTCGATCTCGCCCGTCAGCTCGACCGGCAGCCGTGCGTTGGCCACGGGCTTGCCGTCGTCCCCCTTGAGCGGGTGCCACCCCTCCCCGCTCTGGGCCTGGGCGACTGCGAGAGATGAGGGAGCCAGAAGCATCAGGGCGGCGCCCCGGATGATGCGGCGTCGGTCGAAAGCCATGGGGTGCTGAACTCCGTTTTTCAGTCGGTTGGAAATGCCGGTGGCCATCACAGGACGACGACCTTGGCACCGGCCGGGACACGGCTGTAGAGGTCGATCACGTCCTGGTTCATCATGCGGATGCAGCCCGAGGAAACGGCTTGCCCAATGGTCTCGGGCTCGTTGGTGCCGTGGATGCGGTAGAGCGTGTCCCTTCCGTCCTTGAACAGATACAGGGCGCGGGCGCCGAGTGGATTGTGGGTGCCGCCGTCCATCCCGCCGGCCCACTTCCTGTAGCGCTCCGGCTCGCGCTTGATCATGTCGGGCGTCGGCGTCCAGCGCGGCCATTGCGCCTTGTGGTTCACGGTTGCCGTGCCCTTGAACTCCAGCCCCTCCTTGCCGACGCCGACGCCATAGCGCAGCGCCTTTCCGCCCTCCTGCACGAGGTAGATGAAGCGAGCACTCGTATCGACCACGATGGTCCCTGGCTTCTCGCTCGTCGCGTAGTTCACGAGCTGGCGCACGTTGCGCGGCTTGAGCGTGGTGGGATCGACGCCCAGCACCGGATGCTTGTCGGTGGTCACCGCGGCATAGCGCTCGGCCGTGACGGCATCGACAGCCGGCGCCACGGCCGCCGACGGAGGCGGCGCGCTTGCGGTCGTGTTGCAGGCGGCCAGGGCGACCGGGAGGATCATGGCGAGGGCACGGAGGAGACCGGCTGGCTGTATCGGCTGTTCGAGACTGAACATGGGTATCCTGTGAAAGAATGGGGTCGGTATGTGAGGGACGGATGCGGGTTACTGCTTGCCC
>JAEWKH010000160.1 GCA_023386155.1 Pseudomonadota bacterium
CAATCAATTCCGGACGCACTCGTCGCTCGGAGACATCCCGCCTGCAGAGTTCGCCGCCCGTTTTTCTCCCTCAACCGCAGCCGAATTTTCCAGTTCCGACCGGTCCTAACGAGGGGAGGACGTCACAGACGACGGCACCCCGACCATTGTGCAGATAAGCCTAAAAATGCACCTGATGCGCAGACGTTTGCCTCGGCTTGGCGAACCTTTGCCCGCTCGAATGTGGAAATCCCTGTTGGAGCGACGTCAGGCCCGACTTGGCTCCAGCAGGTGGTCAGGAAAGCGAACAAAAATCGTTGTCCCAATACCCAGCCGACTTTCTGCGTTTACGCTACCGCCAGCCCGTTCGACAAGATCGCGAACGACAGAAAGACCAAGTCCGCACCCTTCTCCGCGCGGCTTGGTTGTAAAGAACGGATCGAACGCTTGTGCCAGCACCTCATCCTGCATGCCTTCTCCAGAGTCCGCCAATCCCAGGACCAGCGCATCGTCATCCATGTACGCTCGAAGGAAGAATTCACCACCATCAGGCATCGCATGATCAGCGTTGGCAGCGACATTCAGCACCATGAGATCGAACTGTAATCGATCAAAGAACACTGCGGGCAGCCCATCGTTCACTATGACTTCGATCTTCACCGTCGCTCCCATCAACTGCCGGATCATCGGCAGCATCGACCTCAAAGCTTCACCAGGATCGAACCATTCTTCCGCTCCTTTCTCCTGCCGTACCAGCGACAGCAGCCGACGATTCAGTAAGGTGGCACGCTTAACCGCCAGATCCACCCCCTTCAGAGATTCCTGCATCTTCGCCTCATCCGGAGAGTTCAGCCCGATGTGCACGTAGCCACTCGCCACGGCCAGAACGTTCCCGAAATCATGCGCAATGCCACTGGCAAGCCTTCCGACGGCTTCCATTTTCTGAGCTTGAACCAGCTGCGTGAACGTGCGCTCCCGCTCTGCCATCTCCTCGGTCAGCCGCTGATTGGAAACAACCAACGCATCACCGCGCGCCTTTGCCTCCTGCAGGCTCTCGCGGAGAGCGACTGAAGTCCGATCCAGCACCACCGAGATCATCAGGAACATCGCGGTACTGAAGGCCGCATCGCCGGCCAGCTCGGCCGCGCTGCCCGGCTTCCCGATGTCGACGCCTATGCCCAGTGCGAATGCGACCGCAATACTGAAGAACATCGTCCATAGCGCTGCACGCCCCACAACCAACGCAGCAATTGCCATCCAGATTGCCAATACCGGTTGTTCAAAGCGCTGTGCGCCAAAGCCCGAGATCAAGTACGCAGGAACGATCGTCGCAGCGAAAACACACAGCAATGCATATGAGGCGACCTTGAATCTTCCCTTGCGGACGAGCACGAAGCTCATTGCGGAAATGAAGCTCACCGACAAGGACAGCGCCATGTTGGCGAACTCACCCGACCTCCATGGAATATCCACCAGAAAAGCGCGATAGCACCAAGCTCCCGCAGGCAAAGTCGCCAGCAGAAATGAAATAAGCTGAAGCATTGGCGCATTTCTGCGATCGACCGCGTCGGCAATCGGCACGCTCCGCAACCACTGCAACACTTGACGCCATGAGCCCAATCCCTTGGCCAACTGACTCGTCAGTGACGCCGTGACCTTGTCATCCACCTTTCTGCCCCTTTGACGCAATCGTATTCATAATCAGCTCGCACATTCCCACTTCGAAAATGTAACCGCCGGCCTGCACCTGGCGCCCGCCGTTCCTCCGAGGGATCAGATCGGCCTACTCGACAACATGCTCAGCGGGCGACACAAGCGTTGCATCATCCCGCCAATCCTGGCCACCTACACGACGATAGTGCCCGAATTCGTGGACGATAACGCTGCATTGCAGGCACGTAGCAGAAGGCGATCAATCTCGAATTCAACACGGGCGTCGCCAACGCCCCCAAGACGCATGGTGCATCGCAGTATGGCGGTAAGCCGGTCATGCCGCTGGCAGGAAGACAACAGCGGGACGTCCCTCTCGAAACCGTCAATGAGTTCAGCCAAACGGCGCAGCTTTTCAGATGGCATTCAAGGATGACCGATAAGTTGATACAACTATCCGCACACGGTTGGCTGCAACAGCTCGTTGCCGCCCAGGCACCCAAGATAGATACATGGACGTCCCGGGTGTACCGATCACGAACCCATCGTCGTTCACAGGCATGGTTGCGCGTTCAACGCTCACGCAGCGCCTCTCCAGCACGATTCAGCGGCTTCACAAGGTACTGCCATATGGTCTTGCTACCGGTACGGATATCGGCCGTGGCTATCATGCCCGGCACGATCGGAAACTCTTTCCCTGCTTTGTTTCGCAGCGCATCGCTGTCCGTCCGGATGAACACCCGGTAGTAGACGACCTCGGGCTTGACCTCATCGCGGATGGTATCTGGCGAAATGGTGACGACCTTGCCGGAGAGCCCGCCGTAGATGGCATAGTCGTAGGCGGTGATCTTCACCAAGGCCTCCTGACCGGGATGAATGAAAGCAATGTCGCGCGGCGAGACCTTGGTTTCAACCAACAATTGATCACCCAACGGCACGATCACCATCGCCTGTCCATTTGGCGGCACCACGCCACCAATGGTAGTTACCTCGACATCCTTCACCACGCCGCGTACTGGAGAACGCAGTGTCAGCCGCGTCAACGAATCCGCGCGTCCGCGGACGACCGAGGACAACGACTCAACCTCTGCATTCGCCTTCGCCAGCTCCTCGCGGCTGCGCACCATGTACTCCGAGCGCACCTCGGCAATCTTCAAGCGCAGCTCTGAACTCTGCCGCTGCAGGCGCAGCAGCTCCACACTGCTGGCTGCACCCGTTGCCAGCAACGACTCGGTGATGTGCAGCTCGCGGCTTACCAGATCCAGCGAACGTTGCAGCCCACCAAGCGACTCGGCCAGGCTGGCACGCCTTGACCTGAACAGTGCACCTTCGCTGGCAATCAGCTCCGAGTGTGCGGAGACCAGCTCTTCAGGAAAGTGCAATACCGTCGCACCCTCCACTTCCGCCTGCAAACGGACCGAACTCGCCAATGCAGCACGATACTTCGCCGCTGTTTCCTCGACACTGGATTCGCCGCGGGTGGGATCCAGCTGCGCCAGCACCTGGTCTTTCTCGACGATGTCACCCTCGGCCACGTTCAACTCAGCCAAGATGCCGCCTTCCAGCGACTGAATCATCTGTTCGCGCGAAATCGGGATCACCTTGCCCGTACCGCTTGAGACTTCGTCGATCTCAAACCACCACGCCCAGACCAGAAACAGCAACAGGAGACCGCTGATCCATAGCACCACCCTGGAGGAACCCGTAGCGTGGACCTCGTCGCTACCTGACACCTCATCGGCCTTCCATGCGCTCATGGCTTCCCCTCCACCGGTGCGTCGCTGCCATCCGCGCTTTCGCCACCTTGGCCAACCTGGTCATTCTGGGTCCTCATCCTGACGTTCCCCACCGAGAGCTTGTACGCCGGTCTGGCTCGCGGGGATCTGGAGGTTCCCACAGCCTTGCCGCGCAGCTTCTCGATGACCTCATCGCGAGGTCCATCCAGCAGCACCTGACCGTTGTCGACCACCAACACGCGTTCCACCAGTTGCAGCATCGCCATCCGATGCGTGGCAATGACCATCGTCGTGGTTTCAGGCAATCCAGCCAGTGTCTGGATGACCCCCTGTTCGGCCGCCTCATCCAGCGACGCGCTTGGCTCATCCAGCAACAGCACGTTCGGATTTCGCACCAGCAACCGTGCCAGCATCAGGCTCTGGCGCTGGCCACCTGACAGGCCCAGGCCCCCTTCCAGCACCATGTGGTCCAGGCCATCGGCCAGGGTGCGGACGTACGACCACGCGCCGCCAGCGCGCAGCGCCATCATCAGTTCCTCATCGGTCGCTGTTGGCGCCCCCATCATCAGGTTCTCGCGCAACGTTCCATGGAACAGACGGGACTCCTGTGAGAGGAAGCCAACATCCCTTCGGACATCCGCAGGATCAATGTGTGAGAGCGGCGTATCGTCCAGCAGTACGTGACCGGACTGGGGCTCCATCATTCCGGAAAGCGCCCGCAGCAACGTCGATTTGCCAGCACCATTGCGACCAAGGATCGCGATCCGTTCGCCGGGCTGGACGTTGAGCCCCCCAATCTTCAGTGCCGGCTGCTGGCCGTCATGACTGAATACCGCATTGGTGAAAACGTAGCTGCCAGCCAGCGACGCACGATGGATGCGCTTGCCGTGGTCCGGGGTATCCACCGGCATCCGCAGCAGGTTGTCCAACGCGTCCTTCGCAATGCGCGCCTGCTGCCAGCGGCTGAGGATCTGGGTCAGGCTGGCAAGCGGTCCCAACATGCGGCTGGACAGCATCGAGGCGGCCACCAGCACACCCGTAGTGATGTCGCCCTCCATCACCATCGGCGCTCCGGCGAACACCACGACGGTGAACACACCGGTCTGAACGATCTGGGACCAGTTGCTCAGTGTGCTTGTCAGATCGCGCAGCTTCATGCCGGTATCGGCATTGATCTCGTTGTAGTG
This sequence comes from Pseudomonadota bacterium, assembly GCA_023386155.1. Classification (GTDB taxonomy): domain Bacteria; phylum Pseudomonadota; class Alphaproteobacteria; order Rhizobiales; family Beijerinckiaceae; genus Microvirga. Next base: position 4,553 of record JAEWKH010000160.1, read on the forward strand.
GTTCCAGTGCGTCTGGAACCTGGACTCTGCCTGCAGCAGCTTGATGTCTTCTATCCCCTGCACGGCCTCGACCAACATCGCATTGCGCAGCGACGACTCGCGCATGCCCTCCTGCGCCAATGCGCGCAGGCGCTTCTGCAACAGGATTCCAGGCAACACCATGAACACAGCTGCCAGCACCGGAATCCACACCAGGCTACCAGCGATGTACCAGAACATCACGCAGAAAAGCAGGAAAAATGGTACGTCGGCCACGGCAGCGATGGTCGTGGAGGTCAGCATGTCGCGCACGGACTCCAGCTCGCGCAGCTGGGATATGAACGTACCCGTCGATTTTGGCCGTGCGGCGTTACGCACGCGAAGTGCGTGACCAAACACCTTGTCCGATACACGCAGATCAGCGCGCTTGCCCAATACATCGGTGATCCGCGTACGTGCCTGCCGCAACACGTAAGCGAATACCATGGAAAGCAGCACTCCGCCGAACAGCACATACAGCGTGGGCATCGACTGGGCCGGTACAACCCGGTCGTACACCTGCATCGAGAACAGGATGCTGGCGATACCGAGAACGTTGGTGACCAGCGATGCCAGAAGGATGTGCCAGTATGGCCGCATGTCGGCCAATACCAGTTGGCGCAACCAGCCCGGCTCGAATGGCTTGATGTACTCATCGACGCGACTGTCCGGCACCGAGCGCATCGGGCGTGCCACTGCCATGCGGACCACCGCCGCATCCAGCGCCGCGGCATCCAATGTGGTGGGCAGGCCGCTATCGCCACCGAGCTCCAGGGTGAACCCCGTCGCCGTCATGGCCGTCACAACACCGACCTGTCCGTCGTTCAGCTGCACCATCAAAGGCAGGCGCCATGGGGTCAGGCGGCGGGGTTCCGGCGCCACCCAGCGCAACGCCAGCCCAACCTGACGTGCCAGCTGCGGCACACGCTGCTCCAGCGGCCGCTGCTCACCAGCTTTTCCATCCCATGCCGCTGCAATACGAATCGCTTCAGGCGAACAGTCGATGCGGTAGTGATTCGCCACGCACAGGATCGCATCGACCCAGCCGTTCATGTCCTGCGGAGCATTCGCCCCAGTCCCTGCGGAGCCGCTCATGGGGTCAGCTCCACGCCAGCCAGTGTGTGGCCATCCAGACGGAAAGCACGACGCAGACCTCCACCTGCAGCCAGGCAATCCACCTGCATGCGCTGCAGATCGAGCATGTTGTTCACGCTTTCCACTCTCGCACCATGGAACTCCTGCTCGGCATTGAGCAGGTCCAGCAAGGAACGTGTTCCCAGATCCAGGTACTGTTGCCGGTACAGGTCGCGCGTATGTTCGATGCTGCCGGTACGCTCGTCCAACACGCTTCTGCGGCCGGCATAACCTTTCGCGCGTGACCGTGCGTCCGTCAGCTCCTGACCGGCCTGCAACCGTACATGCTCCAATGCCGCCTCTGCCGCTGACAGCGAATGGCCAGATGCCCGCCGCCGCGCGGCGTTACCGCCACCTTGGTAAAGAGGTGCCGTCACGTTCAGCGAAATCGACGCGTCGTAGGGCCTGTTGATGCGTGAATCAGCATTCAGGCCGCGGCTTACAGCGCCATCCACGGACAACGTAGGCCGGCTCTGTGCGCGAGCATTCTCCACATCCGCCTGCGCCGCGCGAAGTTGCGCCTGAGCGATCAGCACCGCCGGCACTGACTGCGACCCGGCATCGCCTCCAACGAGGTCGCAGGCACCTGCGAGTTGCGTGTCCGCCAGGCCTTCCGTCACGGGCAATCGTGGCGCACCGGTGAGCTGCCGCAGTTGCAGGCGCCAACGTTCAAGTTGAGCGGTGACCTCCAGAAGATTGGCGAATGCAGCTTCTTCACGTGCCTGTGCCTGCAGTTCATCAGACAACGGACTGGCTCCCTTCGCGCGACGCTCGCGTGCCAGGTCAGCGATGGACCCCACACCCGAGCGCTGTGCCTTGGCGAGTTCCAACAACGCTTCGTAACGACTGACTTCGATCCACGCATGCGCGGTTTCCTGCACAAGCTGGTCAATCGCCAGCAGGACTCTCGCCTGGGAACCCTCGCGGTCGGCTTGCGCACGATCAACATCACTGGAGACCTTGCCGAAGTCGTAGAGCATCTGGGAGGCGGATACGGTCAGCTGATGAACGCTGCGACTGTCGTATCCCGACGGAGCGCGGTTGCGCCAGTCCGAGCCAAGCCCTGCACGCAGTTGCGGGTAGTAGCCGGCACGCGCTACCTGGATCGCTTCGTCCGACTCCATCAGGTAGCCCGCAGCATTGCGTATGCTCGGATGCCACTTCACGGCCATTTCCACTGCCTGGCCCAGTTCCAGCGCCATCGGTAACGATGGGCCCGCCATGTCCTGCTGCCCCGGCGTGACAGAACGCGCCAGATCCGCTGCCGGTGCGGTGTTGGTCAGGACGACAAGCAGGGCTGCCGCCCATCGAGCCAACGCATGTCGATCCATCAAGAGATTCTTCATTTCAGATACGTGTTTTTACAATCGAGGATTGGCTGAGGAACACACCGAACGCCGACGTCCACCCGGCAACGTCCCGATTCCAGCGTCACCATCAACAGCCGTCGGATTCGACATCCAACACAAAAAGAGCGGGCCGCTGTGGCGGCCCGCAACAAGGAAGGATCTGCGTGCTTCCATCCCCCGTTCCAACCTTGGTCAATCGATCGGCGTAATGGTGATGGCGACGCGGCGGTTGGGCTTGAGGCAGGCGCGCAGCTCGGGGGTGGAACGCTCCCCTTCACACTGTTTGACCTGCTCAGCCAAACCACGTCCGGACGTGGTGATCCTGTCGACGGCGATGCCACGATCCACCAGGTACGCAGCTACCGCCTGCGCACGCTGCTCGGACAATCGTTGATTGTAGGCAGCGCTGCCAAGCCGGTCGGTATGGCCAACGATGTCGGCCTTGCTGTTGTTCCCAACCAGCCTGGCGGCTATGCCGTCGAGAACCTGCATGCCCTCGACACTGAGCAGGTCCTTATCGAAGTCGAACAGGAAATCGCCCGACAGATCGATCCGTTCAGGTGTCGCTGGCGTCGTCTGCGGGGCCAATGCCGCCATCGCCAGTCGGCACTGGTAACGCCGCCAGGAGGTCTCGCGCACGGTTGCTCCGTCAGCTTCGAACACCACCTTGTACTGGCATACGATGAAATCTTCATCGGCCACGTCAAGCTTGAGGTTGTAGTTCCACTCAGCCCCCCGCTCACCGTTCTCGGTGGACAGCGGTGCACCCAGCAGCTCGCGTACCTGCCCTTCATTGATCCCCGGCTTCACGCTCAGGATCTGAGCAGTTGGGACGCGCCGTCCGTCGCGCTGGAATGGTTCGTCGTAGTCGGGGATTTCCATTGTCACGTCACTGTAATCCAGCCCGTGTGGATTGATGTCCGCCGCGCTGCTGCGACTTTGGGCATGGCTCGCAAACGGAGCCAACAGTGCAACCGCCAGCATGCTTGTCAGGAGTTTCTTGTTCATTTCTTGACCTCGATTCTTCAGGAAAGCGGGAACGTCCAGCCCTTGCAGGGCGGGTACCACGCCATCGATTCCGATGGAGCCGGATGGGCCGCTGCTGGCCAACCCGGCTCCAGATGCGTCACACCATCGCTTGATGATGCTGGTCCAATTCATCCAGCGGATGCACCAGGGGCAATGGCATCGCGACTGGCGTAAGCGGACCGGAGAAGGTCTGCATGTCGCCGCCAGGCAGTGATGCATCCAGGCTTCCACTCCCGTACGACACGACCAGATCGCTCAACGCCGGCAAGGCATGCGCTTGTTCGCCCGGCATGCCGGTGATGCTATCGTCAGCATGGAAGGCGAATGACGTTCCGCCATCTGCACTATCCGGCAGGACGGTGCCCACCGGATGGACCGTGATGGTCAAGGTCGACGACGCCGTGTCGCCATCGTTGTCGATCAGTGTGAAGCCGATGTCCTCTACGCGGGTGCCCGAATCGATGATCGGCGGGGTGTAGCTGTACTCCCCGGTCTCCATGTTGACGATCAGCCGGCCTCCGGTATTGACGGAGCCATTTGGACCTTCGGTAAGGATGTTCCAGGTGTTGGTCGCCGCATCGAACAAACCGTTGGCAACACCACCCGTCACGCTTCCGTCGTCATGGTAGGTCCGGCCGTTGACAGTGATATCGAGCAGACCGCCGCCATCGGCACCGAGACCAGAGTTGCCTCCGAGGGTGCCGTCCATATCCACGACCGCACCTTGCGCAGCATCGATGGCCGAGTCTCGCAGGATCGGCGGCAGATCATCGATATCGTTCACGAAGACGGAATCGGTGTCCTCGTTGTTGATACCGTCATAGGCGATGCGGTCCATGTTGCCGCGTGCGTTGGCCTGCTGCCCCGTCGGAACCTCCATGCCAAATACCTGGGAGAGGATCTTGTTGGCTTCCAGGAAGTCGATCCAGGCATCCTCTTCCGCATCATTGATGCCGGTTCCAGCTGAACCAGGAATGCCCCAGTTGCTGCTCTGATTGGGCTCGCCATCCGTCAGGAAGTAGGAAACATTCTTGCCTCCTACGATCTTGCCTGGATCATCGAATGCGTCCATCGCCTTGAGCAGGGCAGCGTCATAGTTGGTTCCGGCGCTGTTCGCGTTGATGCCATTGACATATGCCTTGGCCGCGTCGATGTCACCCCATGACGTCCCCCAGGCCTGGGTCCCTGCGGCTGTGCCGAACACCACGATTCGTACCGCGACATTCCCGAGCCCAGCATAGGTATCGAGCAGCTCGGTTACTGCAGCCTTCATGCCGGCAACCCTGCTCGCGGTCATGCTGCTTGAGATATCCAGGATCAACATGACGTTGGTGTCCTGCTCAGGCAGCACCACGTCTACCGAACCCGGGTTGGCAACAGGTGCATCGTCGTGCACCGTCACCTTCAGGGTGCCAGTAGCTGGCGGATTGACGCCATCGTCAGCGGTTACCGTCAATCCGATATCCAAGGCTTCGTCCTCGCTACCCGAATGATCAAGCGGTTTCAGCAAGGTGACCGTGTAGTTGCCCTCGTTGTCGATGGTCGCATTGATAACCTCCTCGCCACCCGCTGTGCCGATCAGCGGATCTCCCACGGAACCGGTACCACTCCAAGTCACCACCTCGCCACCGGAGGTCAGGCCAGCCGGGCCAGCCAAAGTGACCGTCAGCGGACCGCCCACGGTATCGGGATCGTTGATGTCGACCTGACCGGTAGCGGTGGTCGGACTGTCGTTTCCGTCCGGGAAGCCACCCGGCAGTCCCTCCTCGTACACCTCCGCTTGAGCAGCACTGATGACCGGCGAGCTGTCATCCACGTCCAGCTCGTTGAGCGTGACGGTGATGGTGGTCGTGCCGCCATTGCCGTCGCTGGCCACCACGGTGATCGTGTGGCTGTTGCCCGTGCTCTCGTAGTCATTTGCCAGCGAGGCGGCACCGGCCGGGGTCAGCGTGATCACACCGGTGGTCGGATCGATCGCGTACCAGCCATTGTCGTTACCCGCGCTGATGGCGAAGGTCACGTCATCGCCGTCCACGTCACCGGCCTGGACCTGGCCCAGCTCGACGCCCGCTGCGGTGTTCTCGTTGTAGCTGACCGTGTAGCTGGCCGGCGTCGGGTTGCCTG
>JAEWKH010000114.1 GCA_023386155.1 Pseudomonadota bacterium
CACCCATCCTTTACGGACGGCACCTATGACGGCCGCTATCTCTTTGCCAACGACAAGGCGAACACCCGCGTCTGCCGCATCCGCCTCGACGTGATGAAGTGCGACAAGATCATCCAGCTGCCGAACCAGCATACGGTGCATGGGCTGCGGGTTCAGAAATATCCTCGCACAGGCTACGTGTTCTGCAACGGCGAGGATCGCGTTCCGATCCCGAATGACGGCAAGGTGCTCGACGATCCGAAGCAGTACCATTCCATCTTCACCGCCGTCGACGGCGACACCATGAAGGTGGCCTGGCAGATCATGGTCGACGGCAATCTCGACAACGTCGATGCCGATTATCAGGGCAAGTATGCCTGGGCGACCTGCTACAACTCGGAGGAAGGCGTCACGCTCGCCGAGATGATGGCGAAGGAACAGGACTGGGTCGTCGTCTTCAACCTCAAGCGCATCGAGGAGGCGGTGAAGAACGGCGAGTTCGAGACCATCGGCGGCGTGCCGGTCCTCGACGGACGTGCAGGTTCCAAGTTCACCCGCTACATCCCGGTGCCGAACAGCCCGCACGGCATCAACACCGCGCCTGACGGCATCCACTTCGTCGCCAACGGCAAGCTCTCTCCGACCGTGACCGTCTTCGACGCGCGCAAGCTCGATGATCTGTTCGACGACAAGATCAAGCCACGCGACGTGGTCGTGGCGGAGCCTGAGCTGGGCCTCGGCCCGCTGCACACCGCCTATGACGGCAAGGGCAACGCCTACACCACGTTGTTCCTCGACAGCCAGGTGGTGAAGTGGAACATCGATCTGGCCAAGCGTGCCTTCAAGGGAGAGAAGGTCAATCCCGTCATCCAGAAGCTCGATGTGCATTACCAGCCGGGCCACAACCACACCTCCATGGGACAGACCAAGGAGGCCGACGGCAAATGGCTGATCTCGCTGAACAAGTTCTCGAAGGACCGCTATCTCAATGTCGGCCCGCTCAAGCCCGAGAACGATCAGCTGATCGACATCTCCGGCGACCGGATGGTGCTCGTCCATGACGGCCCGAGCTTCGCGGAGCCGCACGACGCCACCCTGGTTCATCGATCCAAGATCAACCCGGTGCATGTGTGGAAGCGCGACGACCCGTTCTTCGCGGACGCCGTGCAGCAGGCCAAGGCCGATGGCGTGGACCTGATGACCGACTCGAAGGTGGTCCGTGACGGCAACAAGGTGCGGGTCTACATGACCTCGGCCGCGCCGGCCTTCGGCCTGGAGACCTTCCAGGTCAAGCAGGGCGACGAAGTGACGGTCTACGTCACCAATATCGACGACGTCGAGGATCTGACCCACGGCTTCTGCGTCACCAACTACGGTGTCAACATGGAGGTCGCGCCTCAGGCCACGGCATCCGTGACGTTCACGGCGTCGAAACCAGGCGTATACTGGTACTACTGCTCCTGGTTCTGCCACGCGATGCACATGGAGATGAAGGGTCGCATGTTCGTCGAGCCGCAGGCAACCTGACGCCATGGTCCGCATCCGCACCATCGTGCGCCTGGGGCTGGCGGTCTTCACCGCCAGCCTCGTCACGCCTGCCTGGGCGGAGCGGATCGCCGTTCCGCCCAGCGAAGGCAATCTCCAGGAATTCCTGAACAGGGCCGCGGACGGCGACATCATCGTCCTGCAGGCAGGCGAGCATCACGGTTCCATCCGGATCACGCGCCGGCTGACGGTGGAAGGCGAGACCGGCGCGATTCTGACCGGACCGGGCACGGGAAGCGTCGTCACCGTCTCGGCCCCCGGAGCGATCGTGCGCGGACTGACGATCCGCGGCTCGGGCACGAACCTGGAAAAGATGGATGCCGGCATCTTCGTCGAGAAGACAGCCACGGGCGCCGTCGTCGAGAAGAACCGGATCGAAGGCAACCTGTACGGCATCTACCTGCACGGAGCGGAGAATTCCGTTGCACGGGACAACACGATCATCGGGATCCAGGAAGGGCGCCTGAACGAAGCCGGCAACGGCATCTCGGTCTGGAATGCCGCCGGGGCCAAGGTGCTCGGCAACGATGTCCGCTTCGGTCGCGACGGCATCTTCGTCATCACGAGCAAGCGCAACGTTTTCAGCGGCAACAGTTTCCGCGACCTGCGCTTTGCCATCCACTACATGTACACGAATGACAGCGAGGTCACAGACAATGTGTCGGTCAACAATGCGGTCGGCTTCGCGCTCATGTTCTCCAGCCGCCTGAAGATCACGGGAAATGTCTCGGACGGCGACCGGGATCATGGCTTCCTGTTCAACTACGCCAACGGCTCGCAGATCACGGGCAACATGGTGCTGGGACGCCTCCAGCCCGCCGAGCGCTGGGCCACGGCCGGCATGCGCAGCAAGGACGACAAGGAGCACGGCCTGCCTGCCGCCGACGCGGCCGAGGCGGTTCCGGGCGCGGACGCCCGTCCGGGTCCCACCAAGTGCGTGTTCATCTACAACGCCAACCAGAACCGTTTCCGCGACAACTGGTTCGAGGGCTGCGAAATCGGCATCCATTTCACCGCTGGATCGGAGCGCAACGAGATGGTCGGCAACGCCTTCATCAGGAACCGCAACCAGGTGAAGTACGTCAGCACACGCTATCTCGACTGGTCCAAGGACGGGCGCGGCAATTACTGGAGCGACAATCCCGCCTTCGACCTGAACGGCGACGGAATCGGCGACAATGCCTACCGCCCGAACGATCTCGTCGACAAGGTGCTCTGGACTGCGCCGCAGGCCAAGGTGCTGATGAACAGCCCCGCCGTGCAGGTGATCCGCTGGGCGCAGGCGCAGTTCCCGGCCCTGCTGCCGGGCGGCGTCGTCGACAGTCGCCCCCTCATGGCCCCGCCCGCGCGTCCGAAGCCGGTTGCGGAAGGGGGACGCTCATGAAGAATACGGTCGAGATCCGCAACGTCGTCAAGCGCTTCGGCCAGGTGAAGGCGGTGCGCGACGTCTCGTTCGAGTTGCCCGAGGGCGAGACGGTGGCGCTCGTCGGCCACAACGGCGCCGGCAAGACCACCCTGATGAAGCTCATGCTGGGCCTGATCCGGCCCACCAGCGGCACTATCAGCGTGCTCGGCGACGATCCGGCGGCGGGCGAGTTCGAGGGTCGGCGGCGGCTCGGCTACCTGCCCGAGAACGTCTCGTTCAACGCGGCTCTCACGGGCCACGAGACGCTGGCCTTCTATGCCCGCCTCAAGCGGGAGCCGGTGAAGTCGACCGGTGCGCTTCTCGACCGGGTCGGCCTTTCGCATGCGGCCAACCGGCGTGTCGGCACCTATTCCAAGGGCATGCGCCAGCGTCTCGGCCTGGCCCAGGCCCTGCTGGGCGAGCCGCGCGTGCTCCTGCTCGACGAGCCGACCACCGGCCTCGACCCGGCCCTGCGCCACAGCTTCTACGAGATCGTCGAGGAACTGCGCGGGCGCGGAGCGACGGTGCTGCTGTCCTCGCACGCCCTGACGGAGCTGGAAGAGCGCGCCGGCCGCGTCATCATCATGAACCGCGGGATCAAGGTCGCCGACGGCACCCTCGACGAGCTGCGCCGCATTGCCCAGTTGCCGACCCGTATCCGCCTGAAAGTCACCGATGCGGGTCTCGCCAACGTGCCGAACTGGCTCGGCGCCGTGGAGGGATGGCGCCGGGTCAATGGTCATATGGTCGAGATCGACGCCGCGCCCGAGCGGAAGATCGAGCTGCTGCGCCGCGCGACCGACGAAGGAGCGCCTGTCGAGGATCTGGACGTGATCCAGCCGACCCTGGACGAGCTTTACGCTCACTTCCTTCTGTCGCAGGAGGCCGCGCGATGAGAAACATCCTGATCGTCGCACGCAAGGAAATCCAGGAGGGCTTGCGCAACCGCTGGGTCCTCGCCACGACCCTGCTGCTCGCGGGCCTCGCCCTTTCGCTGACCTTCCTCGGAAGCGCTCCCACGGGCACCGTGGGCGTGCGGGCGCTCGACGTAGTGATCGTCAGCCTCTCCAGCCTCACAATCTTCCTGCTGCCGCTGATCGCGCTGCTGATCTCGCACGATGCCATCGTGGGCGAGATGGAGCGCGGCACCATGCTGCTGCTGCTGAGCTACCCGGTCGGGCGCTGGCAGGTGCTGCTCGGCAAGTTCGTGGGCCACCTGTCCATCCTGGCCTTCGCGACGCTGCTGGGCTACGGCGCGGCCGCGGCCGCTCTCGCGGCGACGGGCGCGGAGATCGACGCGGAAAGCTGGGTTGCCTTCGCGACCATGATCGGCTCCTCGATCCTGCTCGGTGCCGCCTTCATCGCCGTTGGCTACCTGGTCAGCGCCCTGGTGCGGGAACGCGGCACGGCGGGCGGCATCGCCGTCGGCATCTGGCTGGTGTTCGTTCTGATCTACGACATGGCCCTGCTCGGCCTGCTCGTGGTCGACCAGGGGCAAATGCTCTCGGGCGGGCTCCTCAACGCCCTTCTGCTGCTCAACCCCGCCGACGCCTACCGCCTGTTCAACCTGACGGGATCCGCGGGCGTCAGCGCCTTCTCCGGCATGGCCGGGGTGGCCCAGAACGCCACCTTGAGCCCCCTCACCCTTCTTGCCGCGCTCGCCGCCTGGGCTCTCGTTCCCCTGGCGCTGGCAGCGCTCGCTTTCTCCAGGAGAGAACTATGAGAAAGATCGTCCTCCTCGCCGCGTTCGCGGGTGCGCTCGTCCTGTCGGGATGCAACGACCAGAAGACGGCCGAGGCCCCGCCGCCTCCGCAGGAGATGACGGACGCAGCCATCGGTCGCTACTGCGGCATGAACGTGATGGAGCACCCCGGCCCCAAGGGACAGATCATCCTGGCGAGCCAGAAGGAGGCGGTCTGGTTCTCGTCGGCGCGGGACGCGATCTCGTTCACCCTGCTGCCCGAGGAGCCCAAGGACATCCGCGCGATCTACGTCTCCGACATGGCCAAGGCGTCGAACTGGGAGGAGCCCGGGGCGACGAACTGGGTCGACGCCAGGCAGGCCTCGTTCGTGATCGGCAGCCGCCTGAAGGGCGGCATGGGAGGCGATGAGGCGGTGCCGTTCTCCGACAAGGCCGCTGCCGACAGGTTCGCTGCCGAGAACGGCGGGCGCGTCGTAGCCTTCTCGGAGGTGCCGAAGGATTATGTCCTGGGCGGAACGGCGGAAACGACGAGCTCCGTCGAGGAGGGCCATTCCGGCCATGCCGGTCATGGCGCTCCTGCCGCACCGAAGGACGCTCACGCCCATTAGAGATTTCCTCATGACACGTCACCTCTCCCGCCGCCGCTTCATCGGCGTCACCGCAGCCGCGGCCGGCCTGGGCCTCTTGCCGTTCGGGCGCGTGGCGCGCGCCGAGGGCCACCTGGTCACATGGCGCGGCCAGGCCATGGGCGCAGTGGCGACGCTGCAGGTGCATCATCACGACCGGGCCGTCGCCGAGCGCCTGATCGAGCGCTCGCTCGCCGAGGTCCGTCGCCTGGAGGCGGTGTTCAGCCTCTACCGCACGGATTCCGCCCTGGTGGCCTTGAACAGGCAGGGCATCCTGGTCGCCCCGCCCCGGGACCTCGTCGCGCTGCTGTCCGAATGCCGCCGCTGCTGGACATTGACCGGTGAAACGTTCGACCCGACCGTGCAGGCGCTGTGGACCCTCTACCACGATCATTTCTCCAAACCCGATGCCGATCCGGACGGACCGCCCGAATCCGCGCTCCGCGAAGCCATGGAGCGGGTCGGGTTCGGCCACGTGATATTCGATGCGGACAGGATCGCCTTCGGCAAGCGTGGAATGAGGCTGACCCTCAACGGCATCGCGCAGGGCTACATGACCGACCGGGTGGTCGACGTCCTGCGCGCGGGCGGCATCGAAAGCAGCCTCGTCGACATGGGCGAGCCCCGGGCCGTGGGCACCCGCCCGACCGGCGAGCCGTGGCGCGTCGGCATCGCCGACCCCGACCATCCCGAGCAGATCGGCGGCACTCTGGAGGCTGTCGACAAAGCGGTTGCGACCTCCGGGGCCTACGGCTTCCGCTTCGATCCGGCTGGCCGCTTCAACCATCTGGTCGATCCAAAGACGGGACGCGCGACGAGCCGTTACAAGAGCGTCACGACCGTGATGCCGAATGCGACGCTCGCGGATGCCCTGTCGACCGCGTTCAGCCTCATGCCCGAAGAGGGAATCGCCCGCGTCCTTGGGAAGGAAGGTGGCGAAGTCAGGCTCGTCACCGCTGCAGGAAAAGCCCGCGTCCTGACAGGCTGACGGGCGGCTCCGCAGGCCATATCGCGCGACGGTATGCCTGCCTCCGATTGTTGAGAATCTATCGCAACGTGCGAAAAAGCGGGTCCACTTTTGCGTCCGGCGCTCTAGCCCCTCGCCCGGCGCCGATGGCTCCGCCTTACCTGCGGCTGGGGTGGATTGTCCTTGTAAAGGATCCGCGCCACGGCCTCCACGTCGGCAATCACCAGCCGTCGGCGGGAGCGCCGGATCTGGCGCTGGGCCTCCCAGTTGCGGAGTGTCCGGCTCACGGTCGGCAGGGTGCTTCCGATCAGATCGGCGAGGTCCTGACGGCTGACGGGGAATGGAATCTCGATCCCTTCCGGAGCCGGCCTGCCGAACCTCTCGACGAGCTTGAGAACCGCATGCACGAGACGGTGCTCGACGGGTTCGCCCGAAAGATCCCGCACCCGGTCCTCCATCTCCCGCAGGCGTGCCTCGAGATCGCGGATCACGTTCAGGGCCACCTGAGGATGGCGGTCGACGATGGCCCTGAGAACGGGCGCCGGCCATTGGAGCTCTTCGCATTCCGTGATGGCGACAGCATCGACCGGGTAGAACCTGTCGAGAAGTGCCGGGCTGCCGAAGACCTCGCCCGGCCCGATATACTTGACGACGACCCGGGAGCCTTGCGGCGTCGACTGCACGAGCTGAGCGACGCCTGAGACGAGAACATGGACAGCCTGGGCCGGCTGCCCAGCCGAGAAAAGCACCGTACTGGCCGCGAGAGACCGCCGCCTCGCCTGACGCAGCAGGTCTTTCGCAACGCTCTCATCGAGACCCTGGAGCAGCCCTATGGACAATGCCTTATCGTCCATCGTGGCCTCCCGACCCGAAGGTCGGGTCCTTCCCCGATGCAAGGCTCCTGGCCCTCATCATATCCTCCGCGCCGCACGCGGCCGCGAGACCGATATCCGCGAAAAGGAAGGCGATTTCATCGAAGACGCCGAGATCCGTCTCGTCGAGCCTCACCGTATCGAGCTCGCTGACGAGTTCGAGGAGTGCGGCAATGCGTTCGGCCTGGTGCCGTGCATCCAGGATCAGGGCGCGGACCTGCCGACGGTTCTCGAGCGCCTCGAAGCGCTCGAGGGCATCGTCGACCTTGCTGCGGCACCTGCAATCCAGTTCGAGCGTGTCCAGAACGGCACGAACGCGATCCAGGAGATGTGACGGCGTCTGCTTGGTCGCCCGCTCTTCCATTCGGGATTCCTACTGGTTGGCTGGAGCAGAAGGACATATCGGGCCGCGCTCCTCATTGAGCTAGCTCAAACAATGTCCCGATGATCCCGGCGCGTCGTGCGGATCCGGCGGGCCGCTCCTGCAACCTGCCGAGCTAGCGCATCGTGCGAAAAAGTGGACCCACTTTTCACGTCCGATGCGCTAAGTCCAGGATCATGAATGCCCCGATTCGGGGGGCTCCTCAAACCGGATAGAAGGAAGGCCAGACAGCACGCGAACGCGGCCACCCAGCCGATTCCTGCGGACAAGAGAAGGGCCGGGCTGGACCCCGCCAGGACAGCGGAGAGAACCCGCGCGAGCGCAGCCGCCGCAATCAGCGAATAGGCTGCATTAGCCAGTGGCGACGACCGGAACGACATCTTATCACGCTTGCGGGTGACGCTCGTCATGACCGCTATGGCGGTCGTTCCTAGTCCACCGACCGACCATATGTGAAGGATGGCGATGTCGCTTATGGGACCGATCTCTGCCTCGGCGAGGCCCAGGGCCAGGAATCCAAGATTGATCCAGGCAACACCTGCAAGCATTGCGGCGACGCCGGAAAACCGGCGCGCTTCCCAGGGCTCAAGGAGAGCCAACCGCTTGATACCGATGAAGCCTGCAACAATCGCCGGAACGCCACACGGGAGGCCAAGCGACCACAGCAAAACGGCTGCCGCTGCGAAGATTCGGTGAGCAAGCGCAAGACGTGAGTTTGCGGGATCCGGCGGCATCAGGCTCGCGCGTTCATGCGCCGCATTCACGAGGGCATACGAGATCCGGCCGCCGAGTTCCAAGCAGAGCAATATGATTGCGGAGAGGCTGATCCGCGTCGGCACCGGGCCCGGCAGGGAGGCATAGGCGGCCATGGCGCCTGCGAGGGATTGGACGATGACGAGGATAACCACATAGGCCGCACCGCGGGCTCTCGCGACGATCGAGTGGTGCGCGAGAACAACGCATGCCGCCGTGTTGGCGCTCACCTGCAGAAGGAGGCCGGCTTCCGGTGCAACCCATGTCTGGGGCAATGCCAGCGCGTGGCACAGAAGCGAAGCCTCGAGGATTCCGCGAGAGGCAACGGCCCGCTTGGTCCAACGCGGAAGCGCCACGGACAGAAAGCCGATCCAGAGCAATGGCACGAAGCCTACCAGAAGGTTCTGCGCATGCGAGGCTTCATAGGCCGACCCGGGCAACAGGACCGCGACGGCCGCCAGGCACGCGAGACCGAATGCGGCACGAAACGTCTGGCCACCGCGGCTCTCACCTGCCGCGTTGCCACCCGCACGCAAGGCCTCCGAGGCCGGGATGTCGCCCTTGCTCGGTCGGCCGGGCTCCCCTGTTTCAGAAACGGATTCCGGCGCTGGTTGGGCATGAATGCGATCCCAGGCACAGGGGCGGCAGATGTCCCTTGGTTTCGCAGGCCTAGCCAACCGTCATCCCTGCGCCGTTCGCTCCCAGGGCAGCCCCCGATCGAAATCGACTCCCGGCCTCTCCAGCATAGAACCCGTTCGAGAAGGAAACGCCTTCACAGATCGATGCCAGCGCTTCCCTGCCCTGTCCGGGATCGACGACGCCATCGGCCACGTCGCGGAAGATCTTCGCCACTGCCACCATGTCGCAGGTCTGCGGAGAGATCCTGCAGGACGCAACGCCCATGGCTTCGAGATCGGGAATGCTTTCGATCAAGTTGACATAGGTCGATGACAGCGTCTGCACGCCATTGATCGACAGGAATTTCTGTCCGTCCAGGGTATCGGTCGCGAGTCCGTCGGGATCCTTGCCGCACACGAACTGGCAGTTGTCCTTGGTGAGCTTGTGGAGCCGTGCATGGTAGCACCGGGCCGAGATCGCCAGGGGCGCTCTTCCGAAGGACCAGACCTCGAGGTCCACGCCCGGACAGGACTCGGCCAGGATGCGAATGGATGCGGCGGACAACTCCGGTGGAAGGCAGACCCGGCATGCGCCGTTCCGGGCCAGCCATTTCAGCGTCGCCTCGTTGTAGACGTTCACGTAAGGACCGATCGCGTGAGCGCGACCGGCGAGATTCGCGAGCGCCGAGATATCGTTGACCTCGACCAGATAATCAGCCTCCCGTGCCAGCGAGGCGGTCTGCTTTCGCTCTCTTTCCAGGGTGACGAGCGCAAGAGAACTCAGGACCACGTCCTTTCCGGCCCGCGCCAGGCGCTCGGCGACATCCGGGATCATGTCCTGGAAGAAGGGCAAGCGCTTCGAACAGACAACTTCCCCGATGCAGACGGCATCGACGGGTGCCTCGTCCGCGATCCGATAATGGTAGTCGCGCCACACGGAGGGTTCCCAATTGTACAGAACCGGGCCGAGCGTCAGCTTCATGATGGTTCCCCTTTCTCACCGCCACGTCTTGCGGTAGGCGCCCAGCGTATTGCTCTGCCCCTCGCTCATCCGCTGCAGCATGCCGGCGGGTATGGAGCGCCCCTGGTCCAGGGCCGTGAGTGCCTCGCGGAAGGAGCGCACCACGTTCTCGATATAAGCTCGGCTCCGCTGCCTCCCCTCGATCTTCAGGGCCGTGACGCCCGCATCCCGCAGGCCGGGCAGAAGCGTCGCGGCATCGAGACTGACCGGATCCTCGAAGATATAGCCGCTTGAAAGCCCGGCTTTGAACCGCCCCTTGCACAAGGTCGGATAGGCCGCCGCCTCGCCCTTGCCGAACCTGTTGATGGTCATGCCGCCGAGCCGGGAGACGATGGTGCCGCCCTCCTCCTCATAGGTCACATGGCTGGCGGGCGAACACACGCCGTTCATGTTGGGGGACAACCCGGTCGCGTAGGACGACAGGGAGCAGCGCCCTTCCGCCATCACGCACAATCCTCCGAAGACGAAGACTTCGACTTCGCAGGCCGTCGCGCGCGTGATAGCCGCGATCTCGGGCACGCTCAGCACGCGCGGCAGGACCACACGCTTCGCATTGAACCGCTGGACGTAGAAAGCGATCGCGTCGGGATTGGCGGCCGCGGCCTGGACCGATACATGCAGGCGCGTCCCGGGATGGGATTCCGCCGCGTAGGCCATAAGCCCGACATCGCAGAGAATGAGGGCATCGGCGCCGGCCGCCACCGCGTCATCCACCGCTTGACGCCATAAATCGACAGCTCCGGCACGGGCGAATGTATTGATGGCCACCAGCACCCGCGCGCCGCGCCCCTGCGCATAGGCGACGCCATCCGCGAGCTCTTCGGGGCTGAAGTTCAGGCCGGGGAAGTTGCGGGCATTCGTCTCGTTCCGAAAGCCGCAATACACCGCATCCGCGCCGGCATCGACCGCCGCGCGAAGGGAGGCCGGTGTTCCGGCCGGACAGATCAATTCCATGTGCTTTTCCCTTGTCTTATTGCGGTGCCCTGCGGTCTGACGTCCGCTGTCCGCCCTGCGCATGCCGGACAAAGGCCTGCCCGATCTGTCCCAGGGGGCCGAGCAAGGCCGCTGCCTCCTGGATGACATCGACGCCTGCATCGTCGATCGCGTTCCTGAGGGCGAGAACCGCCTCGATATCGCCCTCCACCACGATCGTGCGGGAGAAGAACAGGGCATCGCCGTCGTAGGACCCGTCGACCATGCCGAGCAGGGCCGCCAGCGGACCGGAGATCCTGGCGTCGAGTGACGCGTTCAGACTGCGTACCGCTCTGATCCGCGGGGCCTGCGCGCCCGTGTCGAGGATGAACGCAAACGGCAGGTCGGAAGGAGCAAGCCCGTATCGCTTCCCGGCATGCGGCCCCAGGCGCTCGAACATGCGCGGATGCTGCCGCACGATCCGCTTCAGCACGGCCGCCAGGAACAGTTCGAGCGGCGGCAGAGGAAGCGGCCGCAATGCGGCGGAGATGAGAGGGGGCAGAGGCGAAACGGGCGTGTGGAGCAGCGTCATCAGGTCATCCTTGAGACTTCTCTACAGGCTGAAGCCAAGCTTGTGTTTGCGCTGGAGCAAGGACAGGAGCACCTGCCGGGCTCATCGAAGATGACGCTGAGCAGAGGACAACAATGACAAACCGTGACTTGCCCAACGTCCAGGACCTTCGGGACTTCATGGCGCTTCTGGAAGAACGCGGCCGTCTCGTCCGGATTCGGGAGCCGGTCTCGGTGGTGCACGAGATCACCGAGATCCATCGGCGCGTGCTCCGGGAGAACGGCCCTGCCCTGCTGTTCGAGCGAGCCGTCCAGCCCGATGGCCGTTTTGCGGACATGCCTGTCCTCGTCAATCTGTTCGGCACGACTGAGCGCATCGCCTGGGGACTCGGGGTCGAGCCGGACGGTCTGCGCGCTCTCGGCGAGCATCTCGCCGAACTGCGCGAGCCGCGTCCGCCCCAAAGCCTCGCGGATACGTGGCGCAAACTCCCGCTGGCACGGGCGGCCCTCGCCATGCGCTCCAAGGAGGTGAAGGGCCAGCCCCGAACCGTGCTGGCCGGCGAGGCTGTCGATCTCGGACGGCTTCCTGTCCAGATCTGCTGGCCGGGGGAACCCGCGCCCCTTGTCACATGGCCTCTCGTCGTCACGCGTCCCCCGGACAGCACCCGCTTGGACGACTACAATGTCGGCGTGTACCGGATGCAGGTGCTCGGCCGGGATCGGGCCATCATGCGCTGGCTCGCCCATCGCGGAGGGGCCCGCCATCATCGCCACTGGGTCGCGGCAGGCCAGCCGATGCCGGTCGCGGTCGTGATCGGGGCCGACCCGTCCACCACGCTGGCCGCAGTCCTCCCCCTCCCGGAGAACCTGTCGGAACTGCGCTTCTCGGGCCTTCTGAGGGGGCAGCGCTCCAGGCTCATGCCCTGCGTCAGCATTCCCCTTCAGGTCCCGGCGGATGCGGAAATCGTCATCGAGGGGCTGGTATCCGCCAGCGAGACCGCGCCCGAGGGGCCCTTCGGGGATCATACGGGCTACTACAATGCCGTCGAACCGTTTCCCGTCATGCAGGTGACCGCGATCACGATGCGGCGGGACCCGATCTACCTTTCCACCTTCACCGGGCGCGCGCCCGACGAGCCCTCCCGCATCGGCGAGGCCCTGAACGAGCTGTTCGTTCCGATCCTGAAGCGCCAGTTCCCGGAGATCGTGGACATATGGCTTCCGCCGGAAGCCTGCTCCTATCGGATCGCAATCCTCTCCATCGCCAAGCGATACGCGGGACAGGCTCGCCGTGTGATGCTCGGGTTGTGGTCGCTGCTCCCTCAGTTCACCTATACGAAGCTCCTGATCGTGGTCGACGAGGACATCGACGTGCGCTCCTGGGACGACGTCATGTGGGCCGTCGCGACACGCTCGGACCCCTCACGGGACCTTGTCGCCATCAACGACACGCCCATCGATTACCTTGATTTCGCCTCCCCGAAATCGGGCCTGGGCGGCAAGCTCGGCATCGACGCCACCATCAAGATCCCCCCGGAAGTGGACCGGGAATGGGGCCGGGTCCTCGACATGGATCCTGCCGTAACGGCACGCATCGACGGGATCTGGGACAGGCTTGGGCTCGGCACGGATCGTCTCAAGGGAGCAGCCTGATGTCATCGCCCCGCGTCGTAATCGGCATCAGCGGCGCTTCCGGCGCCCTGCTCGGCATTCGGGCGGTGGAGCTTCTCGCTGCGGCGGGATGCGAGACCCATCTCGTGGTCTCCCGAAGCGCGGAGCGGACGATTGCCCACGAAGTGGGTGACGACGCTCTCCGCCGGGTCCAGGCGATGTCCGCCTGCAGTCATTCCATCGAGGATGTCGGAGCGACGATCGCAAGCGGTTCCTTCCGGACGGCCGGGATGATCGTGGCGCCCTGCTCCATGCGGACCCTATCGGCCATAGCCAACAGCTCCGCCGACAATCTCCTCGTCCGGGCCGCCGACGTTCACCTGAAAGAGAGGCGCCGGCTGGTATTGCTCACCAGGGAAACGCCACTCCATCTGGGCCATATCCGCCTGATGGCGGCAGCGACCGAACTCGGGGCCATCGTCGCCCCTCCCGTTCCCGCCTATTATCGTAGGCCGCAATCCGTCTCCGAGATCGTCGACCACACCGCGCGCAGGGCTATCGACCTGCTTGACCTCGACATTCCCGCCCTTGCCGATCCCTGGACCGGATTGTAGCGCCTTCCGGCCTGAATCCTGCGGAAACACCAGCCCGCATGACATGAGCTTCCATGCGAATCTCATCGTCAGGCTCCATAAAGGCAACAATTGCCCTCGCCCTCGATTGCACGCTGCATCGATGGACGGCAAGGGTGCCAGGCAGTACAGCTACTCGTAACTGCGGTGCGCTTCTCCTTGCCAGTGACCCTGCCCCTTCAAGGCATCCGCCACCTCGCGCGGCATGTAGTTTTCATCGTGCTTCGCGAGGACCGTATCGGCCTTGAAGACACCGGACGGCTCCAGCACGCCTTCGGCAACAACACCCTGCCCTTCACGGAACAGGTCGGGCAGGAGGCCCTGGTAGCACACGTGCACCGCGCCGTTCCCGTCCTCCACCCTGAAGGCGACGATCTGGTTATCGCCCCTTTGAACCGATGCCTCCTGCACGAGACCGCCGAGGCGAAAGCGCACGCCGTAAGAAACGCGCTTGGCCTGAATCTCGCTCGGCGTATGGAAGAACACGATGGCATCGCGCATGGCGAAGGATGCGAGCCCGAGCGCGGCGGCGATCGTGGCCACGCCGCTTCCGATAAAGGTCAGTCGCCTTTGCTTGCGGGTCATTCCTCATGTCTCCGGACGTGCAATCAGGCTCTTCCCTAGCACCGGTTCGCCGATCCGGATTTGACGGAGCGCAAGGTCACCGTCGCTCTGCCCTGATAGAGAATGGTCATTCCGCCGCACGGTCGAGCCTGGCTGCACACAGCACCTCCGACGAGGCCCCGCCAGGCGAACCAGAGCAAGATTGAGCGAGCCTGCCGCAGGCCAGCGCTTGCCAAAGCGAATGTGAACTGGAGGTCTTCGTGATCGTCTGCTCTTGCAATGTCTTCTCGGATGGCGAGGTGCGTGCCTGCCTCAACCCGGGTCCAGGCTGTCCAAACACTCCTGCCCAGGTCTATCGCTGCCTTGGATGCGGCCCCCAATGCGGCAGGTGCGCCACCACCATCCGGGCGATCATGGATAAGGCCCTTGCCGAAAAGCATGCCTGCTCGGCAGATTGTGAAACGGCCTGTCCGTTGGCCCAGCAGGCCAATTCCAACGAACCAGGAGAGCGCCCGGCGAGGAAGTGGTCCGCCGGAGCCGCTGCCGTCACGAACCGGAGACGGGCTGGTTCAAAACCGTAAAGCCCTGTCTCTCGAAGGCCGGTCTCGCGGAAGGAGAACGCAAATAGGCCAGGAAGGCACCGGCCTCGGGGTGAGCCGTCTCCTTAAGGACGGCCGCCGGATAGACGACCGGCGGGTGGCTGTCCTCCGGAAAAGCCCCGACGATCCTGACATTGGGGTCGGAGGTCGCATCCGTCTGATAGACGATCCCCAACGGGGCCTCCCCACGCGAGACCAGCAGAAGGGCCGCCCGCACGTTATCGGTCTGGGCAACGGACCCTTTCACGCCCTCCCAAGCGCCCAGCTTCTCCAGCGCCGTCTTGCCGTATTTGCCGGCCGGCACCGCATCGACATTGGCCATCGCCAGCCTGCCGCCATCCAGGGCGCCCGCGAGGTCGAGCCCGGGCGCCAGAGTGACTGTGAGGCCGGAGTCTTTCGGGGCGACCAGGACGAGGCGGTTCGCCAGCAGGTTCACGCGGGTCTCGGGCCGGATGAGGTTTTTCTGCGCGAGATAGTCCATCCAGTCGAGATCAGCCGAGACGAAGACGCCGGCCGGCGCTCCGGACTCGATCTGCTTGGCCAAGGCATTGCTGCCCGCATAAGAGATCCTCGGGGCCGGTCTGCCGCTTTCGCGCGCATAGCCGGCAGCCACCTCGTCCAGGGCGTTCTTGAGGCTGGCGGCCGCGAACACGACCAAGTCCTGGCTCTGGGCTCGCGCGAGCGAGCTTGGCAGGGGTGCGCCCAGCCCGAAGGCGAGCCAGCCGGCTCCCATCAGCGACAGCCAGAAACGTCGTGTCGTCTTCATACCCGCTCGCTCTCGGTCGAGGTCGCCTATCGACTATAACGGCAGGCGTGACACGGATAAACAGCCGCGTTTCAAGAAAACGGCGGGAGAGTGTCCATGCGGACCAGGATCTCGGAACGAGGCTCAACGGCTGCCTGCAACATACGGAACCGATTGACGGATTTTTCTGTCGCAGCACGCGACAACCGCCTTGCAAATCCGGTATCTCTCCGTCACCCTGGACAGGATAGAACTATTCCAGAGGAAAGAATGGCTGTGTCTCCTCAGTGGGATAGCGCTCGAGCCAGCGAGATCGTTTCGGCCCATGCCGGCCGTGACGGTGCTGCCCTTCCTATTCTCCACGCCCTCCAGGATGAATTCGGCTTTATCTCCGACGAGGCCATCCCGATCATTGCATCGGCTCTCAACCTGTCGCGCGCGGAGGTGCATGGAATCGTGACTTTCTATCACGATTTTCGCAGCAGTCCCGCGGGACGCCACGTCCTCAAGCTCTGCCGGGCGGAAGCCTGCCAGTCCATGGGCGGCGTGAAGCTCTCGGAAGAGTTCCTCCGGCGCGAAGGCCTGCACTGGGGAGAGACGACACAGGACGGCGCCCTGACGATCGAAGCCGTCTATTGCCTCGGGCTTTGCACCTGTGCTCCCGCGGCCCATTATGACGGCGAACCGATTGCCAGGCTGAACCACGCGACTCTGGAGGCCCTGGCGCGGGAGGCGCGACAGGCATGACCCGGATATTCATATCGCAGGATGCAGCCTCGATCGCGCTCGGTGCCCACCGCATCGCGCGCATCGTCGCCCAAGCCGCAGCAGAGCGGAACATCGCCCTGGACATCGTCCGAACCGGATCTCGCGGCCTGTTCTGGCTCGAACCAATGATCGAGGTCGAGACGCCGGGAGGCCGGATCGCCTACGGTCCGCTGCAGCTCGACGATGTGGCTGGCCTGTTCGATGCCGGTTTCCTGACAGGGGGCGATCACCCTCTGCGCATCGGCTGGATGGAGGAGGTTCCCTATCTCGCGCGCCAGCAGCGACTCGTCTTCCCGCGCTGCGGCTTAGTGGATCCACTTTCAGTCTCGGACTACCGCACCCATGGGGGCTTCAGGGGATTGGAGCGCGCCCTGGACTGCACGCCCCAGGAGATCGTCGACACGGTCAAGCAGTCCGGCCTGCGTGGGCGCGGCGGAGCGGGCTTTCCGACCGGCATCAAATGGGACACGGTCCTCCATGCCGAGGCCGATCAGAAATACATCGTCTGCAACGCGGATGAGGGCGACAGCGGCACCTTCGCCGACAGAATGCTCATGGAGGGCGATCCCCTCTCCCTGATCGAAGGCATGATCATCGCGGCCCTCGCGGTCGGAGCCACGAAGGGCTTCATCTATATCCGCTCGGAATATCCGCACGCCTTCCGCGCGATGAATGCGGCCATCGATACGGCCGAGCAGGCCGGCTATCTCGGCGCCTCCGTCATGGGCTCGGGCCGTTCCTTCACCCTGGAGGCCCGGCTCGGCGCCGGCGCCTATATCTGTGGCGAGGAAACCTCGCTTCTCGAAAGTCTCGAAGGCAAGCGTGGGATGGTGCGGGCGAAGCCTCCGCTACCCGCCATACAGGGTCTCTTCGGCAAGCCGACGGTCGTCAACAACGCCGTGTCCTTCGCGAGCGTGCCATGGATCCTGGAGCACGGCGCGAAGGCCTATGCGGATTACGGCATGGGCCGCTCGCGAGGCACGCTGCCCGTGCAGCTCGCCGGCAACGTCAAGCGCGGCGGCCTGATCGAAACCGCCTTCGGCGTCACTCTGCGCGAGCTGATCGAGGATTTCGGGGGCGGCACCTTCACAGGCCGTCCGGTGAAGGCAGTCCAGGTGGGTGGGCCCCTCGGAGCCTACTTCCCGGCCCATATGCTCGACATCCCGATGGATTACGAGAGCCTTGCCGCCGAAAAGGGGCTCGTCGGACACGGCGGCATCGTCGTGTTCGATGACAGTGTCGACCTCTCCCGGCAAGCCCGTTTCGCCTTCGAGTTCTGCGCCAAGGAAAGCTGCGGGAAATGCACTCCCTGCCGCGTTGGCGCGGTGCGCGGCGTCGAGGTGATGGATCGCATCATCGCCGGTATCGAGCCCGAGAAGAATTTCGAGGTTCTCGAGGATCTGTGCCGCCTCATGACGGACGCTTCGCTCTGTGCCATGGGGGGATTGACACCCCTGCCGGTCATGAGCGCGCTCAGGCATTTCCCTGACGATTTCGACGGAATAAGAACCCTGCCTGCCGCGGCCGAGTGAGAAAGTTCAGATCATGGCCCTGATCCAGGAAATCGATTACGGTACGCCGCTCCGCCACGCGGACAAGCTCGTTACGCTGGTCATCGACGGACAGTCGATCGCCGTTCCCGCTGGAACATCCGTCATGGCGGCATCCATGATGATAGGCACGGAAATTCCCAAGCTCTGTGCGACGGACTCGCTGGAGCCCTTTGGCTCCTGCCGCCTCTGTCTCGTGGAGATCGAGGGCCGCCGCGGAACGCCGGCCTCCTGCACCACACCGGTGGAGGAAGGCATGGTCGTTCACACCCAGACGCCGCGGCTCGCCGACCTGCGGCGCGGCGTGATGGAACTCTACATCTCCGATCATCCGCTCGACTGCCTGACATGCTCGGCCAATGGCGACTGCGAATTGCAGGACATGGCCGGCGCCGTGGGCCTGCGAGAGGTCCGCTACGGATACGATGGAGAGAACCACCTCAACGCACCGAAGGACGAGTCGAATCCGTACTTCACTTTCGAGGATTCGAAATGCATCGTCTGCTCGCGCTGCGTTCGCGCATGCGAGGAAACTCAGGGAACCTTCGCGCTCACCATCCAGGGGCGTGGCTTCGATTCCCGCGTGTCGCCGGGCGGCCTCGATTTCTTCGGCTCGGAATGCGTCTCCTGCGGAGCCTGTGTGCAGGCCTGCCCGACCGCGACCCTCAACGAGAAGAGCGTGATCGAACTCGGCACGCCGGAACATTCAGTCGTGACCACCTGCGCCTATTGCGGCGTCGGCTGCTCGTTCAAGGCGGAGATGAAGGGCGAAACAGTCGTCCGCATGGTCCCCTACAAGGGCGGCAAGGCGAATGAGGGCCATTCCTGCGTCAAGGGCCGCTTCGCCTGGGGCTATGCCACGCACAAGGATCGCATCACCAAGCCGATGATCCGCGAGAGGATCACGGATCCGTGGCGCGAGGTCTCATGGGAAGAGGCGCTCGCCCATGCCGCCAGCGAGTTCAAGCGGATCCAGGCCAAGTATGGCCGCAATTCCATCGGAGGCATCACCTCCTCCCGCTGCACCAACGAAGAGACATTTCTGGTGCAGAAGCTGGTCCGCGCAGGCTTCGGCAACAACAACGTCGATACATGCGCCCGCGTCTGCCATTCGCCGACCGGCTACGGCCTGAAGACGACCCTCGGAACCTCGGCCGGCACACAGGATTTCGCGTCCGTCGCGGAGGCCGACGTCATCGTGGTCATCGGCGCGAACCCCACGGACGGGCATCCGGTCTTCGCATCGCGCATGAAGCGGCGTCTCCGGGACGGCGCCCGCCTGATCGTCATCGACCCACGCCGGATCGATCTCGTGGAAGCGCCGCACGTGAAGGCCGATTTCCATCTGCCCCTGAAGCCCGGCACCAATGTCGCCATGATCAACGCCATCGCTCATGTGATCGTGACGGAGGGGCTGATCGATGAGGATTACGTGCGTGAGCGCTGCGACCTCGACGACTTCGAGGTCTGGGCCCGCTTCATCGCCGACGAGCGGAACTCACCGGAGGCAACGGAGGAGTTCACCGGTGTCCCGGCCGCCGATGTCAGAGGAGCGGCGCGCCTCTACGCGAATGCCCGCAACTCGGCGATCTATTACGGATTGGGCGTCACCGAGCACAGCCAGGGCTCGACTATGGTCATGGGCATGGCGAACCTTGCCATGGCGACCGGCAATATCGGCCGACTGGGTGTGGGCGTGAACCCGCTGCGCGGTCAGAACAACGTGCAGGGCTCCTGCGACATGGGGTCCTTCCCGCACGAGTTCTCCGGCTACCGGCACGTGTCCGACGATGCGACCCGGCAGATGTTCGAAGCCTTCTGGGGCGTCGAACTCGACAGCGAGCCCGGCCTTCGCATTCCCAACATGCTGGACGAGGCGGTGACCGGCACCTTCAAGGCGCTCTACATCCAGGGCGAGGATATCGCGCAGTCTGACCCCGACACCCAGCACGTGACGGCGGGCCTGAGGGCCATGGAATGCGTGGTGATCCAGGACATCTTCCTGAACGAGACCGCCAAATACGCCCATGTCTTCCTGCCCGGTTCCTCCTTCCTGGAGAAGGACGGGACGTTCACCAATGCCGAGCGGCGCATCAACCGGGTGCGCAAGGTCATGCGGCCCTTGGGCGGCATGGCCGATTGGGAGGTGACCATCGCCTTGTCCAAGTCGCTCGGCTTCCCGATGAGCTACGAGCATCCGAGCGAAATCATGGACGAGATCGCCCGGCTGACGCCGAGCTTCGCAGGCGTCTCCTACGAGAAGCTGGACATGCTGGGCTCGATTCAATGGCCTTGCAATGACGCCGCTCCTTACGGCACGCCGACAATGCACGTGGATCGCTTCGTGCGCGGCAAGGGCAAGTTCATGATCACGGAATTCGTGCCCACCGAGGAACGGACAGGTCCGCGCTTCCCGCTGATCCTGACGACGGGACGCATTCTGACGCAATACAATGTCGGGGCCCAGACACGACGAACGGCCAACAGTTTATGGCATCCCGAGGATGTGCTCGAGATCCATCCCTTCGACGCGGAGAGCCGTGGCATCGTCGACGGTGATCTCGTGGCCCTGGAGAGCCGTTCGGGCGATATCGCCCTGCGGGCCCAGATCAGCGAGCGGATGCAGCCGGGTGTGGTCTATACGACGTTCCATCACGCCAAGACCGGCGCGAATGTCATCACCACCGATTACTCCGACTGGGCGACCAACTGCCCCGAATATAAGGTCACGGCCGTCCAGGTCCGCAAGACCAACCGCGCCTCCGACTGGCAGGCACGCTTCTACGAGGAGGATATCGCGCTGAAGCAGATTGGGACTCGCCTCGATGCCGCACAATAGGCGCTATGGCTCAATCGCAGGACGCGTCCCATGAGCATCGAGAAGTTGACCCGCATGGCCAACCAGATCGCGAGCTTCTTCCGCTCCTATCCGGAAGACAAGGCCCTGGCCGGGATCCGCGACCACCTCATCGCCTTTTGGACCCCGGACATGCGCAAAGCCATTCTGGCACATGCCAGCCAGGGAGGCGCCGGGCTGGATCCGCTCGTCATCAAAGCATTGCGAACGGTTCACGCGGGCGAAAGCCCGATCGAGAAGGGAGTTGCCAGCCCGGAGAAGGTCGGCCAGTTGGGGAGCGATGCCGGATGACCGGTCCCCTCAACTATCGAAGCGGATCGTTCTCGAGCAGGATCGGCTGGCCATGAGGCGTCGCGTGCGCAGCGCGATCCCAGGCCTGCCGCCGGGCCGCCAGAGCCGATCCGCTCGCAATTCCCTTGGCGCTGACCAGATGTTCGATCGCGGAGAGCCAATGCCGGTAGTAGGTCGAACCGTCGTCGCAATCGCCAGCAGCCTGGGCCCGCTTGATCTCCGCTGACAGCGCGGCGGCCCATTCCGACCAGGTGAACAGCCCACGCTCGTACAAGACCAGCGTCATGGCGAAGGCTTGCGCCTCCCAGGGCTCGCGGAAGACGGGCTCACCGTCATCGCCGCGAGGGATCGGCGTCACCTCGGCTGCCGCTCGGGCAAGTTCCTCATGCGGGCTCAAGATAGCTCTCCCATGCATCGATGGACACGACGAGGGCCGGATCGGCTTCCTCACCCCACAACTCCCGGCCCGCAAAGCTGATGGTGTAGAGCCATTGCGGGTTTTCGCCCTGAGACCGGGCATTCGTGTCCGGGAACACGTGTGCGCCATGCACCCGTTCAACCACCCCCCTCTTGCCGCGGGCATAGCGGGGCAGCCGGGTGTGGCCCGTGGGGTGCATGTTGCGCGTCAGGACATGATCCCCGACCGCGAAGCGCGCCGGCTGCTCGATCCGGCGCTCGGTAGGGCCGCCGCGGGCCAGCACCGTCGGGACATCGTCCGCCTTGAGGACGCGCTTGACCGGTACCGGCTCGTCAAGGGCCTTTCCGAGTCTCAATTCTTCCGGCGAGACGAGCCCAGCCTTGACGACCAGCTTTTCAAGACCCTTGATCCAGATCTCGTAATAGCTCGAAGTGAGGTATTCAGGGGGCGGCAGGGACTCGCGGGCATGACGGCTCATGTCGAGATTCCAGCTGCCCGTGGCGCCCATGGCCAGGGTCACGCCAAAGGCCCGCCGCTCCCATGCGGCATGGAACCAGGGCTCGTCCTGTTCGACCGCGACCGGCCCGAACCCCATCATGCCGCCGAGATCCTGTGCGCCGTTCATCGCAAAGCCTCCGGTCGCAGGGCCAAGCCCGTGCCGATCATGGAATCCCGGGTCACGAGGTCGGCCAGAGCCTCCTCGCCCATCCCTTCAGTTCCCTCCGGACGCATCGGAATCACCAGGTACCGGACCTCGGCGGTCGAGTCCCAGACGCGAATGCGAGTGGTCTCCGGCAGGCTCACGCCGAACTCGGCCAGAACGCCGCGCGGGTCGAGCACGGCCCGGGACCGGTAAGGTGCGGACTTGTACCAGACCGGGGGCAGCCCGAGGACGGGCCAAGGATAGCAGGAGCACAGGGTGCAGACGACCATGTTGTGCTCGTCCGGGGTGTTCTCGACCGCCACCATGTGCTCACCCTGGCGCCCGACAAAGCCCAGCGAGGCGATGGCTGCCGTCGCATCGCTCAGGAGCCACGCGCGGTATGCCGGATCTGCCCAGGCCTTGGCCACGACCCTGGCCCCGTTGCGGGGCCCCACCTTGATCTCGTACGTCTCCACCAGAGCGTCGATGGCTGCCGGGTCTACATATCCCTTTTCGACCAGAATGGATTCGAGCGCACGCACGCGCAACTCGATCTCCGATAGGCGGCTGTGGTCGTCATGATCATGATGGTGATGGTCGTGCCCCATGCGTACAACCTTGGCCTGCCAGAGTGAATCGTGAGACATGCTACCATGGGATGAAGGCAAGGCCAGCCATGGAGTCGGCTATCGGCCTCACGAGCAGGGCTTTTGCGGCGGCAGGCCGATCCGGCCCTCACGATATTACGGCCGAGGCCATGGTGCGGAGCCTGCCGGATGGCTGCGCCCATGATGGCTGACAGACCTTCGTTCTCTGCCGATCTGCGTTGATTTGTGTCAATGCCTGGGCTGGAGAAGGCGCCCATGATGTGTCCGAATTCGTTGAGAACGATCCTTCGGTCTACCGCCAAGCTGCCCGATCGCCCGACCCGTTCAAGGACGATCAGCCTCTTCACGGACCGACTTAACTGCGGAGGGCTTCATGACAATCGGTGACGTGCGCTCGCCCGTTTCAGGCAAGCGGAAGGGGTACCGGGTCTATGAGCCGGACATCCTCCCGAGGCTCCAGTCGCTGCTGGCAACCCTCGCCGACCTGGATGTCGCCCATGCGAGCAGCCTGCTGGTGATCGAGAGCGGGGACCTGGACGATATCCGCAAGGAGCAGCTGATCGCCGACCTCTGGGAAACCCATTGCACGCGGCGCGCCCCATATGTCAGGGAAGTCGAGGCGCTCGGCAAGAGGGCGGAAGCCGCGTTTCATTGAGGCTGCCCCATGAAGGCCATGGTCCTCCACAAGATGCGAATGCCTTTGGCAATGGAAGAGCGACCGGTGCCGTCGCCTGGGCCGGGCGAAATCCGCGTTGCGGTGGAGGCCTGCGCGGTGTGCCGGACCGATCTCCACGTGGTCGATGGCGACCTGCTGCAACCCAAACTGCCCCTCATTCCCGGCCATGAGATCGTGGGGCGCGTGGAGGCGCTCGGATCCGGTGTCCGCCATCATCAACTGGGGGAGCGCGTCGGCATTCCCTGGCTCGGCCATACCTGCGGGCATTGCCCCTACTGCGTCTCGGGACATGAAAACCTGTGCGATGAGCCCTTGTTCACGGGTTACACCCGTGACGGCGGCTTTGCCTCCCACGCGATAGCCGATGAGACCTATGCCTTCAGCCTGCCGGACGAAGGCGATCCCGCTGCCATGGCCCCGCTCCTCTGCGCAGGATTGATCGGCTGGCGCTCGCTGGTCGCCGCGGGTCCCGGAGAAAAGATCGGCATCTACGGGTTCGGCGCAGCGGGTCACATCATCACCCAGGTCTGCACATGGCAAGGGCGGCGTGTCTTTGCCTTTACACGCCCGGGCGACATCGCCGCCCAGGATTTTGCCCGCACGCTCGGTTCTGCCTGGGCGGGTGATTCCGATCAGGAGCCTCCCGAACGCCTTGACGCGGCGATCATCTTCGCGCCCGTGGGCGATCTCGTTCCGTTGGCGCTCGGCGCCGTGCGGAAAGGCGGACGCGTGGTGTGCGGTGGCATCCACATGAGTGACATCCCGCAATTTCCCTACCGGCTTCTCTGGGAGGAGCGGCAGGTCGTGTCCGTCGCCAACCTCACCCGCCAGGATGCCGTGGATTTCCTGGCGATCGCTCCCAAGGCCCCAATCAGGACACACACGGTGCGCTATCCCCTGAATGCCGCAAATGAGGCACTGGACGACCTGCGATCCGGACGTCTCCAGGGAGCCGCGGTCCTGATCCCTTGACGCAGGAAAAAGCAGATGCCGTTCCCTTCACAAGCCGAAGCACATTCTCAGCAGGAGGAAGCCATGATCCAGAACATCCGCAGCATCCTGATCGGGGTTACGGAGGAAGGGGATGCAGAAGAACGCTCCTCCGCCCTCGCCTACGGGTTCTCGCTCGCCCGGCAGACGGACGCTCACGTCACCGTCCAGGCGGCGTCTTTGAAATTGCTCGTGACGCATGCCTTCATCAGCAACTTTGCCGAACAGCTTGTGGCAAAAGAGAACCGTCGGCTGGACGACCTTGCACGCGCCGTTGCCGATGCCGCCCAGAAGGCCGCAGCCGCATCGGGGCTCGCCTGCACCACGCAGGCGCCGCAACTCGCTTACCCTGCCCTCATCAAGAGCTTCGCCTCCCTCGCCCGCACCCATGACATGACGATTCTCGACGCGGAGCCGGTTTCCATGGCCGTCGACCGGGGCCTGATCGAGTCCGTGCTGATGGAGAGCGGTCGGCCTCTCATCGTTGTGCCGCCGGGCCTTGAGGTTTTCTCAGGCGATCGGATCATCGTGGCATGGGATGGCAGCGCCAAGGCGGCGCGCACCCTCAATGATGCACTGCCGTTCTTGCGGGCCGCTGCACAAGTCGAGTTGGTCAGCATTACGGGGGAAAAGGACTTGGCGAACACGGTGCCTGGCGCCGAAATCGCGCCACATCTCGCTCGCCATGGCGTCGCCGTGAATGTCTTGGCACTGCCGGCTATCGACGGGAACGTGGCTGAGACGTTGCGTAACCATGCCCGTCTGACTCATGCCGACATGATCGTGATGGGAGCCTATGTCCATTCGCGCCTGCGCGAAATGGTGCTTGGAGGGACGACCCAGTCGATGCTCGCGAGCGCGCCGGTTCCCTTGTTCCTTTCCTATTGAGCAGGAGGGCGGCGCGGCTCGAACGGCATTTTTCGACGATGGGTTTAGCCCTGAATGGACTCCAGATAGGCGAGAAGATCGTTGATCTGTGCCGGATCGAGCTGGAACTGGGGCATGGAGGGATGTCCCGTCGTGATGCCCTCCGCGAAAGCCTCGGCGAGGTCCTCGATGGGATAGCGACTGTGCAGGGTCCGGAAGGGCGGCGCTTCGGGAATGGGGCTTTCCCCGACACGGCCGATGGCATGGCATTGGGAGCAGTTCGTCTGCGCGAACGTGAATCCGCGCTGCACGCGTCCCGACTGAGCCATGGCGGCCGACGAAGCACATGTAAGGACAAAGCAGAGAAGTGCGATCCGCTTCATGATCGATGCTCCTATTCTCTTTCACGTTCTGCCGGCGTCACCGAGACGACCTGGAACGTATATGGCTTCCCATCATCGTCCTCGATCGTGATGTATTCGCCCTCGACGAAGCGATGCTGATGCAGATGGTAGCCAGCTTCCTCGTCGCCGGGCCGATCCTGGTTGTAGTCGATCATCCAGGTCGCACCGCCCGCGCCGCCAGGCCGATGGACCAGTACGCCTTGGCGATCGCCATCCTCGGCCCAGAAGCGGCGGACACGGCAATAGGCACGCCTGTCCGCCCATTCCTCCTGATCGAGACGGCCCTGCTCGTCGAGCGGCGCGGTGATCTCGTAGCCGTACCGCGAACTGCCCTCCGGAAACTGCTTGCCGCGGGCCAGATGGAGCGTGATGCGATGGAGCATGGGTTCCTCCCGGACATGGCGCATCTCAAAAGAGGCCATGTCATTGTGACAAAGCTAAGAGACAAAAAACTTAGAGGCAAGCGGCACTCGAAGCCGACCCCGCTCGATCCTCCGCGGAATCGGCGATGGGGCGGTCATCCGCCCTATTCCCTATTCTCGCCTTTAAGAGCCTCCCTGATGCGCCTGATAATGACACCCTTGGCTTTTCGATCGGCCGCCGCCTCAACGGCTTCGTTGATCTCGAGAAGCAGCTCAGCGTAATCGTTGTGCCAATCCCGATGACCGGCGCTCACGCCCGGCAGGCGCTCCTCACGAGGCTCGATCCTTGCCGCCCGACCCCCTGCCAGATCGTAGCCCTCGTCAATCTCCGGAATGATTGGGCCAGGCACATGGTCGAGTTCGGTCAGCGACGATTGCAGCGCCTGGAGGGCAGGATCTTCCCCATGCACGAGGAAGACCCCGCGCCGGACTGGAAGGCGCTCGGTGAGCCAAGCCTTCAGTTCCGGCCCATCGGCATGACCCGAGTAGAGGTCGAGCGTCCGCATGCGGGCACGGACCCTCACCTCCTCGCCATGGATCCGCACCTTCGATGCGCCATCCTGCAGGATCCGCCCCAGCGTTCCCTGCGCCTGGAAACCGACGAAGAGAACAGTCGCCTCGTCCCGCCAGAGCCACGCCTTTAGGTGATGCCGGATGCGGCCCGCCTCGCACATGCCACTAGCCGCAATCACGATGTGGAAGCTGTGAATGCGGTCGATGGCCTTGCTCTGCTCCACGGTCTCCGTGAAGCGGACCCATCGGGACTCGAGCGCCTGCACCAAGTCGGAGCCGTTCCGGAGCTCCTTGGCATGCCGCCTGAAGATGGCGCTGGCCTTCGAGGCCAGGGGCGAGTCGATGAAGACCGGGATGTCCGGCAGTTCGCCCGCTTCCATAAGCTCCATCAGATCGACGAGGAGTTCCTGCGTCCTTTCGACGGCGAAGGATGGAATGAGCAGCACTCCACTCGGGTGCATCGCAGCCTTCACCTCGTCCCTCAGCATCCGGCGGCGACGCTCAATGGTGGTGCCGGCCCGGTCCGTATCGCCATAGGTGGATTCGAGGATAACGTAATCGAGGTCGCGCGGGCCCTCGGGATCGGGCTGAAGGAGCTTGTGGTCGGGTCCGATATCGCCGGAGAAGAGAAGGCGCACCGGCTTCTCGTTACCGCCGTACGTCACCTCCATCTCGATGGAGGCCGAGCCTAGAAGATGACCCGCATTCCAGTAGCGTGCACGGAAGCCGGGGGCCACCTCCTGCCACTGGCCATAGGTCACGTTACGGAACTGCTGGAGGGACGCAATCGCCTCCTCCTGCGTGTAGATCGGTGACACCGTTTCCCGGCCCCGGCGGCTGTTGCGGCGGTTGAGCTGATTGACCTCGATCTCCTGGATGTAGCCCGAGTCCGGAAGCATGATGGACGCGAGATCGGTCGTTCCGGTTGTCGCATAGATCGGGCCGTCAAAGCCGGCCTTCACGAGCTTCGGCACGAGACCGCTGTGGTCAATATGGGCATGGGTGAGACAAAGCGCGCTGATTCCGGCCGCGCGGAACGGGAAATGCTGATAATTGAGCTCCCTCTCCTCCTTAGAGCCCTGAAACATTCCGCAATCGATCAAAACGCGGGCCGTTTCCGTCTCGAGCAGGAAGCAGGAGCCCGTCACGGTGCGGGCGGCGCCATGGAAGTGAAGGCGAAGCGACAACGAAAACTCCTGGGAATGGCCTATCGGGCGGACGGAAAGATCGCATCTTAGTACATTCCGGTCGAGCCGTTGCGATTGATTCCTGTCAAGGTTTCACCAGGAGGACGGGCCGATGGCGGGCATGTCCGGAAGCCTGGAGGAGTCCGCGGCGGAGATCAATGCGCCATCAGCAGCGGGATGTCCGACGCGGTGAGCACGTCACGCGTTGCCCCGCCGAAAACCTGCTCCCTTAGGCGGGCGTGACCGTACCCGCCCATGACGATGAGATCCGCGGAGAGCCGTCTTGCCTCGTCGAGGATGGTGTCGCCGATGCCCCGCTCCCGGCTTTCGGTTCTGACCACTTCCGCGGCCACGCCATGCCGGGCGAGATGAGGCTCCACGTCCGCTCCCCGAGCCATGTCGGCCGGAGGGTCGACGAGAAGGACGATTGTCCGCGATGCATGCTCGATCAGGTCCAAGCATTCGCGCAGGGCGCGGGCGGCCTCCCGACTGCCGTTCCAAGCCACCAGCACGGTCCGGATCGGCCGGGGCCGGTAAGGGGTGGGCGGCACGAGCAGGAGCGCTCGCCCGCTGCCGAAGAGAACGGCCTCGACGAGATCCGTCCAAAGGGACGCGTCCGCCTCGCCATAGGGTCGCGTGGCGATGAAGAGATCGGCACACCGCGCCTGCACCACCACGTTCGACAGCAGGGGCCCGAACGTCTCGTCACAGCGGCGCAACTCGGTCTGCACCTGGAGGCTTGCCAGCCGCTCCGTCAGGCGCCGGGCCGCCGCATCACCATCATTCCGAGCCTGGTTCTCCAAATCGGTCAGCACCTGTATCGCGGCCGCACCGCCATCCATCGGCATCGGAATGGCGAGATCGGGCAGCGGATTGGTGAGCATTCCGATCAGGTAGGCCTGAAACGTCGATGCGATGACTTGGCCGTATTCCAATCGGACCTCGTCCGAAGCGCTCCCATCGAGATGCACCATGATATCTCGAATCATCGCTCGCTCCCTCTGCGTATCCGGACACGACCTTGTGCCGGAGCTCATCCCGGTCACCATGAGCCGGAAGCGGTGCCATGGCCTTGATCTGGCGCAAACCGCCAAAGGTCGAACCATGGCATGAGACTGGCGGGCGCCGGAACACGGCCGGATGCTACCGCCAAGGTCGGGCCGACCCGTCGCTGGCTCCGACGACGGGATCTGGAAGATGCTCGCGGATCGGACCATATTGCGGTCTGGGGCTCGGGAACGGCGGGTTGCGAGTGGTTTTCGCTGAACATGACCTGCCCTCGGACTCTCGATCCCTGGGGCAAGCGTTCGGAACTGGCGCTCATCAGGACAGGAGAGGACTGCTCGTATGGATGTGACCGTCTTCAGCACGAAACCCTATGACCGCCGCTTTCTCGATGCTGCCAATGGCGCGGGGCTGCACCAGCTTTCCTACCTCGAGACCCGGCTGTCCGCCGACACCAGCCGCCTGGCGGCCGGCAGCGTGGCCGTGTGCGCCTTCGTCAACGACGAGGTGAATGCAGCCGTGCTCTCCAGTCTCGCTTCCATGGGGATCCGGCTCGTTGCCCTTCGGGCGGCCGGGTTCAACAATGTCGATCTGGAGGCGGCGCGGAGCGTAGGGATCACCGTGGCCCGGGTGCCAGCCTATTCGCCCCATGCGGTGGCCGAGCACACCCTCGCCCTCATTCTCACGCTCAACCGGAAGACTCATCGGGCCTACAATCGCGTGAGGGAAGGCAACTTCTCCCTTGAGGGCCTGCTCGGCTTCGACCTTGCCGGCAAGACCGCAGGCGTGGTGGGCACCGGCCAGATTGGGGAAATCGTCAGCCGGATCCTGATCGGCTTCGGATGCACCTTGCTGGCCTACGACCCTCAGCCCAATCCCGTTTGCCAGGCAATGGGTGTCCGCTACGTCCCCCTGGAGGATCTGCTTGAATCGTCCGATATCGTTACCCTTCATTGCCCGCTCACGCCCGCCACGCATCACCTGATCGGGGCCCGCACCGTAGGCAGGATGAAACCCGGGGCGATGTTGATCAACACCAGCCGGGGAGCCGTGATCGACACGAGAGTCGTGCTGAGAGGGCTCAAGGATGGCATAATCGGCAGCCTCGGTCTCGACGTCTATGAAGAAGAGACGGACCTCTTTTTCGAGGATCTGTCAAACCGCGTCATCGACGATGACGTGTTCGCTCGCCTCCTGACCTTTCCGAACGTGCTGATCACCGGCCATCAGGCCTTCTTCACCGTCGAGGCCCTTACGAATATCGCCGAGACGACGATAGCCAACATCACGTCCTTCCAGCATACGGGTCGGGTCCTGCATGAGGTCTCCATCGACAGGATCGCCCGCCACGAGGCAAGTTGACCATGGCCCGGCGGCTTTGCCAATCCTGAGCAGCGCGTCAGATCGATGCCTTGCTCCAACGATCCGTCGCAGGAAAGGTTTGCGATACTCGCGGTCCGCTCCTCATCTGTCGAGCGCCCTCGGCAGCAGGGGCCGTGGAATAGCGCTTCACGGCGACAGTGCGGCAATGCGCCTGCTCATTTCTGTGGGAGCATGTTAACGGCCATGGCGTCGATCCATAGCCTCAGGTGTTTCACCAGGAGCTCGGCGCCGCTACTCAGGCAGTGATCATGCCCGACCGGCATTTCGACAATCTCGATCCGGGGGCTGAGGCGGCGCCATGCTCGGCCATCGTGGCCAGCCGAGAAAAAGATCACGGGCACATCGACCGGCGTCGGCCGGTACTGCGCCATCGCGATTGTATAGGGATGCCATCGCCGCTGTTGCAGAAGCTGCCTGTCTGTCTTGCGTTGCGTATGCACCTTGGCGAGAAGTTCGCTGGGCGTCATCCGGAGCATCCGTTCCAACCGGCCCATCTGATCATAGACCTGCCCTAGGCATTGCCGCGAAACGACCGGCTCCAACAGCCGAAGCAATGTCCGCATCACCGGGCGAGCATTGACGGTCGGCGGGTCGACCATCGCGACCATCTCGACCCTATGCCCCGCTGCCATCAGCAGGCGGGCCGCTTCGAACGCCACCAGGGCTCCGTTGCAATATCCTCCCAGGAGGATCGGGCCGCCCGCGTGCCTTTCGAGAATGAGCGGCAGCCGGTCGGCCGCCATTGCTTCTATCGATTCCGGTGTCGTCTCGCCGTAGAGGCCGTGGGGATCAATGGTGGTGATCGGCTGGTCGGGTCCCAGAAGCTGCACCATCCGCCGGACGCACAAGCCGCCGCTCGCGAAGTCTCCGTGAAAGAAGTAGAGGGGCGGCCGGCCGCCATCGGCGTGGAATGGGTACAAGGGCGTCTCAGGCATGGCCCCGTGTTCGGCGATCCGCGAGAGAAGCTCACGGATCGTTGCGGCACCGACCATGATTTCTTCCGGCACGGGATGGCCGACGAGACGTTCGGCCTCCATGAGCATCTCCGTTGCCAGGAGGGAATCGCCGCCGCACTCGAAGAAGTCGTCGTTGTCCGACAAGGACTCGGTTTTGAGCAGCCTCCGCCACAATCTCAAAAGTTCAGCTTTTAAGTTCTGTGGTCTTCCATCTGCGACAGGAGCGCATCCCGTTGACCTGTGGGACGCCGCGCAAAGGGCCTCGCTCAGGCGACGACGCTGCACCTTGCCCGTCGTCCCCTTGGGCAGTTGGTCGAGAATGTGGATGCGTCGTGGGATCTTGAAGGAGGAAAGCTCGCCCTGAAGAAACTGACGGAGGCCGGCAGGCGTGGCCCCGCGCGCATCGGGATGGAGGACGACTGCGGCGGCGATGTCCTCGCCGAGGCGAGGGTGAGAGACAGCGAATGTTGCGGCCTCGGCGACTGCTGGATGGCGCAGGAGCGCGGCATCCGTCTCGGACGGAGCGATTTTTTCTCCGCCTCGATTGATGAGCTCATTGAGACGGCCGTGCAGGGACAGGAACCCGGCTTCGTCGAGACTGCCGATGTCGCCCGTGCGAAACCAGCCGTCGACGAAGGCGGAGCGATTGAGATCCTGCGCATTGAGATAGCCCATCGTCACGGTGGCGCCGCGAACCCAGACCTCGCCTTGTTCGCCAACCGGCAGCGCGCTTCCATCCTCCCCGGCGATGATGACCGTCCCCGGCCAGGGCAGCCCGCAGGTCCCTGGCCTGTTCGGGCCGGGGGACAATTGGTTGCTGGCGACCTGCGCGGCTTCACTGGAACCGTAATGCTCCAGTACCGGTACGCCCAGAACCTGCACCAGACCGTTCAGGACTGCTTGCGGGAGAGGCGCTCCGCCGGATGAGATCACGCGCAGGGTATGGATCGCCTGCGCATCTGCAAGGTTCCTCGCCTTGTCCAGCACGGCGCTGTGGAGCGTCGGCCCCGCCGAGTACCAGGTCGGCCGCAAGGCATCGAACCATTCAGTCAGGTCCACGATGCTTGCACTCGCCGGAAACGCGATGCTTCCACCGGTGAGCAGGGGCGTGAAGATCGTCACTTTGAGCCCGTGCGAATAGTATGGCGGCGAGGCGCTCAGGCAGCGGTCCTGCGATGTGAGCCTGAACCAGGTCTTAAGCCGTGCCGCCGCCGCCAGCATGTTGCCATGGCTGAAAGGGATCAGCTTCGGTTCCGCGGTCGTGCCCGACGTCTGCAGAATGAAGGCCGGTGAGCACGGAGAGGGCTCCGTATCCGGAGCAGGAGCGCGGCCGGCCCGTTCGGCGATGTCCAGCCCGAGCCGTCCCTGTCCGGCGGGAATTGCTTCGAGGATAGCGATCCCTCTGCGCTCGGCGATCGCGCGAGCCTCAGAGGCGCTCCCTTGCGGAACGAGAAGAGCGTCGAGGTGCAGCAGATCGAGGCGCTGGTCGATCTCTCCAGGGGTTAGCCTCGGATCGAGCGGAACCGCGATGGTGCAGCAGGCCACCGCCACGATCGCGAGGGCAGCTTCCGGACCCGCCGGCATGAACACACCGATCCGAGCGCTGCAATCGAACCCGGCTTGGCGCAGCCGCCGACGGATCCCGTTCAGCTGCGCCTGGAGATCTCGGTAGGTCAGAGGCGAGAATGCGGCGGACACGATAGCGGCCTGGTGCGGAAGCAGCGTGGCATTCCGAGCGATGGCCTGGCCGAGCGTAAGTTCGACTTCAGGCTCGGTACCGTCGTTGAGGGCCGAAGCCGCACCGTATGCGATTGTGCGAGCCGCTTTCTCGTTCTCCACGAGCACATTTCCTTCCCTGGACTCGGTACTCCCCCGGCGCATCCATATGCGACGCAATGATCACGAGGGCGCGACAGGCATCATTTAAGCTGCACTAACCCACTGCAATCTCACAGATCCCCAGAAGAGCTAAGGCGCATCAAAGGAGGGATAGACACAGGTTCCCATTGACGCCGAGTCTCTGCGCAAAATACCCCACAATGGGTAGGCGGATGTAACCCGAGGTTGTTTGCGCTGCCACCGCATCCCAGGGAATGGATTACAGGCCGGAAACCTGAAGATGCCACCACCGGCTTCGCCGTTTTCCGCGAGACCTTCTCATGGGCATTTGTCCCCTATGGTCATCCTGCAGCGACTTGGCAGCTTCCGGCTTCCGGCAGCGCATCGCCGAACTCGAGCCCCTGAACCGCGGTGATTTCGATGGCCCAAATTGCCAAGGGATTGTCCCCTTCCGTCAAGCATGGCGCTGCCGCTCGCCTACAGTCGTGCAGCGGCGAGTGCAGAGGGTGAATGTCTTGGGATTGGGGAGATCACGATGAGAATAGCTGTGTTTTTCGCTGTTGCGGGATTTTTCGCGGGCTTGACCATCTCGGACGCAATGGCTCAGAGCGGGCTGTCCGCCTTACAGGGCGCCTGGCTGTCGGGCAGCACCGATTGCACAGAGGTTTACTCGACCGCAGGCAAAGGGACGTCGTTCAAAAAGCCGGTCGATCTTTTTGCGCCCGCCTTCATCGTCACCGGCAACCGCCTCAGGACTCCCCAGGCAACGTGCCGCATCAAATCGGCCAAGCCGAATGGAGACCGACAGCGCGTTACTCTGGACTGCGCCAATGCCGTTGCAGGCAGTGAAGTGAGAGTTCTCATGGCGATGCAGCCGGATGGCACGCTCAGGCGCTACTTCAATGAGCAGGACACGACCGGGACCGAGTACCGGCGGTGCTCTCGATGAGGTTCATCGAAGCGGCGTAGTCAAACGCGTTTTCCAGCCTCAGAAGGGCCGAAAGCTCGTCCGAAACTGTCAAGACTCTGTCACAATCGATCAAGCACATTCGCCTCCCGGATGTATGCTGACCTGCTAAAGACGGCGAAAGTCCTGCGAGTTAACGAGGCACTCCTGTTGACCGGCCGGCGGCGCACCCGGGCTCATGGAGGCCGCATATCGGAGGCACCGGACGCATGCCCCATCGCCTAGGGACCCAGCCGGGACTCGATGGTGGCTGACTTGAGATTGTCGTGGAAACGATCCGTTGTCTTCGTAGCGGCGGGGAGCCTGCTAGGCCTGCTCCTTCCAGCCCATTCGACGATAGCGGACAGCACGCCCGGAGGGCGGGTGCAAAGGGGGCTGGACACCAAGCCGTTGGAGGCTGTCATGAAGAAACTCGCGACACTCGCCGCAGCTGCGGTGATCCTGACCGGCAGCGTCGGGACGGCCAACGCGCAGTACTGGCGTGGCGGCTGGGGCTATGGCGGTTACTACCGACACGGCGGATGGGGCGGCGGTGGCGCCGTCGCGGCAGGGCTGATCGGCGGAGCAATCCTCGGCGGCCTGATTACCGCCGCGGCGACAGCGCCCGCCTATGGCTACGGATGGGGCTACCCGGCCTATGGCTATGGATATCCCGCCTACGCCCCATGGCCGGGCTACTATTACCCACGCCCCGCCTACTACTATCCGCGGCCCGTCTATTACGCTCCGCGCTATTACCCGCGCCGGGTCTATTACGGACCGCGCTATTACCCGAGGCCTGCATATTATGGACCTCGCTACTATGGCGCCTATCGCGGCTACTACGGCCCGCGCTATCTCAGGCCCCGTGTGGCCTATCGCCGGTATTATTAGGGATCCTCGTGAAGGTGTAGCCAGGCAGGCCAAGCCGAGGCCCGCTCGGCTGAGACCGAGCGGGCCAGTTGCCGACATTTCGGAGCACAGCTGGAGCAGTCCCCAGGTGCCTGCCGTGTCCGCCCCTAAAGGGCTTGCCCCCCGCTCACCGGAGCTGGATCCGGACGGCATCGGCCCCGGCAGCCAGGATCAGGCCCTCGCGCTTCGTACGCAGCCTCAGGACGACCCCTTTGTCGTTCTGCAGCCAGACCCGGCCGTCGCCCTGGTTCGCCAGGGCCCATCCGAGACGGACCTGCCCGTAAACACCCTCGATGTCCGAGACCCGGGAGAGTTGGTAGACATCGCCGGTTGCTTTGATCTTTGAGGCGCCGATACCGCCAATGCCAAGGCCATTGATCGTGAACCGATAGGAGCGCCCGCGGAAGAACAGTGTGCCACCTCCGACTGCCGCGCTGCCGATGAAGGCGAGTTGCGCCTGATCGATGGAAACACGCCCCACGGGCCGGGGCGCAGGCACCGTTTGCGCCCAGGCTTGCAAACCCATCGTCATCGATATGCCGGCAGTCAAAAGGGCTTGGCAGGCCCTCATCCCTGTCTTGCGCAGTATTTGCATCTGTACCTCCTCAGCGGACCGCGAGCCAAGGCAGGGATGGCATCTCACCGACCGCGGTGCCTTCTCCGTGTTGGATGTTGCCGGCGAAATGGTTGAGACTCAGGACTATAGTGTGCCTGATCCCCTGTCTTCGATGCCAACCTAGCTCGGCCGGCGAGCCGTGCTTGACCGCTGGGGACGACGCTTTGACAATTTAGGACATTGAAAAAATGCCAGTTCCAGGCAATCATTGACTTGGATCAGGCCTTCATATGATGGCTGCGCTGAGCACCAGGAACACCCAACGACCATCGTTAGAAGGCGCTTAGGCTCCCGCGGCACAAGAGAATCCTTCAACCAAGGAAGGGTGAAGCCATGCAAGAGGCGCAGACGCCGGCCATGGTCACGATCAGGGCCGCGGAGCCGGCTCATGCCTGGATCGTCGTAGGCCTGCTGTTCCTGTTCATGCTGATCAACTTCGCCGACAGGGCGGTGCTCGGCCTCGCCGCCGTACCGATCATGCAGGAACTGGGACTGAGCCACACCCAATTCGGCCTGATCGGGGCCAGTTTCTTCACGTTGTTTTCGGCGGGGGCTGTGATCGGCGGCTTCCTGGTAAACCGGGTCGCCGCCAAGTGGGTCCTGGCTGCGATGGCATTGCTCTGGTCCCTATGCCAACTGCCCCTGGTGTTTTCGGCCTCTGTGACTGCGCTGATCGTCAACAGGATAGCCCTCGGCTTCAGCGAGGGACCTGCTTATCCGGTTGCAGCCCATGCCACCTACAAGTGGTTCCGAGCCGAGAAACGGGCCTTGCCGACGAGCCTCATCGCCATCGGAGCCCTGTCGGGCAATGGGATTGTAGCCCCTGCCATCGTCTTCATCATTGCAACCTGGTCCTGGCATGCCGCGTTCGGGCTGCTCGGAGTTGTCGGTATCGCCTGGTGTGTCGCCTGGCTTGCGCTGGCCCGGGAGGGATCTCTTACCCCCGACAATATGATCGCCGATGCATCGGAGGCGCCCTTGCCGTACAGCCGATTGCTCGGGAGCCGAACAGTCATCGGCATCCAGGTCGTTGGGTTCTTCTGCTACTGGCTCCTGACGGTGGCTGTCGTCTGGCTGCCGGCCATCCTGAACCAGGCTTTCGGCTATACACCGGCCCAAGCCAGTTGGGTCATGGTGCTGGTGGCCCTCAGCCAGATCGTTCTGCTACCCCTTGTATCGGCCATTTCCGACGGGCTGCAGCAACGCGGCGTCTCGATCGGGATTGCCTGTGGATGGTTGGCCTGCGCCAGCACCGTCGCCGCAGGCTTGCTTACGATCCTCCTATCCCAGTCCGAGGGATCGACCGCAACCATCCTATGTGCGGTGCTTGCATTCTCTCTATGCAACGTGATCTTCGTGCTCGCGCCCTGCCTGCTCGCCGAGGTGACGCCGATCAGGCAGCGCGGAGCGATCCTGGGCATCAACACGGCCATTACGACATTGGCTGGCCCTCTCGCTCCGGCCGTCATGGGAATGGTGGTCGATGCCGGGACCAGCCCGGCCGCCGGGTTCCGCGCGGCGCTCCTTTTTGCCGGAGCCCTTGTCATCGCGGGCGGTCTGTCGGGATTTCTGCTGATCGATCCGGCGTCGGGCCGGGCCTCGAAAACCCGCTGATCCTTGCTGCATCCACGTCCGGCCAGCTGCCCGGATGGTCAGCGATACGCTGATCGCGTCTGAGGCTGCGGTTCGGCAGCAATGGCTTGCAAGGAGGACCAGCCCCCGCTCCCATCGCATCAATCGCATCGCGTCGATGGCAGAAGCACATGGCCCAAACTGTTAAGGGATTGTCCTGACCGATCAAGTGCAGGACGCCAATCCGGTTAGAATGCATCCAAAAGACAGGGCCAAAGGGCGAGCTCATCCCCCAGCTTGGAATGAAGCGTGATCGCTCGCCACAAGTCGTAGCCCAACCATACGCCGGAGGATGCACCTATGACCTGCAAGGACGATCAGCCGCTGTCCGCTGCGCCTGAAACCCTGGAAGCTCCCTCAGGCATCGACCGTCGAGCGTTTCTCATGCGCAACGCCGCCATCGGTGCGGCAGCCGTGATGACGGGCACCACATGGGCCCCCGAAGCGCGGGCGCAGCAGGCCGCGACGGAAGCAGCGGCACAGCAATCGGCGAAGACGGTTGCGGGAGGCGACGCGGGTCTCAAGATGAGTTCGGCCCTGTCCCCCGATCTCGATGTCGTCAAGGCATCGAAGGGACCGGTCATGACTGTTGCCGATGAGTTCTACAAGGTCGGTCCCGGGCCTTCGAGCTCGCATACAATCGGACCTATGCGCATCACCTATGATTTCTATCAGCGCTGCACGAAACTTCCGGCAGATCAGCTCGCTCAGGCGACCGGTCTCAAGGTTCACCTCTTCGGCAGCCTGAGCGCCACAGGCAAGGGCCACGGCACCGAGCGTGCGGCACTGGCGGGGCTGGTGGGCAAGGAGCCCGCGACCGTGGATCCGCGGTTCCTTGACGAGATGATCGCAAAGCCGCAGCAGACCTATCCGGTGAAACTCGCAAGCAAGTCGTTCGAACTTTCCCTGTCCGACATTATCTACGACGCAACCAAGGGCGACTTCCCGCACCCCAACACCATGACCTGCAGGCTCATGGCGGGTGACAAGCCCATCTATGAGCAGGAGTATTATTCGGTCGGCGGCGGTTTCATCGAGTGGAAAGGCTACGAGCCTCCCAGGAAAGGGCAACCGAAATATCCCTATGCGACGATGAACGAGCTGCGGCAGCACGCGGAGGCTAACAACCTCTCCATCGCCGACGTCGTGATGGCGAATGAGATCGCCGTGTCCGGGAGGAACGAAGAGGAGATCAACGCCTTTCTGGACAAGATCGCCAACGCGATGATCGCTACCGTGAAGACCGGCCTGTCCTACAAGGACGATGTCCTGCCAGGACCGATCAAGCTCCACTCCAAGGCAGCCACGGTCTATGAGCGGGCGATGGGCGACACCTATATGAGCGACCGCGCCATCGGGCTGGTTTCGGCCTTTGCCCTCGCCGCCTCCGAG
Source organism: Pseudomonadota bacterium (assembly GCA_023386155.1). Classification (GTDB taxonomy): domain Bacteria; phylum Pseudomonadota; class Alphaproteobacteria; order Rhizobiales; family Beijerinckiaceae; genus Microvirga. The sequence continues at coordinate 38,378 of JAEWKH010000114.1, forward strand.
GAGAACGCCCGCGGCCATCTGGTCATCACTGCACCGACCGGCGGATCAGCTGGCGTGATGCCGGCCATCGTCTATGCCCTGACGCAAAGCGGCCGCGCGGTGCCCATGGACAAGATCAGGGAAGGCCTGTTGGCCGGTTTAGCTGTCGGCTATCTGTGCAAGCACAACGCGACCTTGGCTGCGGCGGAGGGCGGATGCCAGGCCGAGATCGGTGTCGCCTCCGCGATGGCCGCAGCGCTGATCACGCAGGTCCTGAACAGCCCGCCACGCGTGATCGAGAATGCAGCCGAGTCGGCCCTCGAGCATCATCTCGGCATGACCTGCGACCCCGTCGCGGGCTATGTGCAAGTCCCCTGCATCGAGCGCTGCGCCTTCGGCGCCGTGAAGGCCTGGACGGCAGCCATGATCGCGACCAACGAGATCGCGAGCCGGCACCGGGTCGATCTCGATACGACGATCAAGACGCTGTCGGACACTGCGAAGGACATGAACCCGAAATACAAGGAAACGAGCGAGGCCGGCCTCGCCCAGAACCTCGTGCTCTGCTGAGCCGCCCGACGGTTGCCGGGCGGCTGAGACTGCGCCGAACAAAGATCCCATTGGCATCCGGGGAGGAAGCCGTCATGCCAGACGAAGCTATTGCTGCTCAGAGATCCGCGGGAACGCCACAGCAGCCCCCAGCGAAGCAAGAGCCGGCGCACGATCGGCGCGGCATGCCCGAAGTCGCAAATTCGATGAAAGAATGGGCGAATTTCATTCCCGGACGCTGGCAGAGTGCCGTCGATGTCCGTGATTTCATTCAGCGCAACATCACCCCTTATGATGGAGACGAGGCGTTTCTGTCTGGCCCCACCGAGCGCACGAAGGCCGTCTGGGAGAAGCTTCAGCCTTACTTCAAGGAGGAAATACAGAAGGGGGTTCTGGACGTCGATGTCAAGACGCCCTCCTCGATGACCGCGCACAAGGCCGGCTACATCGACCGAGACAACGAGATGATCGTCGGGCTGCAGACCGACGCGCCTTTCAGGAGGGCCATCATGCCCTATGGTGGGCTGCGCATGGTCGAATCCGGACTGAAAGCCGCCGGCTTCGAACCGGACCCGATCGTGCACGACATCTTCACCAAGTATCGCAAGACCCACAATGACGGTGTCTTCGACGCCTATACACCGGAAATCATGGCCTGCCGGCGCAGCCATATCATCACTGGACTTCCCGATGCTTACGGTCGCGGGCGGATCATCGGCGATTATCGTCGGGTGGCGTTGTACGGCACGAACACGCTGCTGGAAGCCAAACGCGCGGAACGGGCACTGCTCGATGCCAAATGGCCGACAGACGACATCATTCGCGAGCGGGAGGAACTTGCAGAGCAGATGCGGGCCCTGGCCGACCTGACAGAGATGGCGAAGGGCTACGGTTGCGACATTACCCGTCCGGCGGCTGATGCTCGCGAAGCCGTGCAATGGACCTATTTCGGCTATCTCGGGGCCATCAAGGAAGCCAACGGCGCGGCCATGTCCATCGGCCGTATCTCGTCCTTTCTCGACATCTACATCGAACGCGATCTGAAGAGTGGCACTTTGGACGAATCCGGCGCCCAGGAACTGATCGACCAGCTCGTCCAGAAGCTGCGCATCGTCCGCTTCCTGCGCACACCAGAATACGATGCCCTGTTTTCGGGAGACCCCTACTGGGCGACCGAATGCGTCGGCGGCATGGACCTCAACGGTCGTCCCCTGGTGACGCGGACGAGCTTTCGCATGCTGCACACCTTGACGAACCTCGGCCCGGCGCCGGAACCAAACATCACCGTGCTCTGGTCGAAGCAGCTTCCTGACGGCTTCAAGCGGTACTGCATCAAGATTTCGGCCGAGACCTCGTCCATCCAGTACGAGAACGACGACCTCATGCGCCCCTACTGGGGCGACGATTACGGCATCGCCTGCTGCGTGTCGGCCATGCGCATCGGCAGCCAGATGCAGTTCTTCGGCGCCCGCGTCAACCTTGCCAAGTGCCTGCTCTACGCGATCAACGGCGGACGCGACGAGGCCAGCGGTGAACAGATCGGCCCGGCCTCATCGCCCGTTTCCAGCGAGGTTCTCGAGTATGGCGATGTCATGGTCAAGTTCGATGCCATGATGGAATGGCTGGCACGAACCTATGTCCATGCCATGAACTGCATCCACTACATGCACGACAAGTATTACTATGAGCGCCTGGAGATGGCGCTGCACGACCAGCAGATCCTGCGCACGATGGCCTTCGGCATAGCAGGCCTGTCCGTGGTGGCCGACAGCCTTTCGGCCATCAAGCATGCAAAGGTGAGGCCGGTCCGGCGCGATGACGGCTTGATCGTCGATTATGAGATTTCTGGCGATTTCCCGAAATATGGCAATAACGATGACCGCGTCGATACAATTGCGGCCGATCTCGTTTCCACCTTCATGAGAAAGATCCGCAAGCATCCGACCTACCGGAACGCCGTTCACACCCAGTCGGTGCTGACGATTACGAGCAATGTCGTTTACGGCAGGCATACGGGCAACACGCCGGACGGACGCAAGGCCGGCGAGCCCTTTGCTCCAGGGGCCAACCCGATGCACGGCCGTGACAGCCATGGATGGCTGGCATCGTGCCTCTCGGTGGCGAAGTTGCCCTATGCGGATGCGCAGGACGGCATCAGCTACACCGTGTCAATTACGCCGAGCCTCAATCGCCTGGACCAGGGCGAGAAGATTAAGCAGGCCGTGAAGGTACTCGATACCTATTGCGGCCAAGGTGGGTTCCACATGAACCTCAACGTCCTCAACCGCGATACCCTGATCGACGCCATGGAGCATCCGGACAAGTACCCGCAGCTGACCATCCGGGTCTCCGGCTATGCCGTCAACTTCGTGCGTCTGACCCGCGAACAGCAGATGGACGTGATCAGCCGAACGTTCCACGGCGAGTGAGATCTAACATCATGGCCGACGAGCCCTGGGCCCATAGTCGTTACGACCTGCAACAGGCGCGATCCCCAGACGCGCCTGACACGGCTACCTTTACCGACCCGCGAGGTGACTTCGGATGGATTCACTCTTACGAGACCGGGTCGACCCTCGACGGGCCAGGAGTCCGCGTCGTCGTGTTCATGAGCGGCTGCCTGCTGCGATGCCTGTACTGCCACAACCCGGATACCTGGCACCTTAAGGACGGCACCAAGATCCCGTTCGAACGGGCCAGGACCGCACTTCAGGCCTACGAAGCGCCGCTGCGGGCCCTCGACGGCGGCCTGACGATATCGGGCGGGGAGCCACTGGTTCAGGTGCACTTCACCGAACGGCTGTTTGCGGCCGCCAAGGACATGGGCCTTCACACGGCACTGGACACATCCGGCTTT
>JAEWKH010000123.1 GCA_023386155.1 Pseudomonadota bacterium
AGACGGTCTTCTCGACCGGCGAGCTCGAGGTGCCGTACTTGATCACCACGGCCATCTTGTCGTTGCCCATGAACTTGATCTCGAAGGGCGGGGTGCCACCGGTGAAGAGCTGGCCGGTGACGAGCCATTGGGCGGTGTTCTTGGCGCCCGGCTCGATCATCATCTTGTACGTGGCGTGGAAGTGGCTGCCATCGCCCGACAGGGGATGGTTCGACGTCTCTCCCATCTCCGAACGCTCTACGCCAATCTCATCGGTCCAGGTGGGCGAGCTGTATCGATCGCCCTTGCGCACCTCGAAACGGAAGGTGTCGTCGTCGAGCATCTGGAAATTGTGCGGACTGGAAGCCGCAACCCTGTAGACCGAACCTCGGTAGAGAACGAGTTCCTGCTCGAGAATGGAGGCCGTCCAGTGGAGGAGCGGAAAGGAAAGATTGGTAGTCGCGATTGCGGCCAGAGGACGCGATGCGTAGCGGACGAGGATCAGCCCGAAAAGGCAAACCAGCACAATTGAGACAGCGAGTATTGCCCCCAGTCGTTTTCTGTCGGGATTCATCGGAATTCTGAACATTCTCTTGAATTTCATGAGGCCTTCGCTCATCCGAGCACCGATATCGCAGGATTATATACTCTCGATCCCAGCGCCATGCTATAGAGTGGAGCGCCTGCATCGCGCATTGCCACGTTCATGTCGAAAAATAATGGTTCAAGGTGTTCGGAGTCCAGCCGAGCAAGCAGCCCAACACTCGCCGGAGCAAAGAGATTTCCCGGGAGCGGGCACAGGCTGGAAATGGCTCCCTCATCCGTTGTTCAACTAAGTATTACCGCCCCAGTATAATATGGGCCGAGGGGCTTATCTTCTATACTCGTCCTGCTTCCGTCCCAGGGTCGGTGCCGAGCGTGTCGAAGTCGATATCAATGTGCCGAGGAACCGACCCGCTATGCCGACACACGCTCCTGCGGGCTTCCGTGCTGGGGTGGAGCAATATCGTCCGACGATCCGGTCGCGCAATCCTCGAGGAAAGAGGGTTCCCCGTATCCTGGTTCTGAATGCAGTTTTCCCGGAGCAAGCCTTATGCCGCGTCTTCTTCCATCAGTTCGCTCCAGCTTGCAGTCATGCGTCCGATTGATTGCGGTCGTGCCGGCCTTCATGACTTTCGTGGCCACGCAAGCGTGGGCGTCCTATGTCGTGGCGCCCGGCGATGTTATCGAGTTGTCGGTCGTGGGGCTGCCCGAACTTCGTCAGAGGGCAGCCGTCAATATGGAAGGCCAGGTGTCCTTCCCTCTGCTCGGGCTCGTGAATGTCGCCGGCCTCTCCCTGAACGACCTTCAGGCCAAACTGAGGAATGACCTGACCAACAAGACGGTTCGCACGCGGGCGCCCGACGGGAGCGAGCGCGCGGTCTACATCTATCCGGAGGAAATATCTGTCACCATAGCCGAGCACAGGCCGATCTACGTGAATGGAGATGTGGCAAGGCCCGGCGAGCTCCCATACCGCGCCACGATCACCGTTCGCCAGGCCGTCGCGCTTGCAGGGGGACTGGACGTCCTGCGCGCGCGATCCGGGGATGCGACGCTGCAGGAATTCGACCTGAAGGCGGACGCGCGTATCCTGCAGGCCGAGTTTCTCAGGCAACAGGCCGTCATCGCCAGGATATCGGGCGAATTGAACAAAAGGGCGGATTCCGGTCAGAGCGGCGCGGGCCCGGCGAAACCGGAGACGGGCACGAAGGTGCAGCGCGCCCAGATGGAGCAGCTCGAACTTGCATGGGACGATCACCTGAAGGAGATCGCCTCGCTGGAGAAGTCCATTGAGCAGACCAAGTCACAGATCGAAACCCTTGGGCGTCTGAGAGAGGAGCTGTTGCAGAACTATCAGCAGCAGGCCGCCGACATGGCCCGCCTGAAGACCAATTTCGAGAAGGGCCTGGCTTCCATAGCGCGAATTTCGGAGGAGCAGAGAGCGCTGTCCTTCGTCTCGGAGCGGCTGCTCCAGACCGAGGCGCAGCTCACAATCGCCAAGCGCGGCCATGAGGAGCAGAAACGGCAGTTGCAGAGAGCCGAGGACCAGCGCCGCCTGCGCCTTACGCGTGAGCTCGAGGAGGCGGAAAACCGCCTCGTGGAAATCCGGACCAGGCTTCAGGCTGCGGGGGACAAGCTCGTATATGCCGGATCGGTGAGGTCCCGCCTTCAGGAAAGCTCAACGGACAAGCCGAGCCTCAAGGTATTCAGGAAGAATGGCAACGCATGGGAGGACATCGACGCAAAGCTCGATACGGAACTCATGCCGGGAGACGTCGTGGAGGTCACGCTGCCACGTGAATCGCTCAGCGTCACGGATTGAGGCAGGCGACGTCAAAGAATCGATCGTTCTGCCCGAACTCTTGCTGAAGCATGATAGGAGCCTCCATTGCGGATTGATCCAAGACAACGCGGCCTGCGCGCTTGCGCATGGTTCTGCACTCTGCTGCTGGCCTATCTCTCATTGATCCCCGGCGATCTGCAGGTGAGAACGGGCGCACCGACACTGTTCGAGCATTTCGCCGCCTACTTCGGCACAACTATGTTCTTCATGCTCGGATACCCGAGGAAGAGAATCGTCTGGATCGTGTCGCTCATGATCTACGCCGGCATTCTGGAAATGGGTCAGTTGATCTCGCCCGGGCGCTTCGCGAGTGCTGTCGATGCCGCGGCGAGCATCCTCGGCGTCGGCGTTTCTAGCGCACTCGTTATCCTGGCGGCGAGATCGCCGATCCTTGGAAAGTGGATCGGCGGTTCGGCCCGGCCGTTGGAAGAGCGGCTCGATCGCCCGTGATGGGCGGAACCAGGGCAGTCCCTAGAGCATCGGACCCAAAAGTGGACTTGCACTTTTGGGATTCATCCGATGCTTCTTCTCTTGGCTGGCGCATCGGATGGACCGGAAAAAACCGGATCCACTTATTCGCACGATGCGCTAGACTACAGGCTGCGATACTGGTTATCGAGGATCAATTGGCGAACCTGCAAGTAGGTTCTGCCACCAGCGAGCTTGAGGATCTTCTTAAGCGTCCAGACGACACTCTCCCTGACCATGGTCAGGCGATGGCCCGATGCGATCGCGGCCACCCTCGAGACCGGCGTGCCCCGATGAACCGAGAACCGGCCGTACACGCGAAGCCCGTTCATCACCGCGACCTGATTGGATGGCTCGGATGTGAAGAGGTCCGTCAGTCCGGCGGCGGCGGCCGCGAAGGCGACATTGTTCGAGTAGTACCCTCCGGGAACCGATCCGATTGTCACCGGTGCGGCCAGAATGTCCGATAATACCGCCCGGCTCCGCTGCCATTCATCCAGAAGCTGCTGAGGTGGACACGCGGACATGCGGCTTGGATGGCTGCAGGAATGCGTGCCGATGACATGCCCCCGGCCCGCGAGATCCCGTATCTGCGCGGCGGTCATGAAACCGCGTTCTCCGATATAGTCGGTCGTGACGAAGAAATGACCGTGCCAGCCCTGCGCCTCGAGAGCGTCGGCGATCAGACTGGCGGCGCTTACGCCGCCGTCATCGAAAGTAAGCAGTAGAGCGTTCGCCTTGCTCGAATCCGAGGTGCGGAGATCCGGCAGGATCATCGGAGAGGCAGAGCTGGACCGGATCGCCCCGAGATGACGGGAAAACTCCGCCTTGGAAAGCTTGTAATGCGCGGGCCCCCCACCGGGAAAACCGCTTGTATCGCAATCGCCATCGACAACATCGTGGTAGGTCAGGGTGCGCGGCATGGCGGATTTTCCTCTCCGCTCCGTCCATTCGTTTCGAAGCATCATCAATATGTCTGCAAAGTCTACTAAGGGCTCGTGATATCTGCCAACCCTATCTGAGAGTGCTCCACTCTCCCCGGTCGTGCCAGCGGTTCCAGAACCGCAGCAGGCCGACCAGAAAGCCGAAGCCGTATGACAGGTGGAGAATGGCGAAGGCCAGCGAAATGCGCGGCAGGAGTTTCCAATCCGCTCGACGGGCCGTGACAATCGACGCGGCACAATTCGCCAATGCGTAGCTGCCGACCACCAATCCGAGCCCCCACATCGCGAAAACGGAGATAGGCGCCAAGAGGAGGCCCAGGACAAGCGCCGCAGCGAAGAGAGGAGGAGCGAACTGCCGGGGACGCATCTGCAACGGGTGCTTCTGCATGACCCGGATCTTCCAGTAGCCATACTGATAATATTGCCGCCACAGGGAGCGCGGAGTGCTGCGGTTATAGTACCTTGACCGGATGCTCGGGCTCAGCAGGATCCTGCCGCCATTTTCGAGAAGCCTGTAATTGAACTCGTCGTCCTGATTGCGGACCTGCTCGTCATCGAAGAGGCCGATGCGCTCGAACACTTCCCTGGGCCAGGCGCCCATGGAAACCGTATCGCTCCATTCCTCCTTGTCGGAATAGTGGAAGCGCCCATGACCAACGCCGAAGCTCGAACCGGTCGCCAGCGAGACCGCCTCGCCAAACGGGCCTTCACTGATCGTCTCCATCCGGCCGCCGACATGATCGGCACCGGACCTTTGAAGCACCTCCACGCATTGGCTGACGTGATCCTGCTCGAGAAAAGTGTGGCCATCGACGCGGACGATGACCTCGCCGCGGGCTTCCTGGAGGGCGACGTTGAGGCCGGTCGATGCAATCCGCCCCGGATTGTCGACGACCTTGACCGAAATCTCGGGATAGGACGCCGACACACGGGCAATGATTTCCCGCGTATCGTCGGTCGACATTCCGTCGGCGAGCAGAACCTCCATCCGATCGCTCGGATAATCCTGCTCCAGCACGGCTACGAGGCTCTCCTCAATGAAACGGGATTCGTTCCGGATCGGCATGATGACGCTGACAAAAGGAGAATCCAGGAGAGGAGACAGCTTTTCTTCCGGATAGCTATCGATAAGGTGACCATCAACGTAGTTCATCGGATATTCTCTTTTCTGAGGCGGGCGATGCGATCAGCCCGGGGCGCCCGGGTCAGATGCCGACCGGATCCGAGTTGTCATTTTGGGAGCGCAGGAAAGACGGCATATCGAGCGCCAGAACCATCGATGCAACCGGACAAGATGTCATGAATTGTACCTTCAAACAGGATGCATTGTCTTTGACCCGATTGGGGATGCTCCGAAGTATGAGGGAAAACCGGCACCCTGGTCATCCGTTTCTGACACGGCTGTTGCACAGCGCGAGGCACAGGAGAATCTGGACCAGCGTTGCGCCCGCACCGACAATCGAAAACAACGCGATCGCGATGACGTCGCTGTTGAAGTACAATGCGCCGAAGGCCAATGCGCCAGCACGGACAGCGGCTGTGCCGAGCTCGTAGACCAGAAGATGGCCTTGAAGGCCCATCAACGGGACGGCGCTCAGCGTCGGAACTGCGATAAAGGTCAGGTACGACGACAGGGACAGCCAGCGGGCGTACTCGCCGGCAATCGCCCATTCCGCTCCGAAGACCACTCCGAACAAGGATGGGCCGACCAGGGCGACCAATCCGAAGGGAAAGATGCCTATCGCGGCCAAGCCCAAGCTGCCCTTCAGCAGAATGGGGCGAAGACTCTGCGACTGGTGGGTCGCCTTGGCGATCCGCGCCAAGAACACAGGACCGGCGGCTTCCGCGATCACGGTATTGGGAAGATGAATGACACGCGTCGAAAGAAGATAGAATCCGACGGCTGCCGGGCCGAGGAGGGACGCGAACATGAGCGACGGAATGCTGAACGACAGGTCCTTCAGCCACTTTTGCGGTGCTCGAAAGAAGGGAAAGTCACGGTAGCGGTAGGCGACCGATCGCAAGTCAGAAGGCCCTGCAGGTTCTTCCGCTGAGGGAGACAGGGCGCTTTCCCGCAGCACGGAGGGACGCGCTCTCAGCCACAGCAGGAGCGTCTGGAGCAGTTTTGACGCGACGCCCAAGACCAGGAGCACGGGGGTCGTCGCCGCGACAACGCCGAACATCACTTTCGACGCATTGTTCGCAAGCGCCTCTACAATATTGATCCACGAGATCTCGTTGAACTTGCCCTGTCGGTAGAGCCAATGGTGAAGCGGCTGGCATAGGCCGGAAAGCAGGATCATGAGGGGCGCGAAGAGGAGCAGATCAGGCGAGGCGCTGAAGCCGACCGCGTCGGCGATTTCCTGGCGGTATATCCCGAATCCGATAAGGGACATGAAGGATATGACCAGGCAGGCCACAGCCGAGAGCTTGAGGAGGGAACGCGCCTCCGCGTTTGACGGAGGCAAGACGATCGCTGTTCCGTACATCAGGTCCGCAAAGGAAGCGATAATAAGGACCGTTGCGGTGAAGACGCCGACCGCGCCGAACGCTTCAGGGCCATAGAGGCGCGTGATCAGAGGAGAGAAGGCGATCGTGATAAACTGAGCAGTGGCGGCTCCTCCCACGGCCACGCTTGCGTTGCGGATGAAGGGCTTGTTCTTAAGGTGGTGAAAGTGGGCGGATCCCCGGAGGAAGATCCTATGCAGGAGCGTAGTCCCACTGCGCTCGCCGAATGGATGCTCCTGCAGAGTCGACGGGACAGGATGGGAAAGATCCGCACTATGAGAGTTGCCACGCCACATGTGAATCTCTTCATCCTGTCATTTGTCAGATCGGTCACCGAGGCGATACGGATCGATGTCGGCTCATGAGGTTCGGGGAGCAACATGCGCGATGCGAACGTTGCCTCCGCGATATCGCCGCCGGTACGAAACCTGTCCCGTTACGGGGCTGGGAGCATCCTACGTACTGAAACCGGCATCCCGGCGGACCAATCCCCGTTCGATGCGATGACGCCACCAGTCTATCGTCCGGGCCAGGCCATCGTGCAGAGACACACGCGGACGCCATCCCGTTTCACGCGATAAGCGGCTGCTGTCGGAAAGAAGGGCCCGCACCTCGGAATTGGTGGGCCGAAGGCGTTGAGGATCCTGAACGACATCCTTGCCGCAGTTCGTCGCTTCCACGATCATCTTGAGCAGGTCGGCGACCGTGACGGCCTTCCCGTTCCCTGCATTGTAAGCCTTGCCGAATTCAACGTCGGCAGACGACCCGATCGCGAGGAAGGCCGCGACAGTGTCCTCGACGAATGTCAGGTCACGGATGGGAGACGTATCGCCGACCCGGATCTCGGAGCAGTTCGGGTCGAGCGCCTGGCGAATGATGGTTGGAATGATGGCGCGCTCGCTCTGACGGGGGCCGAAGGTGTTGAACGGCCTGAGGATGGCGACCGGAAGCTCGAAAGATCGGGCAAAGGCCTCCGCCATCATGTCGGCCCCGATCTTCGAGGCCGAGTAAGGCGATTGGCCTTGCAGTGGATGCGACTCATCGATCGGCATCGTGATAGCCGTGCCGTAAACCTCGCTGGTCGATGTGTGAACGACGCGCCTGACGCCGAACTCCCGCGCCGCCTCGAGAACGTTGAGAGTTCCGACGACATTGGTTTCAACGTAGGCATGAGGCGTGGCATAGGATTGCGGGATGGCTATGAGAGCCCCCAGGTGGAAGACGACCTCATGGCCGCGGACAAGACGGCGCACGAAAGCGGAGTCCCGCAGATCGCCACGCACGATCCGTATCCGGGAGCGCGCCTCGTCGGGAATGTCATCCAGCCACCCCTGGCTGTCGAATGAGTTGTAGAGGCTCAGCGCCGTCACCTGGGCCGACTGGCTCAAAAGGGCCTCGGTCAGGTGGGAGCCGATGAAACCGTCCGCACCGGTTACAAGAACCTTCGCATCTTCGTATTTCACGCTTCTGTACTCCGTGTCGTTGCCGCGCTGCGGATCGCCGCAGGGACTTTAGGCCTGGGCATCAGAATATGCGGGCCCTCGCCCTTCGCGCTGGATATCTGGGCTCTCGGCAGCCTGGGGCCGATCCTGAGAACCGCGAGAACTCCGTAACCGAGCCAAAGAATGTCCTGGATGAGACTTCGCTGAGAATAATACTGGAGGTCCGTCAGCGCTTTGGCCGGGAAGATCTCCAGGCGGTAGAACTCGCTCGGGTCCGAGTCGCGCGGATAGAGGGCGCATTCGTTCCTGAAAGCAACCTGGCTTGGACCGAGAATGCCGGGCTTATGGTTAAGCACTTCCGTGAAGCTTCCGGTGAAGCAGTCTGCGAAGGCAAGGGATTCCGGACGGGGCCCAATGATTGACATGTCTCCCTTGAGAGCGTTCCAGAGCTGCGGCAGCTCGTCGAACTTCGATGACGCCAGGAACCGCCCGACCGCCGTCAAGCGCGGGTCTTCCTGCAATGTCAGGGGAGGGCCGCTGGTGCCGCAATCCTTGTAAAACTTGCGGAACTTATACATGTAGAAGGGTTTCCCGTACCTTCCAAGGCGGAGCTGCTTGAAGAAGATCGGGCGACCGTCTTCGAGCCAGATCGCCAGGATGATGAGAAGCAGGACGGGAGACAGGACCAACAGGCATCCCGCAGAAAACAGAATATCGAATAGGCGGCGCGATGCCTCCGAGAGGGGGTGGGATGAGGTTGAAGAGCGACTATTATCATGCGAATTCGGCATCGATCTGTCCCGTTAGGAGCGAACTGACTGCGCGAGGGCGCGCGCAACTCGCTGCAAATGCGCAGTGTCAAGACGAGGGAAGAGAGGCAATGTCAGCTCACGCCTGGCATAGTCTTCCGTTATCGGGAGCTCGAGAGAAGGCCAGCGCTCGCGGTAGTATGAGAAAAGGTGGGCTGGAGGGTAGTGGATCGTCGTTTGTATTCCTGCCTCTCTCATGGCCTTGATAATGCTTGGTCTATCGGCACCATCCGGAAGAACGACAGGCATGATATGGTAGGACGACACACCGTTCTCTTGGAACGGAACCACGACGTCGGGGACCATCTCCTCAAGAAGTGACCGGTACAACTGCGTCAGCTGCCTTCTCTTCTCATTCCAGGCCTTGAGATGTTTCAGCTGCACGATTCCGATGGCGGCCCTTAACTCGTCCATGCGATAGTTGAAACCCAGCATGACCATGTCGTAGCCAGGATTCGAGCCGGAGTGACGCTGAAACGTGCCGCTTGTCAGGCCGTGGCCGCGCAATTTCCGCACCTTCTCAAGAAGAGTCCTATCGGATGCGATGATCGCGCCGCCTTCCGCCGTCGTCATATTCTTGTTGCCATAGAAGCTGAGGGCAGCCGCGACACCGTAGGTCCCGACCTCCTTGAGGCCCGTCGCATGGGCCGCGTCCTCTATGAGGAGAATGCCTTTCTCGTCGGCAAACTTCTTCCATGCAGGCAAATCGGCGAGGTAGCCGGCATAATGGACAAGAACGATTGCTTTTGTCCTGTCCGTGCACTTCCTTGCTGCATCGTCGAGCGACATCAACGGAGTGTCGATCGAGGCAATATCCACGAGGACGGGTGTGGCGCCGACATACAGAACGCAGTTGATCGTCGCCACGAAGGTCAGGGACGGTACGAGCACCTCGTCGCCTGGGCCTATGCCCAATGCGTCGAGAATGAGGTGCAGGCCGGCGGTGCAGGAGTTGACGGCAACCGTCTCCTCGACACCATGCACTTTTGCAAGCTCCTCCTCGAAGCGCTGGACACGTTCGCCCATCGTTATCCAGCCGCTGTCTATGACCTCGCACAGGGCATTCTTTTCCTCGAAGCCTAGCACTGGATCCGCAACGGGAATGAACGAATTGTCAGGAATGGACGTTGATGAAGCCGCGCTATCTTCGATTTCGGAAACGGCTGCCGTTGCAAGCATAGTGATCTCCCCCCAAAGCCTCTTGTAAAGCTCGATTCCAAGTTCCGGTATCAGCCTGCAATCGCAGCAAGCGACGGAACTTGCTCATCCCAGTCTATCTCTTGGGCTTTGTGGAAATCCTCTACGCGGCCGATATCGAGCCAGAGGCCCTGGTGCTTGTACGTATGGACGGGAACGCCCCTTTCCATCATGCAGAAGACAAGGTCATCGAAGCCGAATGGCATGCCCGATGGAATATACCGGAGGACATCCGGCTCCATGCAATACGCCCCCATGCTGACGGAGTTCGTGAGCGTCGGCTTCTCTCGAAAGCGCGTTACGACTCCATCGACATCGTCAACGACACCGAAGTCCATTTTCGTGACTCTCGTCGTCGTTGCGATCGTCAGAGGGTGGCCATGGGCGCGGTGAAATGACGTGAACGCATTGAGGCTCAGGTCAGTCAGCACGTCGCCATTCAAGACAAGGAACGTGCAGTCCAGCTTGTCACGCAGCAGTGCCAACGGGCCGATCGTCCCGAGCGGCTCCGTTTCCTGCGTGTAGGTGATGTTCATCCCCCATTGCCTTCCGTCGCCGCAGACGCTGCGTATCAGATGCCCCAAATATCCTGTCGTGATATAGATATCCTCGATACCGTTTCGCCTGAGCCATTTCAGGAGCAGTTCTATTACCGGCTTCGCGCCGATAGGCATCAGTGGCTTCGGCAGCACGGAAGTGTATGGCCGCAGACGCGTTCCTCTTCCTCCCGATTGAATGACTGCCTTCATCCATGCCTCCCTCAGTTTGAAGTCAATGTTTTGCTTTCGGCGGATAGAGCTGCTTCATGTCCTAGAACGAAACTGCAAATCCAGATTTTGGATTTGACTTGCCTGGCAGCTGAATTTTCCTAAGCAAAATTCGATGCGACCGCGATGTGCCAATTCGCTAAAAGCCAATCAAAAGATAGCATTGCGGGGTGGTCGGGCAAAGCTGAACGCCGCTCATATTATGAGTTAATCCCTGAGATGGGATTAGTGCTTACGATGTATTCGAGATAATAGACCTTAAGATCTTGATCCGATCCATGGCAATTGGGTAGAGGATGCCACATGTGGATTTGACGCGATAGCCGGCCGAAAAGCATTTCAGCGCTCTATAGGTCTCCTATCTGCAACCAGCCTACAGGAAGCAGCTCGAGCAGCCTGGCTTCATAGCTCTCCATAGGCCGCGGATAGAGAACCGCTGTCGTGAACAGCGGCTTCCCGAGTCATGATTGCTCTCAATGAAGGAGTGCTTCGCGGTCGGCTGGAACGATGCGCCGATGCAATTGCTTTGGCGACCTTAACCCTGGCATATCGCAGTTCGAGACGCAGACCTCCATAACCCGGCTGTGGTTCAACCGGGCCTCAGGAGGGCAACACGCGTCTCGGCAGCGACGTTACGGCGCCAGGAACGATCGTGTCAGCGACAGCACGTGCCGCCTCATATTGCGCCCATAAAAATAAAGCGCCTTGGCCGTGTCCCGGGCCAGCGCGGTCGCGGCTCCACGGGAGAGACGGAACTCCATGAACGGCACTACCTCGCCACCGTACTTCCGCTTGTAGTCGCCGCCATTTCCCCAATAATGCCATTGCATGCCGCGCTTCTTCCAGTATTGCATGGCATGCCAGTGAAGCGTCTCGTTGGGGCGGACGCCTTGGTGCTCGCGGAAGCTGGCGTTGCCCCAAAAGAAGGAAACCTTGTTGAAGCCGGGGTAGATACCGGTCGCGATGCATTGCCCGTCTGCGTTTCGCGCTCGCAACAGCAAGAGATCGCCGGTCGGGTGATAATGCCTGATCAAGGACTCGACCCTGTCCTGCCGGTAGGTAGGCTTCAGGTCCTGTTTGGCGAACACGTCGAGCAGCTGCTGATAATAGTCTGACGCAAAGCCCGCAGGATCCGCCTCTTCCACAATGACGCCGCTCTTATCGGCTTTCCTGATGCAACGTCGACAAGCGCTGTCCATGCGGGAGAACAATTGCTCTTCGGACAGGGTCAGATCCGAGCGGAACGTCTGCCCGGTCCTGACCTGGAAACCGAGACCGGCCATCTCTTCCGCGTCCAGGAGCGGATCGGCTATTTCGAGATGATGGCAGTTCAGGTCATGGAAAACGAAGGGGAGCAGTGCCGAAACGGCGGCGGCTCGCGAGACGCCGGCAGAAAGGTTGAAGCCCATATAGGGAGTGGTCCAGCCCGGGAACGGGCTGCCCATGATGCTGAAGCCCATTCGTTTAACGATGAGGCCAGTAAAATAGCCAAGCGTCGAGCCGCCATCCTCAAGCCTGGCAACAACGGGCTCGCCGCCCTGGGTTTCTCGGATGAAATCCAGCCATGCTTTTCGTTGGGAGAACGTCCTGTCCTCGAACGTGTCGAGCTGGTTCCAGTCAACGAGAGCATAAGGCACTCTTGTAAACTTCATTGGCCCCATCAAAATCAAAATGCCCCTATGCCTGTGATAGGTGCATGCGCCTCGTCATGGGCCATTACTAATCCTCGAATCTCGCCTTGGTCTAGTTGCGTTCCGGCGCGACTACACCAAATGCTCATGACCTACATCCAATGATCTGGATTTCAGGGTGCCTGATGGCACCAGCGTCCGGGGCTCGAGGCGACCGGCTATCGAAATTCCGGCATGGGATCTGGAAAGGGAGAGAGCGACGAATGGCGGGCCTCGACGGAGGTACTCCCATTTGCGTATATCTAGCTAGAATGAGCCGCCGTTCTCCCGCGCTATGATGATATTGTAGCTTTGCTTCGGGCGACGTTCAGCTCGGCCCCGGGCAAGGTGCGAGCTTGCGCCTCACGCGCAGGGCGCTCGCATACAGATCGCGTCGGGTTCAGAGCCATTCCAAGGGAATATTATGTGCGGAATTGTTGGGTTTCTTTTTTCGCCCCAGGATTGCCCTGGCGATCCGGGCCGGATTTTGGAGCGCATGACTACAGCCCTTTTTGCGAGAGGGCCGGATGACGAGGGGCAGTGGATAGATAACTCGGCCGGTGTCGCACTGGGCCATCGCCGCCTTAGCGTTATCGATCTGTCGCCGGCGGGCCATCAGCCGATGGTCTCCGGCAGCGAGCGTTACGTGCTCGTGTTCAATGGAGAGATATATAACCACCTGGCCATCCGGAAGGAGCTCGAAGAGGGTGGCCTGACGGATCAGGTCCAGCGCCAACCGGGAGGATGGCGTGGCGGGTCCGATACGGAAACGCTGCTCGCAGCCATCGAGAAATGGGGGGTGCGCTCTGCTGTCGAGCGGTGTGTCGGAATGTTCGCGTTCGCCCTCTGGGACAGGGCGGACCGCACCCTGACGCTCGCTCGGGACCGGCTCGGCGAGAAGCCTCTGTATTACGGGCGCACCAACGGGATGTTCGCCTTCGCGTCCGAATTGAAGGCTTTCCAGACGATTCCCAACTTCTCTCCGCCGATCAATCCATCCGCCCTGTGGCACTATTTCTTTCAAAGGGCGATCCCGGCCCCATACTCGATCTATGACGGGATCTACAAGCTTGAGCCGGGTCAGCTGCTCACGCTCCGGGTGAGGGAAGGGGCCTCTTTCGACGATGTCAGGACAGAGCACTACTGGTCGCTCCAGACGGCGCTGAACCGAGACCTGTATCGTGGATCGCCTGACGATGCGGTGGAGGAGCTCAGGCATCTTCTGACCGAGGCTGTCCGGATGCAGATGATCGCCGATGTCCCGGTGGGAGCATTCCTGTCAGGAGGCATCGATTCGAGCACTGTCGTCGCTCTCATGCAGTCCGTTTCCAATCGAACGGTCCAGACCTATACGATCGGCTTCGAACAAGCCGACTTCAACGAGGCCCACCATGCCAAGGCCGTTGCGCAATGCCTCGGCACGAACCATCAGGAGCTGACCGTTACGTCCTCTGAAGCGCTCGAGGTCGTTCCTCGCATCGCCGAAATATGGGATGAGCCGTTCGGGGACAGTTCCCAGATCCCGACGGCGATCCTGACGCGGCTGACCCGCAAGAACGTAACGGTGGCATTGAGCGGCGACGGAGGCGACGAGCTCTTCTGCGGCTATCAGCGGCAGCGAACGGCGGCCGCCATCGAACGGATTCCGGGGAAACCCCTTCTTGGCGCTCTTCTTTTCGCATTCAGCTCTCCGCTGGCATTGATGCGCTTGCGTGCTCTTCCGGTCGGGCGTTCGCCCAAGGCAGCAGCAAACCGCCTCGGGGCACTGGCCGAGATGTTCTCTCAGGATAATCCGGCTCATCGGTACCTGGCATTTTCGTTCCGGCCGGAATACTGGAGTTCCCTGCTGAAGGATTCGTCCGACCGCAATCTCGAAGCGCTGAGTTTCCCGATTTCCGGCGCGCGGGACGTGCTTTCGCTCGTATCCGCCATGGACACGGTGACGTATCTGCCGACGGACATCCTCACAAAGGTCGACCGGGCTGCGATGGCGGTGAGCCTCGAAACCCGATTGCCCCTGCTGGACCACAGGATCGTCGAATTCGCCTTCACGCTGCCTTCCGCCTACAAGGTCAGGAACGGGCAGACGAAATGGCCCCTGCGCCAAATCCTGAACACTTATGTTCCGCCCTCCCTGGTCGACCGGCCCAAGATGGGGTTCGGCGTGCCGCTCGGCGATTGGCTGAGAGGGCCCTTGAAGGAGTGGGCGGCGGATCTGCTGCTCTCGCGGGATCTCCAGGACGAGTTCTTCAAGGAGGCGATCATCGAGAGGATGTGGAGCGACCACCAGGCTGGCATCTGGAACTATGCAGATCACCTTTGGCGCATTCTGATGTTCCGTGCATGGCGGGCCCACTATGCCCGGTAAGATCAGTGTCCTGTTCTTTCTCCCGAGCCTGGCTCCAGGAGGGGCGGAGCGCGTCGTTCTGACATTGCTGAGAAACCTGTCCCGCGACAGGTTCGACCTCTCTTTGGCTGTCATCAATCATAAGGGCTCCACCCTTCTTCATGATCTCCCGCCCGACATAAAGCTCTATAATCTGGACGCTTCGCAGTTACGATTCGGATTGGGAAGGGTCGTGCGCCTTCTCTGGAAGACACAGCCTGACATCGTCTTCTCGACAATCGATTATCTGAATGTCGCGCTTGGAAGCACCCGCCCGTTCTGGCCGAAGCGAACGGCTTTCATCGCTCGTCCGGCGATACTCTTCAGTGCCGAACTCAGGACGCGAAGGCGGCCTCTGGTCTGGCGCATGCTCCATAAGGCGGCGGTCTGCAGTGCCGATCTTCTTATATTTCAGTCGCGCGCCATGGAAGACGATTACCGGGCTTCCCTCGATTGGACGGCAGATCGGTCGGTTGTCATCCATAACCCGTTGGACTTCGAGCTCATCCGGACAAGATCGGAACAGGTCGCGAATACTGGGTTCGATCCCTGCCGCTTCAACCTGGTCGCAGCAGGACGGCTTGAAGGACAAAAGGGATTCGATGTCGCGATCGAGGCAATGGCTCTTTCCGAGAACAGAAATGTCACGCTGTCCATTCTCGGTGCCGGCGCCTTGCAGGAC
>JAEWKH010000130.1 GCA_023386155.1 Pseudomonadota bacterium
CGGTCGCTTTGGCCGTCTGGCTCGCCAGCTCCTTGACCTCGGTGGCCACCACGGCAAAGCCCTTGCCGGCCTCGCCGGCGCGCGCCGCCTCGATGGTGGCGTTGAGCGCCAGGAGGTTGGTCTGGCCGGCGATGGTGTTGATCAGCTGCACCACGTCGCCGATCTTCTCGGCGCTGGCGGCCAGCTCCTGCACCGTGGCGCTGGTGCGCTGCGTGCCGGCCACTGCTCGTTCCGCCACCTGCGAGGACTGCGCCACCTGGGTGGCGATCTCGCGGATCGAGATCGAGAGCTCCTCGGTGGCGGCCGCCACCGTCTGCACGTTGGCCGAGGTCTGCTGCGCGGCCGACGAGACATTGACCAGCTGGCCGGCGGCCTGCTCGACCCCTGCCGACATCGAGCCTGCCGTAGCCTCCATCTCGGTGGCAGCCGAGGACAGGCCCTGCGTCAGGGCCGAGACATTGGCATCGAAGCGCTTGGTGAGCCGTTCGAGCGCCTCCGCGCGGCGCATGCGGGCATCGGCCTCCTGGGCGGCGTCGGCGTCGGCCTGCTCCTTGGCGATGAGCGCGTCCTTGAACACCTGCAGCACCCGGGCGAGGGTGCCGATCTCGTCGCCCTTGTGGGCGTCCGTGACCTGCACGGCGAGATTGCCGCCTGCGAGGTCCTGCATCTGCTCCGTGATGCGGGTGAGCGGGCGGGAAACGCCGGCGACGACGGACCAGCCGCCGACCATGAGGGCGACCACGCTCAGCACGACGACGATGGCGAACGCGATGCTGATCGTCGCGTACAGGCTGTCTGCCGCGTCGGCGCTCGCCCTGGCCGATTCGAGCTGGAGGTTCACGAGTTGCCCGATGGCTTGGGACAGGGGATCGATGGCGGTGTAGAGATCCGTCATCGTGAAGAATGTCAGGCTGACCTTGTCCTCCGCCTTCAGGAAGCCGGCGAGCTTCTCGACCGCGGCATCGGCGTTCTTCATCAGCTCCTGGGCGGCCTCGGCGGCCTTCAACTCGCCGGGGTCGTCGATCATTCCCTTGTACGCCGTCCAGTGCTTGGCGATGTCGGCCCTCGCGACCTCGACGCCCTTCAGGGCTTCGGCCCATCCGAGATTGTCGTTGCGCACCTTGTGGGAGATGTCGACGACGTTCACCGCGTAGAGATCGGCAACGACCTTGAGGTCGCGCAGCGGCACGATCCGGTCGACATAGATCCGGTCGATGGAGTCGTGCATCGATTGGGTGCCGAACCAGCCCCCGCCGACGGCCGAGACGATCAGCAGCGCCAGGGCGCCGAAAATGACGAACAGTTTGGTCCGGATGGACCAGGAACGCGGTGAGAACGACACGGTGATTGCCCCATAAGAGTATTTTGCTCTTGTGGGACTGTATTTCACGAATTGTGAAACGTTAGGTTAACCCTGTTTGCGCTTTCTCAGGGATGGATCGTCACGGCTTTATTGAAACTTTATAGCCAGTTCGCGCGAAGATGTCTGCCCTTCCTTTGCGGTAGAACACCGGAAGAACGAGCGTCTCTCGTCACGCGGTTGCCTTCAACATACTCCGATCTCATCCTGCCTTCACCGCCATGGCCGGCCTCGTGCCGTCCAGCCCGATCGAAAAGGCGCGGCGCTCCAACAAACTTGTGATCGCCCGGAGGGGGCCGCCCTCCTTCAGAATGCCCTAAATGGCTCCAGCATTGTGCCCAACGCCGGAGCCCACGATGCGTTCTGCCCTGACAAGCCTTGCCGCGCTGTGCCTTCTGGCCGCCCCTGTCCTGGCGGAGCCGGTCGACCTGGAACTGGTCTTCGCGGCGGACGGCTCGGGCTCCATCGACGATGCGGAGCTGCGCCTCCAGCGGCAGGGCTGGGCCGATGCGCTCACGAGCCCCGACGTGCTCAAGGGCATCGGGGACGGCCAGATCGGCGCCATCGCGGTGGCGTTCATGGAATGGGGCGGGCCGAGTTCCCAGGTGCTCATCGTCGACTGGCACGTGATCCGCGATGCGGCGAGCGCGAGGATCTTCGCCGACAAGCTCATGAGCGCCCCGCGGGGCGCCTACGGCTACAACTCCATCTCCAACGCCATCGATTTTTCCGTCCGCCTCGTCGAGACCAACGCCCACGAGGGCACGCGCAAGGTCATCGACGTGTCGGGCGACGGCCCGAACATGAACGGACGGCCGCTCGAGCAGGCGAGGGAGGATGCCCTGGCCAAGGGCTTCACCATCAACGCGCTCGCGATCCGCCGCCCGGGCAGCGGCCGCCCCGGTGGCCCCGGCGGCATGTCGCTGGAGGATTATTACGGCCAGAGCGTCATCGGCGGTCCCGGCTCCTTCGTCGAGATCGCCGACGAGACGCGCCCCTTCGCATCGGCCGCCCGCCGCAAGCTCCTGACGGAAATCGCCGGAACCGGCGGAGCTTCGCGCCACGCGAGCCGGTGACATCCTTGTCAGCCGCTTGAAGACATTCCTGAAGGGAATGATAAGGTCGACCCATGGCGAATCTCGAAGATTGGATCATCGAACAGGGCCTGCGGGGCACGGATGTCGGCTCGCTGCTCTCCGGTTTCGCCGAGCGTCTGGTGGCCGAGGGGATTCCGCTGGTCCGGGTCTATCTCGCGCTGCCGACCGTCAATCCGACGATCCGCGTCTATACCCATGTCTGGACCCGCTCGTCCGGCCCGATGGTCGAGGGCGTCTCCCATGAGCGCAACGAGCTCGCGTTCGACCGGAGCCCCTTCAACCACATGATGCAGACCGAGCAGACGGCCTGCTACTGGCGCGTCGACGATCCCACGGCCCGTCAGTTCGACGTGTTCGACGATGTCAGGCGCGAGGGCGGAGCCGATTATCTGGCGCGGCTCTTCAGCTTCGAGAATACGAGCGCGCCCGACCTGCGGGGCATCGGCGTATCCCTGTCCTGCGGCCGACCCGGCGGGTTCAAGCCGGAGGAAATCGCCCGGATCGACGGGCTCCTGCCGCTCCTGGGGCTGGCCGCCTACCGCATGACGCTCTTCGACCTCACGGTAGCGATCCTCGACACCTATGTGGGTCTTTCGGCCGGTCGGCGGGTGCTCAGCGGGGAAATCCGGCGCGGGTCGGGCACGACCCTGACGGCCGCGCTCCTCTTTGCCGACCTGCGCGGGTTCACGTCCCTGGCCGACGCCTCGGGCATGGATCTGATCGGCCGGCTCGATCAGCATCTGGAGGCGATGGCGACCCCTGTGGAAGAGCAGTGCGGCGAGGTGCTGAAATTCATGGGCGACGGTGTTCTGGCCGCCTTTCCGATCTCGGAGTACCGTTCGCGCGAAGAGGCCTGCGCAGCGGCCATCCGGGCCGCTCAGGCGGCTCTCGAGCGCAACGAGGCCGTCAACCGCCGCCACGCGACGCCTCTGAGCCTCGACATCGCCCTCCATTGCGGGGACGTGTTCTACGGCAATATCGGGGCGGCCGGCCGTCTGGATTTTACCGTGATCGGGCCCTCGGTGAACGAAGCGAGCCGCATGGAGGCGCTCTGCAGCAGCCTCGATTGCTCCGTCATCCTCTCGGAGAGCGTGGCCGCGGCCAGTCCTATCCCGGTCCGCTCCCTCGGCCGGCACCGGCTTCGCGGCATCGCGACCGAACGGGAGCTGTTCACCTTCGCGCCCGCCAAAGCATCGGACCAAAAAGTGGAGTCCACGTTTGGGATCTGATCCGAAGCTCCAGTTCTACGCATGATGCGCGCCGGAGAGCCCATCAGGATTTCATGCCGCTCAGCCGTTCGAGAACGGCCTGCGTGATGCGGGCGCAGCGGGCTCCCGCGAAAGGAAACGCATCGGTCAGGGCGCTCGAAAGCGTCCGGTCGAGGCTTTGCCTCAGGAGCCGCCGGGCGCGGTGAAGCCTCGTCTTCACCGTCTCGGGGCGCAAGCCGAGATGGGACGCGGTCGCCTCCACGCTCATCTCCTCGACGTCCCGCAGGACGAAGACGACGCGGAACGGGTCGGGCAGCCGGTCGATGGCCCGCTCGATCAGGCGGCGGATCTCGGCGCGGGCGGCGGCGGCTTCGGGGTCCCCGTCCTGGCGGGCCGTGGGCAGGTAGATCACGCGGGCCTCTCCCTGTTCGTCGATCGTGTCGATCTGGTTCAGCTCGACGAGGGGACGCCTTTTCCGGAGGCGCCCCAGCGCCTCGTTGAGCGCGATCCGCGAGAGCCAGGTCGCGAGGCGCGACTCGCCGCGGAAGCCGTCCAGGTGGGTGAAGGCCCGAAGATAGGCCTCCTGGACCACGTCCTCGGCCTCGGTATCGTCGCCGAGGACGCTGCGCGCCATGCGGTAGAGCTGACGGTTGTGGCGCTCCATGATGAGGCGAAGGGCCGCCTCGTCCTGCCGCCTGGCCCGCTCCACCAGGGCCATGTCATCCAGATTGTCCAGCCGAGGCGTCAGGGCGATTCCCGAATGCATGGCCTCATCTCCTGCATCTTGCCGTTGGCGCATCGTGTGAAAAAGTGGACCCGGTTTTTCGCACTCAACGATGCGCTCTCTCTAGGCGGAGCATCGGATCCGATGCTCTAGCCGTTAGATCGTCCGGCGTCGCAAAGGTTCCCGAGCAGTATGGACCGCATTCACGTCCGGCGAACGATACCCTTTCGCATGATCTCGTCGATTGACGGGAACGCCTGCAGGGCGATCTCCGGGAGCGCCTGCGCGGCGGAACCGCCCGGTGGAGGGCCGTCCGCGTGCCCCACGACGATCCGCCCGACCATGCCGGCATGCTCGTGCGGGATGCAGTAGAAATCGTACACGCCTTCGACCGTGAGCGTGACCGAGAAGCTCTCGTCGGGCAGGAGATAGTCCGAGTTCCAGGGCTCGGCGCGCTCGGGGATCCGCAGCGGGCGCTCGAAGTACTTCGGGTGATAGGCGGTCGCCGTATGCGAGTTCCCGGAGTCCCGATTGATCCAGCGGATGGTCCGGCCCGGCTGGACGTGCAGGCCGATGGGGTCGAACCACACATGCGAGCCGTCGGCCTTGCCCTGCATCCGGATCTCGACCGGTTCGGCGGCGAGGAGCGGGCGGGGCCACGCCAGACCGGCGAGGAGGCCCCCGCCGATCCGCAGGACATGCCGCCGGGACGGCATCATTTCGCCGCCACCCGCGCCTCGTCGGCTTTCGGCACATGCCACAGGACCACATGCGCATGGGGCTTCTCCACGCCCGGGTGCCCGGCATTGAAGTAGACATCCACGTGGTCGACCTTGCCGCCGGGGGCCGCGAGATCGTCGAAGCGCTTGTCCTTGTTGGTGAGGTCCTCGATCGGGAGCATGTAGACCGTGCTGACGAGCCGTCCGTCGCGGTCATAGGCGAGGAACGGGCCAGCGGGCAGGGTCTTGGGATCGACGTAGAGCTGGCCCAGCCCCGGCAGGAAATCGGGCAGCTTCACGAGTTCGCTCACCTTTTTGTAGGCCCCGGTCGGCGGAGCCTTCTCGACCTGATCGGCGGCCTGGGCCGGCAGGGCGAGCGCGGCAATTCCTATCGCAGCAGCGGCGAAGCGGAGGATCATGATCTCATCCTTTCTGGGCCGGCAGGATGACCGGCTCACCCGATTGGATGGATCCTGGGCAGGAAGGTTCCCGAACGCGGCCGATGCCCGCGCCGATCAGCGCCTGGACAGCCTGACGCCCGCCACCTTGAGGCCGGCCAGGAGCGCGCCGCCATAGATCAGGGCGCCGGCGGCGCCGAGCAGGCCGAGCAGAACCTCGTTGCGCCAGGCGGGCAGGGCGGCGGTCCATTGGGCCAGGGGAGCGGGCGCGAACCAGGCGAAGGCGGCGAGCAGCAGGCTGGCCACGGCGATGGCCAGGCAGGTCATACCCAGGGTCCTGTTGGGGGCCGTCCAGCCGCGGCGATGGGCCAGGACGAAGAGCAGGCCCAGATTGACCCAGACGCCGATCGCGGTGCCGAGGGCGAGGCCCACGACCCCATAGGTCCGCATGAGCAGGATCTTGACGAGGATGTTCACGCCGACCGCCGTGAGCGACGCGATCAGGGGCGTGGCCGTGTCGGAGCGGGCATAGAAGCTCGATACGGCGGAGCGGATCAGCACGGCGGCGGGCAGGCCCAGCCCGTAGGCCGCCAGGACGGCGCCGGCCCGCGCGGTCGCTTCCGCATCGAAGGCGCCGCGCTGGAACAGGGCGGACATGATGAGCTCGGGCATGACCATGAAGGCCACGAAGAACGGCGCCGCGAGGGCGAGCGTCAGGCCGATGGTCCGGTTCTGCGCCGCATAGGCTCCCGCCTCGTCCCCGCCTGCGATGCGGCGGCTCATCTCGGGCAGCAGCACGGTGCCGGCCGCGATGCCGATCACGCCGAGGGGCAGCTGGTAGAGCCGGTCCGCGTAGTAGAGGGAGGAGACCGCGCCCGTCGGCAGGAACGAGGCGATGATCGTATCGGCGAAGATCGCGAGCTGCACGCCCGCGGACCCGATGACGGCGGGACCGAGGGCCTTGAAGAAGGTCTTCATCGGCGCGTCGATGCGGGGACGCTCCAGCCCCGGCGCCGCGCCGGCCCGCCGGGCATCCCACCAGACCAGGACGAGCTGCAGCGCGCCGGAAACCGTCACGCCCCAGGCGGCCGCGTAGCCGGCATTGGGAAACAGGAAGACGACGGCGAGCGCCACGATCATCGCGACGTTCAGCAGGATCGGGGCCGCCGCAGCCGCCCAGAACCGGTCATGGGCGTTGAGGATCCCCGAATAGATCGTCACGACCGTGATGAAGAGCAGGTAGGGAAAGGTGATCCGCGTGAGCGTCACCGCGAGGTCGAACTTTTCCGGCTCGTCCGAGAAGCCCGGCGCCAGCAGCGTCACGACCCAGGGCATGCCCAGGAAGGCCACGACGAGAAGGGCGATCTGCACGATCAGCATCAGGGTCGTGATGCGGCTCGCGAACGACCGGGCGGGGCGCTCGCCGCCCGTCTCGAGCACCTGGGCATAGGCCGGCAGGAAGGCGTTGTTGAAGGCGCCCTCGCCGAAGATCGCGCGGAAATGGTTCGGGATGCGGAAGGCCACGAAGAACGCGTCGGCGATGGGGCCGACGCCCATGACGGCGGCCAGCACCACGTCGCGGATGAAGCCGGTGAGGCGCGAAACCAGAGTCCAGCCGCCGACGGAGAGGATCTTGCGGAACATCGGTGTCAGGCCCGGCGCAGGGGATAGTTTTCCGGAACGAGGCTCTTCGACACCTCCGCCGCGCCGCCGATCCGTTCCGCCACGACGTAGAGCGGCCGCCTCTTCACCTCGGCGAAGATGCGGCCGACATATTCGCCGACGATGCCGAGCGACATAAGCTGGATCCCGGAGAAGAACATGATCGAGACGATCAGGCTCGGGAAGCCGGGAAGGTCCGTGCCGAACAGGAGCGTGCGGATCATGAAGAATACGGCGGTGGCGATCGACAGGATCGAGATCAGGAAGCCGATATAGGTCCAGATCCGCAGCGGCACCGTCGAGAAGGCGGCGATGCCGTCGAAGGCGAAGCGGAAGAGCTTCCGGAAGCTCCATTGCGTGGTGCCGAAGCGGCGCTCCTCCACCACGAAGGGCACGCCGGTCGCCTTGAAGCCGATCCAGGCATAGAGGCCCTTCGAGAAGCGGGCCTTCTCGCCCAGGGTCCGCAGCACCTCGACGCCCTTGCGGTCGATCAGGCGGAAATCGCCCGCGCCCTCGGGCAGGACGATCTCGCCGAAGCGGGCGAAGAGCTGGTAGAACAGGTGGGCGAAGCCGCGCTTGACGCGGGTCTCGTCTGAGCGGTCGGTGCGCTGGCCGTAGACCATCATGTAGCCGTCCCGCCAGCGCTCCACGAAGGCCTCGATCATCTCCGGCGGATGCTGCAGGTCCGCGTCCATGATCACCACCGCGTCGCCCTGGGCATGATCGAGCCCGGCCGCGATGGCGATTTCCTTGCCGAAGTTGCGGCTGAAGGAGACGGCGCCGATGCGGGGCTCCCCGCGGCTGACGTCCTTGATTCTGTCCAGGGTATCGTCCCGGCTGCCGTCGTCGACGAAGATCACCTCCCAGACCGACGTGATCCGGTTGAGGATGGGGAGCAGGCGCTCGCACAAAGGCGCGATGTTCGCGCTTTCGTTGTGCACGGGGATGATGACGCTGAGCTGAGGCGACGCCACTGGAAAAACCTTCGGTGATCGGGCTGCATCAAGAGCCGAGTTTGCGCCTTTGCTCAAGAGGATTAGGGTGCGGCAAAGCCGATTTCTGGGGCATTCATGGGTTCCTTCCGTTCCGTCATACTCTGCGCCGACGATTTCGGCCTCGCCGACGGGGTCAGCCGGGGCATCGTGGAACTGGCGGAGGCGGGCCGCCTGTCCGCGACCGGAGCCATGACCAACATGCCCGGCTGGCGCCGGGCGGCACCGGGCCTGATGCCGGTTCGCGACCGGATCGCGGTCGGCCTGCACCTCAACCTCACCGCGGGCTCGCCTCTCGGGCCCATGCCGGAGCTGGCGCCCTCCGGGCGGTTCCCGGCTTTGAAGGAGCTGCTGCCGGGGGCCCTGAAGCGGCAGCTGCCCGCGGCCGAGATCGCGGGAGAAATCGGCCGCCAGATCGACGCCTTCGAGGAGGTCTTCGGCGAGGCGCCCGCCTTCGTCGACGGCCACCAGCATGTCCATGTCCTGCCGGTGATCAGGCCAGCCCTGATCGATGCGTTGAAGGCGAGGGGGCATGCCGGGCGCCTATGGCTGCGCGATCCCTCGGACAGGGCCAGGGCGATCCTGCGCCGCCCCATCGGGCGCGGCAAGGCGCTGACCGTCAAGGCGCTGGCGCGGGGCTTCGCCCGCAGCGCCCATGCGGCCGGATTCCAGACGAACACGGGCTTTTCAGGCTTCGCCCCTCTCGATCTCTCCGTTCCGGCGCAAAGCATCTTCGAGGAGGCGTTCTCGCGTCTCGGGGGGCACCCCCTCGTCATGTGCCATCCGGGCTATGTGGATGACGAGCTCCGTAGCCTGGATCCGGCGCTGGACAGCCGGGAGGCGGAACTGACCTATCTGAAATCGGATGCTTTTTCCGTGTTGCTGGAGCAGCGGGGATTGCGGCTTGTTCCGCGATTCGAGCCTGCCTGAACGTCTCAACGGACGAGCAGGGCGCTCGCGTAGAGGCCCAGGCCGAACACCACGTGGCCGGCGAGGTTGAGGGCGCGGATCTGGTTGGCGTTGGGCCGCTTCGAGGCCGCGACGCCGGCTCCCATGCCGGGCTGAAGCAGGAACCAGCCTGCGCCGACCGTCACCAGGCCGACCAGGAGGGCGGGGAGCGGCGTCGGTCGCTGCGGCCAGTCGGACGACGTGACGGTGAGCAGGATGGCGGCGAACAGGATGCCGACCGCGTAATGGCCGATCCAGCCCATGGCCCGCTCATACGCGAAGGGCTTGGCCTTCGCGATGTCCTCGTGAAAAACCGTGCCACCGGCAAGATGGCCGAACCAGCGGCCGACCAAGCCCCAATTTGCGCCGGGGAGTCCGAAGGCATGCTTCAGCAAAAGTCCCCACAGGTCGAAAACCGCTGTCGCGCCGATTCCGATCAGAAGGGAACGGTACAGGAAGTCGCTCACGGTTCGCTCTCCATGGAGGTGACATGAAACGGGCCTCCGAAGAGGCCGTTGGATGGATATAGTTGATTAATTCTGGTCGCCAGACCATCTCTTGCACGAGAGATCACCTTCCTCGCACGTCAACTGGCCATCCAAATACTTGATATGATCCTCGGTCTGCTGCTTCAAGCACCCGGCGAAGATCATTGGGCGAACGGATCCGAGCCCATTAGTCTCAAATTCACACACCTTATCCCTGTACGTGATCCAAGCCCTTTGAGCTTGGCGCAGCTTCCTCTGATCTTCACGCTCAAGCCGTTTCAAGAGCTTTGCATAACGCTCATTCATTGCTGCGTCCGCTTTCTCAAACTCGCGGCCTGCGCACATATTCATGGCGTACTGGGTCGTGCCTTCGCAGTAGTCCTCGGCTTTTACCGTAGTCGAGGCCATGATGATGACGAACAAAGCAACAGGCAGGTAACGCATCGTCACTTCCTTCATCAGCCAGCGTTGGAAGAGCCGGGATCTGACACAAGGATACATTGCTTCGCTAAAGCGATATCATAAAAAGTGCAGCATTCCACTGTTTGCAAATACAACATGAAACGGGCCTCCGAAGAGGCCCGTTTGACGTATCGTTATGCCGATTACTTGGTCGCGTTCTCGAACATCTCCTCGACATGCTCCCAGTTCACGAGATTGTCGAGGAAGGCCTTGAGGTAGTCGGGACGGCGGTTGCGGTAGTCGATGTAGTAGGAATGCTCCCACACGTCGCAGCCGAGGATCGGCTGGGCGCCGTGCACGAGCGGGTTCTCGCCGTTCGGGGTCTTCATGACGGCGATCTTGCCGTCCTTCACGGCGAGCCATGCCCAGCCGGAGCCGAACTGGCCGACGCCGGCCTGGATGAAGTCCTCCTTCATCTTGTCGACGGAGCCGAGGTCCTCGACGATCTTCTTCTCCAGCTTGCCGGGAAGGGCGCCGCCGCCATTGGGCTTCATCCACAGCCAGAAATGGATGTGGTTGTAATGCTGGCCGGCATTGTTGAAGAGGGCTTGGTTCTTGCCGTAGGAGCCCTTCACGACCTCCTCGACGCTCTTGCCCTCGAATTCCGTGCCTTTCAGCAGGTTGTTGCCGGTGTTGACGTAGGCCGCATGATGCTTGTCGTGGTGAAACTCGAGGGTTTCCTTCGACATGTAGGGCTGCAGGGCATCATAGGCATAAGGCAGTTCGGGAAGAGTGAACGACATCGGCGTCTCCTTTGGATTGAGCGACCCGGGGCATCGGACCCAAAAGTGGAATCCACTTTCGGGATCAATCGGATGCCCCTCCTTTAACTGCGCATCGCCCGATGCGAAAAACCGGGGCCCACTTTTCCGCACGATGCGCCTGACGCGTTAGTTAAAGCGCTACCCGCCCGAGAGCAACGGCCAAGCTCGGGACTTTTTTCTGCTCAAGCTTCCCAGCCGGTTGTCTTTTCCCTATAGAAGCATAGCTTTGCCTCATAAGTTTTTGGTTTGCGTATGATGGAGACGGCATGATCATCGCTCTTTTGGCCCTCGCTCTTGCGATGATCGTTGGTGGGCTTTTCGCTGCATTCTTCGGATGGGATATCGTTCTGGTCGAGCGCGGCTGGACGATGGTGATCGCCGGCAGCGTCATGGCGGCGAGCGGCGCGCTCCTGCTCGGGATCGTGGCTGCCGTATCGAAACTGGCGAAGATCGAGGCCCGGCTGCTGCAGCTTCAAGGCGGCTTCGACGAAGAGGCGCTCCTGGGAACGCCCAGCTCCCCGAAGGGCCTTTCGCCGGCGGCGCTCTCGGGCGGCATCCTGGCCGGACAGGCGATCGCCGGGGCCGACGAGGGCGAGCGTTCCGACGAGGTCCAGCCGCCCCTCCCGCTCTTCGAGGAAGAGGACAGGACCGAGCCGGCCAGGAACGAGGTCCAGCCTGCGGAATGGCCGGAGGAGCCGCGCCTTTCCGAGACCGTCGTGCCTTTCCCGCCCAGGACGAGCCCGTCTCCCGCGCCGGCCCCGGAAGAGGACGAGCTGGGCATGAAGGTGCCCGACTTCCTTCTGGCCGGGCGGGAGCGCGATGCGGAGGAGGAGCCCCGCGTCATCGACGGCGCCGACCTTTACCATCGCGATCCTGACACGCGCGAGCCCGAGCCGCGCGATCTCGGCGAACGCGACGAGGTCGTGGACGTTGTGGTCGAGAGCGTGTCGGACGCGGAGCCGGAAACCGATCGCGAGCGTGCCGTCACGGAGGATGCCGGGCAGGAGGCGGAGCCGGAAGAGGACGTCGCGTCCGACGAGCCTCAGCCTCCCGTGGTCGTCGGCACCTACAATTCCGGCGACAACAAGTACGTGATGTACTCGGACGGCTCCATCGAGGCGCAGACGCCGAGCGGCGTGTTCCGCTTCGGGTCCCTGGACGAGCTCAAGGAGTTCATCGCCGCGGGAGGCGAGGGAGGCTCGCCGTCCTCTATCTGAACAGGGGAGCCAGCGCGCGGAAATCGTCCGTTGCGGCTTCGCCCATCCACTCGAACACGGCCATTTCCGTCGTCACCCAATGACAGCCCGCATGGAGCAGCCGCGCACAGGCGGCGGCGACGCTGTGGGGTGAGCGGCTCGACACGGCATCCGCCACGACGAAGACGTCCAGGCCCAGGTTCCGGAACTCCAGCGCGCTCTGCAGCACGCAGATATGCGCCTCGGTTCCGCAGACCACGAGCTGGTTCAGGCCGTCGCCGCGCAGGGCCGCGACCCGCTCCGCAATCGCGGAATCGCGGGCAGACGAGAAGGCGGTCTTGGCCAGGGTGACCGCGTCGGCCGGCAGCGCCTCCTGGACCGGCGGAACGGTTTGGCCGAGGCCCTTGGGATATTGCTCCGTCACTGTCACGGGAACCCGCAGACGCCCGGCGGCCTGGAGCAGGATTCCGACATTGCGCAGGACATCCTCACCATCGTGGATGGCGGGCATGAGCCGGGCCTGGAGATCGACGACGAGGAGGTGGGAGCGTTTCGCGTCGAGAAGCATGGAAACCTACATGTCAGGGTTGAAGATCGGAGGCTGGGTCGGGATCGGCATCCGCATCGAGAAGCGCAGTCCCTCCTCGGGAAAGTCCATGGAGACGTCCGCCTGAAGCTGGGTGGCAAGCACCCGCTGGAGCAGGCGCGTGCCGAAGCCCTGGCGGGTCGGCGCGCTCACGCGGGGGCCGCCATGCTCCGCCCATGTGAAATGCAGCACCGGGCGCGGTTCCCCCGCTTCCACCCGCCAGCGGACCTCGACCTGCCCGCCGAAGGTGGACAGGGCCCCGTGCTTGGCCGCATTCGTGGTCAGCTCATGGATCGCCATGCCGATGGGCACCGCCGCCTCCGAGGGCAGCTCGAGATGCGGTCCTTCGATGGTGATGCGGTTTCGCGCCTCGTCCTCGTAGGGGCCGAGCTCCGTCTGCACGAGCTCCTCCAGGGCTGCCTTCTGCCACAGGTCCTCGGTGAGCAGGTTGTGGGTGCGCGACAGCGACACGATGCGGCCGACGAAGCCCTGGTAGAACTCGTCGATGCTGGAGGCGGTGCGGGCCGTGGAGCCGACGATGGCCTGCACGGTCGCGAGCGTGTTCTTCACCCGGTGGTGGAGTTCGCGGATGAGCAGGTTCTGGCGATGCTCCGCCTCCTTGTAGCGGGTGATGTCGATGTTGACGCCAACCATGCGCAGCGGCGCGCCTTTCGCGTCGTAAAAGAGCAGCGCGATCGTATCGATCGACCGGATACCGTCGGGACGGCGGATCCGGTAGGTCAGGTTGACGTCGGGGGCGTGGCGGGCCAGGGCCTCTTCGAGGGCTTTGTTGGTGGGCCCCAGGTCTTCCGGGAGCAGGCTCGCCTCCCAGCCGGAGAAGTCTTCCTTGAACGTGCCCTTCTCTACGCCGAACAGGCGTTCCTGCTCCTCCGTCCACGTCACCTTGCCTGAGGGGACGTCCCAGTCGAAGACGCCGATCCCGGCCGCGCTCTGAGCGAGGGCCAGGCGCTCCTCGCTGACCCGCAAGGCGGCTTCCGTCAGCTTCAGGTTATGGATGTCGACGCTCGTGCCGACCCATCCGTTGAACGCGCCGGTGGCGGCATCGCGCACGGGCGCGGCCCGGATGATGTGCCAGCGATATTCCCCATCCGCCGCGCGGTAGCGGACCTCGGTCGTGTAAGGGGTTTGATTGGCCATGACGGGTTTGAGCTCTTCCGTCATTCTCACCCAGTCGTCCGGGTGAATGGCCGCCGTCCAGCTGTGCCCGAGAGCCTCTTCCGGAGGCAGGCCCGAATAGGTGACCCAACGTTCGTTCGTGTAGGTCAGTTCCAGGTTGGGCTTGACGATCCACACGAGGGCGGGGAGCGATTCCGCGATGAGCTTGAAGCGCGCCTCGGTTGCGCGGAGCTTCGTCTCCGCCCGGACCTTCTCGATCGCCAGCCAGGTGCGTTCCGCCACGTCCTCGACGAGGGCGATCTCGTCGCTCGTCCACTCCCGGGGCGCGGACGAATAGACGTAGAACTCGGCGATGAAGCGTCCGTTCTTGTGAATGGGCACGGCGAAGCCCGAGCGCACGTTGATGGTGCTGTAGTAGGCCTGAATCTTGGGATCGGCGAGGCGGGGGTCGGTCTTCACGTCGTTGACGATGGCGGGCTGCCCGCGCATCAGCGCTTCGATGACCGGGCCCGGATGCTGGTCGATCCTCTCGACCTTGCCTTCATTGGTGATGAGACCCCACGACCATTCGCGTTCGACGATGATGACGCCGCGATCCGCATAGACCTCGCCGTATCCGGCGGTGTCGACCTTCAGGAACTTGCTCACCTCGCGCGCGGCGATCTCCATGACCGCATACTGGTCGTCGATGTTGCTGAGCTGGTCGTTGAGCGTGAGGAGGAATTCCTGGCGGCGCTGGGCCTGGTCCATCTCCTCCCTGATCCTCTGCCGCTCCTTGATGTCCTGCAGCACGCCGGCGAAGCGCACGGGCTTGTCGCCGTCATGGATGATGCCGCCGCGCACGTGGACGTGGCCGATGCTCCCGTCGCCCTTCAGGACGCGGTGCTCGATGTTGAAGTCCGTCCTGGTGCGGAGCGCATAGGAAACCGCCTGGTTGATACGCTCGAGATCGGCCGGATGGAACATGGCCTGCAGCTCGGCATAGGAGAGCTTCGCCTCGGGGCGGAGGCCCAGGCAGGCCTTGAAGGCGGCCGTGCCCGTGATCTCGCCGGTCTCCAGGTTCCGTTCCCATGCCCCGAGCCGACCGATGTCCAGGGCCATCCGCAGCTTCAGGTCGCTGGAGCGCAGCGCCGCCTCGGCCTGGGCCAGGCGACTTTCCAGCTCGGCGATGCGCCGCCTGTCGCCGTCCTGAGGGGCGATGTCGTCCTCGGCCTTCAAATTGCCGCGCTTGCTCATCGATCAGTGCTCTCAACATCTTCTCGTACGCTCTGCGGCTACGTACGGCGGTCTCTCACGATGTGTTATGTTTTGACATAGCGCATCGATTCAGTTCTGGAACCCTTCTGCGCACCGGATGGCAAAAGTATAGGCGAGGGCCACTTCCTCGAGCCGGTCGAAGCGGCCGGCCGCGCCGGCATGTCCGGCCTCCATGTTGAGCCTGAGCACGACCGGCCCCCCGCCGGTCATGGTGGCCCGAAGCCGCGCCACCCATTTCGCCGGCTCCCAATAGGTGACCCGCGGGTCGGTGAGCCCGGCAAGCGCCAGGATCGCCGGATAGGCCTGGGGCTTCACGTTGTCGTAAGGCGAGTAGGACAGAATCGTGCGGAAGGCCGCCTCCTCGGCGGCCGGGTTGCCCCATTCCGGCCATTCCGGCGGGGTGAGCGGCAGTTCGCTGTCGAGCATGGTGTTGAGCACGTCGACGAAGGGAACCTCGGCGATGATCCCCGCGAACAGGTCCGGGGCCAGGTTGGCCACCGCGCCCATGAGCATGCCGCCCGCGCTGCCGCCATGGGCGACGATGCGGCCGCGGGAGGTGTAGTTGGCCGCGGCGAGGGCCTCGCCGCAGGCGATGAAGTCCGTGAACGTGTTCGTCTTCTTCTCGCGCTTGCCGTCCGTGTACCAGCGCCAGCCCTTCTCCGTGCCGCCGCGGACATGCGCGATGGCATAGACGAAGCCCCTGTCCACGAGGGACAGGATGCCGGTGCGGAAGCTCGCGGGCATGGACATGCCGTAGGAGCCGTATCCGTAGAGCAGGCACGGGGCGGAGCCGTCGAGCGCAACCTCGCGCCGGTGCACGAGCGAGATGGGGACCTGCTCGCCGTCGGGCGCCGTAGCGAAGAGCCGTCGGGTGACGTAATCGGCCGGGTTGTGGCCGCTCGGCACCTCCTGACGCTTGCGAAGCGTGCGCTCTCCCGTGCGCAGGTCGTAATCGATCACCTCGCTCGGCGTCGTCATCGACGAGTAATGGTAGCGGATGACGTCCGTGTCGAACTCGTAGCCGGCCGAGAAGCCCAGCGAATAGGCTTCCTCCTCGAAGGCGATGCTGTCCTCGCGGCCCGTTGCGAATTCCCGCAGCACGATGCGCGGATTGGCATTCTCCCGCTCGAGCCGCACGAGGTAGCGGGCGAGCGCGACCACGGACAGGATCATCGTGCCGGGTCGATAGGGCACGAGATCCTTCCAGTGGGCCCGTCCCGGGGCCGCGACGGGAGCCGTGACGATCTTGAAGTCCTCGGAACCGTCAGCGTTGGTCAGGATGATCAGGCTGTCGCCGTGATGCTCCACGTCGTATTTCAACTGCGGCGTACGCGGCTCGACGAGCCGTGGAGCCGCCGCCGCGTCCGCCCGGTCGAGCAGCCAGATCTCCGAGGTTTCGTGGTCGCTCGCCTCGATGAGGACGAAGGCCTCCGATTGCGTGACGCCGAGCTTCACGAAGAAGCCGGGGTCCTTTTCCTCGTAGATCACCCGGTCCTGCTCGGGGTCGGAGCCCAGGAGATGACGCTTGACGCGCACGGGGCGGTGGTTCTCGTCGAGCTCGACATAGTAGAAGCCGGACGAATCGCTGAGCCACACGGCGCCTCCGGAGGTTTGGGGAACCTCGTCCGGCAGGTCGGTCCCGCTCTCGAGATCCCGCACGCGGATCGTGAAGTATTCCGAGCCCTTGAGATCCGAGCCCCAGGCCATGAGGCGGTGGTCGGGGGAATGGTCCGCTCCGCCGAGATCGAAGAAGGGGTGTCCTTCCGCTTCCCTGTCGCCGTCCAGCATGATCGTCTCGGGGCCGCCCTCGCGGGGCTGCCTGCAGACCAGGGGATGCTGCCCGCCCTCGCGGTAGCGGGTGAAGTAGGCGAAGGGCCCGTGCGGCTCCGGAACGGTGGAATCGTCCTCCTTGATGCGCCCGCGCATTTCGGCCACGAGGCGGGCCTGGAAATCCTCGGTTCCGGCAAATGCTGCCGCAGCGTAAGCGTTCTCCTGCTCCAGGGCGGAACGGATGGAGGCGTCGAGGGTCGATGGATCCTTGAGCACCTCCTTCCAGTTTTCCGCCTTCAGCCACGCATAATCGTCCTGGATCTGAACGCCATGGACCTGGAAGATGTGCGATCTGGCGGGAATCGACGGGGCAGCCGGCAGGGGATGAGAGGGGAGGCGCTCAATTTTCATGAATTTGTCCGGTTAAACCATCGAAGGCGGGATTATGCACAGATAACCGTGATTCCCCACGGCAGGTCCAATTCGGGCTTGAAGTGAGCCCAAACGCCCCGAATAAAAGCCTTTTTAGTTACTTCTTCGGGTCGGCATGATGAATTTTATGTGATGAAAGCCTTAACCTATGGATGGAGGCATTAACAGATCAACGCAGGTATATTGCACAGTGATAGTTGATGCGAAGTTTTCCAAAGTTTTCCTTTCGAACATCTTGCAATGTGGCTAAATTTGACATACTTGGACGAGCGAGCACGATTTATGTGCAAGTACGGTGCGGCTCAAGCAAGAAGCAAGCAACGCTTCAGACGAGAATGCTCAACGTTAGGCTGAAAAGCTTTTCTGAGACATTTCGAGGGCCGGAAAGGAAGAAAATCAAAATGAGCGACAACATCGCTGCTTCGAACTACATTGAGTTGGCTGCTGATATCGTTTCTGCTTACGTCAGCAATAATTCTGTTCCTTCGGGCGACCTGCCGACGCTGATCAACGACGTCCATTCGGCTCTTCTGCGTGTCGGGGGCGGCACCGTGGAAGCGCCTGTCGAGGCTCCGAAGCCGGCCATCCCGGTGAAGAAGTCCGTCACGCCGGATTACATCGTCTGCCTCGAGGACGGGAAGAAGTTCAAGTCGCTGAAGCGCCATCTGCGCACGCAGTACAACATGACTCCCGAGCAGTATCGCGAGAAGTGGGCCCTGCCCGTCGATTACCCGATGGTGGCTCCCAACTACGCCAAGGCTCGCTCGGAGCTCGCCAAGGAAATGGGCCTCGGCCAGCAGCGCCGGAAGCGCCGTTCCTCGCGCAGCAGCAGCTAAAATCGGCCCTCCGCGCCGACGTCAGCCGCCCCAAGGGGCGGCTTTTTGCTTTTTTGGGCCTGTCATCGTGGCGGTCCCATTCGCTCCGGGCGCGAACCGGTTGCGGTAGGCCGCGGGGCTGGTGCCGAGCCGCGTCCGGAAATGGTGGCGCAGGGTGGCCGCGGAGCCGAACCCGGTGGCATCGGCAATGTTCTCGATGGAATGGCCCGTGGTCTCCAACAACTCCCGGGCGCGGGCCATGCGTTCCGCGAGCAGCCATTCCCCGGGCGGCAGGCCGGTCGCGGCCTTGAATCGGCGCAGGAACGTGCGCACGCTCATCCCGGCTTCCGCGGCGAGCTGCGCGACCGGCTGCTCCTCGCCGAGG
The DNA here is from genome assembly GCA_023386155.1 of Pseudomonadota bacterium. Lineage (GTDB taxonomy): Bacteria > Pseudomonadota > Alphaproteobacteria > Rhizobiales > Beijerinckiaceae > Microvirga. Next base: position 18,401 of record JAEWKH010000130.1, read on the forward strand.
CGCGCCCGCATGCGGTCGAACAGGGGCGCGAACCGCAGCCCCTCGCGGGCCGGCGGCACCGGCCGCTCGATGAACTGGGCCTGCCCGCCCTCGCGATGGGGCGGCACCACGAGGCGGCGGGCGAGGCGGTTGGCGATGTCGGGGCCGAAATCGGTGCGGACCACATGCAGGCAGAGATCGATGCCCGCCGCGCTGCCGGCGGAGGTGAGCACCCGGCCCTCGTCCACGTAGAGGACGTCCGGCACGACCTCGATATCCGGATAGGCCTGCGAGAGCTGCTCGGCATAATGCCAGTGCGTGGTGGCCCGCCGGCCCGACAGCAGTCCGGTCGCGGCAAGCGCGAAGACGCCGGAGCAGATGGACATCAGGCGCGCGCCCCGCGCATGCGCTCGTTGCAGGGCGTCGATCAGCCCCGGAGGAACCGGCTCCCTGAAGGCCCCGCGCCAGCCCGGGATCACGATCGTGTCGGCCTCGTCCAGCAGCTCGAGCCCGCCATCCGCCACGATCTGGAATCCGCCCACGGCCCGCAGGGGTCCCGGCTCGACGGCGCAGACCGCGAAGCGGTACCAGTCCGGCCCCATCTCGGGCCGGGGCAGCCCGAAGACCTCGACGGCGATGCCGAACTCGAACGTGCTCAGACGGTCATAGGCGAGGGCGACGACGAGGTGGTTTGGCATGATGTTTACGTCTGTTGGCAGAAGCGCCACTTTCCACCATGACGCGTTCACGGAAATCTGGCGACGGCTTTTCCACAAGGAGGTTGTCCCATGCCAACGAGTTCCGTCGCCGCGATCCCGGCGGCCGCTCCGTCCAAGGCTGCTGAGCATTTCGCAGGCCGCCTGTCGCTCGAAACCGACTGCGCCGACGTGCACGAAGCCCTGTCGGGCGGGAATGTCGATTTCGTCCTTCTCGATGCCCGCGGTCCGGGGGCCTATGCGCGCGGCCATGTGCCGGGCGCGATCAGTCTTCCGCATCGGGAGATCACGGCGGAGCGCATGGCCGCCTGGCCCGCGAGCACGCTGTTCGTGGTCTATTGCGCGGGCCCGCATTGCAACGGCGCCGACCGTGCGGCGCTGAGGCTGGCGCAGCTCGGGCGCCCGGTCAAGCTGATGCTCGGCGGCATGACCGGCTGGGCCGACGAAGGCTTTCCCTTCGCCCAGGGTTCCGCGCCGGGGGCTCTGGCGGCAGCGTCCGCGGCCTAGCGCATCGTGCGGACCTCCGGGTCCGCTCCGGACGATGCTCTCATTCAAGAGAGAAAGCATCGGATCGGGTCCCAAAAGTGCGAACCTACTTTTGGGTCCGACGCTCTAGCGTCGGATCCAAAAGCGGACTTGGCATTTCGGGCTTGAAGCCGATGCCTCTTCCGGAGGCTGGCGCATGGTTCTTCGCGAAAGGCCGGATCCGCTTCCCCGCACGATGCGCCAATGGGTGCGCGATCCTCCGCCGGCCAGGGCGGAGGATCATTGCGGCGGTAATGCGGGCGAGGCGCCCACCCGCCGACTTATCCTCACTCTTATCAACAGATTTGAATCATCGTTGACAACTAGGAATATGCCCCCACTATCAAGGGTGGAAGGGGGACCCCTTCCTTAATTTATTTATGGGAACAAAACATGAACATTAAGGACGGCGATGCGGGTCATCAAAGTATTGCCGCACCAGGTATTTCAGGCCGGAAGGCGACACGGTCCAAGGGGCTTGCGCGACCGGAACGCGGCAGGCCGGGAGTGAAGACCGGCCCCACCGGGACCGATTCCCTGCCCAGGGAGGCGCGGCGGCTCCTGACGGCGCTCGGCCAGCCGGAGAGCTGGGCCATGGTCGACCCGACGGACCCGGCGAGCGTGCTTGTCCACAGGCGCCGGTCGGGGATTTCGGTCGGGGCAGGGCGCTTCGCCACCGCGGCGGCGGAGGCCCTCGTGCGCCAGGATCTCGCCTGCTGGGAACGGGCCGCGTCCGGACGCAAGGCCCTGTCCCTGACGGATGTCGGAAAGGCCCATCTGCGCCGCGCTTCGGCGCCGGAGGCCGACACGGCCTTCTTCGGCCAGCACAGGGAGACCGATCTCGCCGATGTGGAGACGGAGACCGGACCGGCGCGGGTGCGCGTCGATGCGGAGGAGAGCCCGCTCGACTGGCTGCGCCGGCGCAAGGGGCGGACCGGCGAGCCGATGATCGACGAGGCGTCGTACCAGGCGGGCGAGCGCTTGAGGACGGACATCATGCTCGCCGGGCTCCTGCCCGGCGTGACGGCGCGCTGGGACGGCATGCCGAGGAGCGGCGGCCCGGCCGCGCCCGGCGAGGCCACGGACCGGATGGTCGCCGCCCGCCAGCGGCTGCGGAACGCCTTCGACGCCATCGGGAGCGATTTCAGCGACCTTCTCCTCGATCTCTGCGGCTTCCTGAAGGGCCTGGAGCAGATCGAGCGGGAGCGGCAATGGCCGCCGCGCTCGGGAAAGGTCGTGGTGCGGCTCGCCCTGGCGCGGCTCGCGGAGCATTACGGGATCGAGGCCGCCGCCCGCGGCCCCGCCGCCTCCCGCGGCATCCGCGCCTGGCAGGCCGTAGTGATCGAGGGCGGCCGGGTCTGAGGGCGTTCGCCGTCGTCCCCCACCACCGTCGGGGCCGTCCCCGGCCCTGATGCGGGGATCAGGGCCGGCTGTCCGCTCGGATGGGGCGCACCGCCACTCCCTCTCCCGGGCGGGAGAGGGCCGGGGTGAGGGCAGGCTGGTGCCGGAGAGGATGGTGTCCGTTCCGCCCCGCAGGTCTCATCTGAGAGTCCGGCTCATCCTTCGCTTCAAGGCGCAGGCGTTGTTTCCCTCCTCACTCATCTCAGGCCTGCCTGAGAGGGGCATCCTCTTGCGCAAGTCGGGAACACCCGACCCGGATCCCGGGTGTTCCCGAGATCCGTTCTTGTTGCGCAAGTCGGGAACACCCGACTTGCGATGGGGAGGGATTAAGGGTGGGGGTGTCGGCGCCACACGCGGATAGGCTATCGCCCACACCCCCACCTCCAACTCCTCCCCATCGCAAGTTGGGTGTTCCCGACTTCCGCTAGAGGATGCCCATCTCAGGCAAGCCTGAGATGGGTGGGGAGGAGGGCCGTTACCG
>JAEWKH010000135.1 GCA_023386155.1 Pseudomonadota bacterium
AAAATCCCGCGTGCGAGGCGCCCTCCGGCTCTCTCACTTACCATAGCTAATCGAGCCGGTTGCTCCTCGCACCTCCCCTCGACCCTTCAAGCCCGGCCCCGCAAGGCGCCGGGCCTGAAGGTGCTGGCTCCAAGGGGGCTGGCTCTTTGACATCGCACAGCAGACCCACGCGTCCTCCATCCCACCATCGTCATGGCCGGGCGTGTCCCGGCCATCCACGCCTTCAAACCCGGCAAAGCCTCCCTCTCACCTCATCCTGAGGAGGTCGCACAGCGACCGTCTCGAAGGAGGAACCAGAGAGCACTGAATCCTCCTTCGAGACGCCGCTTTCAGCGGCTCCTCAGGATGAGGTGAGAGGGGGTGGAAAGTGGAAATACCGGACTGATCCCGGATCACGTCCGGGGCGATAATCAGAATGACGCCATCTTCCGCTCGAGGCCCGCCTTCACCGCAGGCCATTCGTCCCGGACGATGCTGTAGACCGCCGTGTCGCGGACATGCCCGTCGGGCATGATCATGTGCTGGCGCAGGATTCCGTCGAGCTTGGCGCCCAGGCGCTCGATGGCGGCGCGGGACTGGTCGTTGCGGGAATGGGTGCGGATTTCGACCGCGAGGCAGCCGAGCACTTCGAAGGCATGACGCAGCATGAGAAACTTCGCATGCGTGTTGACGAAGGTCCGCTGCCAGGATCGGGCGATCCATGTGGTGCCGATTTCGACCCGGTGATTGGCGGCATCGATGTTCATGTAGCGCGTCGAGCCGACAACCCGGTTGCCGTCGTTCACCACCGTGACGAAAGGAAGAGCCAGGCCCGCGGCCTGGAGCTCAAGGGCCTTCTGCACATAGGCCTCGAACCCCTCGGGCCGGGGCACCGTCGTGGTCTTCTTCTCCCAAAGCTCGCCATCGCTGGCGGCGACGCCCAGGGCCGGCACGTCGGCAAGGCTCAGGGGGCGCAAGGTCAGGCGGTCGGTGGAGAGGGTGACGGGCTCGATGTGCAGCATGGAGAAAGCGCCTTTGCGGATCGCCGTCTTGTCCCCGATTCAGGGATCGTCCGCAATGGCCCATCGCACCGCGCGGACCCGAAGAGCCGTCGCGGCGATGTGCTGCTTGAAGAGAGGAGCATCGAGTATATCCCAACAAGCGGTGTTCGCTTTTGGGTCCGACGCTCCGGCACCGTCAGGGGGCCATCAGCCTCCTGACGTGTTCATCCATCCTTCGAGAAAGCTCAGCTCAGCAGGTAGACGAGGCCGGGCAGGCTCACGGCCAGGGCAGCCAGAAACCAGGCGCCGACTGCGGATTCCCAGGCGACGTTTCCCGTCGCGTTCCGCAATCTCTGCGCGCAGGTCGCGGCCTCCATCGTGCGTCCGCTCAGGCAGGAGCAGAGGGCATAATGGGCCTGGCCGTCGGACAATGCGAAGTACCGCATGGCATCGCCGAGCCGGTCGCTCTCCAGGCCGTCCGCCCGCAGGATCGGATCGTCGAAGGCGACCGTGAGCGGCGAGTTGTCCTCGCGGACCAGGGCGCGCTCTGCCGGCGGCTTGTATTCGATCTCGCCGAGGGAGTTCAGGCGGCGCTTGGGATCCCGTTCGAGCAGGTCGATCCAACGCTGAAGTCGTTCCTCGCGAGACAGGGGTCTCGGCTGAACGTCGGCCACGCTACGGAGCTGATCAAGAGGCTTGTGTTCCATCGATCTCCTCCTTGTCGTCTCAACAGCCGAAAGGCTGAATGAGACAACGTATGCTGCGCCCGATGCGCGGCGAAAGTGCGACGGGGAAGGAGAGCGAAGGAGGTACGGGCGCTACTCTTCAGGCGCCTCGACGATGGGATCGTAGCGGCTCGTGTCGAGCCCGAGGAGGTTGAAGCTCTGCTGCATATGCGGCGGCAGCGGCGCGGTGACGTCGATGGGCTTGCCGGTCCGCGGATGGGCGATGACGATGCGGCGCGCCAGGAGATGCAGCTTGTTCTGGATGCCGCCGGGAAGCTCCCAGTTCTCGATGTCGAAATACTTCGGGTCGCCGACGATGGGATGCCCGATATGGGCCGCATGGGCGCGCAGCTGGTGCGTGCGTCCGGTGACGGGCTTCAGCGACAGCCAGGCCAGCTTCTGCGCCGCCGTATCGACGACGGCGTAATAGGTCAGCGCATGGCTTGCGCCCTCGTCGCCGTGCCGGGCGACGCGCATGCGGGAATCGCCCTCGTCGCCTTCCTTGGCGAGATAGGTCGAGACCCTGCCCTGCTTCACGCGCGGCACGCCGGCCACGAGGGCCCAATAGATCTTGCGCGTGGTGCGGGCGCGGAAGGACTTCGCCATCGTGGACGCGGCGAAGCGCGTCTTGGCGATGACGAGACAACCGGCCGTGTCCTTGTCGAGCCGGTGCACGAGACGCGGCTTCTGTCCGTCCGCGTCGGTGAGGGCATCGAGCATGCCGTCCACATGCCGCTTGGTGCCCGAACCGCCCTGGACGGCGAGCCCCATGGGCTTGTTGATGATGAGAACGTCCTTGTCCTCATAGAGGGTGATCGACTTCAGGAAGTCGCGGTCGTCCTGGTCCTTGGCGGCGCTGCGGGAAACCGGCCGCGGCTGGTCGAGCTTCAGGGGCGGCACGCGCACCTTCTGGCCCGCCACAAGCCGGTCGTTCGGCTGCGCCCGCTTGCCGTCGATGCGCAATTCCCCTTTGCGGACGATGCGCTGGATATGCGTGAAGGCGAGCTGCGGGAAACGGGCGACCAGGAAGCGGTCGACGCGCATGTCGGCCTCGTCCGGCTCGACCACGAGCGTCTGCACGCCCGTGGCCAGAACCTCCTGGGCCGCAGCCTTCGCCTGGGCCCGCGTCGGCTGGCGCGGTGCCTCGGCGGCCGCAGGCCGTGCCGGCTGGGCTCGCGCCACGGGCTTCTCGCGCAGCTCCGATGCCGTGCGCGTCTTGCCCGCGGCCGATTTCACGCCGCCCTGTTTCGCCGGTGGACCCTTGCGCGCCGGCTTGTCCTCGCGCGCGCGAAATCCCTGCCGGGCACCCGAGCGCCCGCCACGGGCACCATTCTGACCTGAACCGCTTTTTCTCATGGATCTGTCGGTACCAGAGCGCCGCGCGGGCGGCAATCGAGGTTTAGGCGCTGATTGCTCTGATCAGGCCCAGCCCGGCGGCCAGCCCGGCGATCGAAAGCACCACCGAGGCGGCCACATAGGTCGCGGCGAGCCCGCCCTGCCCCCGCTCCCAAATCAGCACCGCATCGAGGGAAAAGGCCGAGAAGGTGGTGAAGCCGCCGAGGATCCCGGTGGTGAGGAAGAGCCGCAGGGGCTGGCTCCACCCCTCACCCGCCTTGAAGGCGAGCCATCCGGCAAGAGCACCCATGATGAAGGAGCCGACGACATTGACCGTCAGCGTCCCCCAGGGAAACGCCGTTCCGCACATGCGGGCGCAGCCGACATTCACCCCATGCCGGAGCGCGCCGCCGATTCCGGCGCCGAGAAAGACGAGGAGGTAGGAAGTCATGCTGTTAAGCTAGCAGCCCGCCTTCTGCTTGAACAAGGCCAGATCGTTCTCAACGTTCACCAAGCCATCGCCCTTGACCTGCGCGATGAGACGGCAAGCTTCCTCCTTGTTGCCAGTCAGCAAAGTCGCCCAGGCCAAATTCATGCGTGGCACAGCCCACCCGGGCGTGTCCTTCACCGCCTTCTCCAAGAGGGGCTTTGCTGCCTCGGGCCATCCTGCCATCAGTACCGTTCGGCCGTGATCAGCGCTGAGAGATAAGGATGGCGCTTTCATGCGTGCAGCCACACGGAAAAGTTCGTCCGAAAATTCGAAGTCCCTGAACCGCGCAGCAACCACCATCGCAAAACCATGATAGACACCACTCTGCTGGGGATCGAGTAGGTAAGCTTGGTTGAACCGCTTAGCCGCGATCGCGAGATCCTGCTTCTCCTGAAAGGCTTGCATGCCGCTCTTGAGAGCAGCGTCTGCCGCCTTTGAGCGGTCTGGGATCTGCTGTAGGACGCTAGCGATTAACTGCCGATCTGCGCTCTTTTGAGCTTCATTCTTCTCTGCGAAGTTGAAGAAGGGAGCCTCATTGATCGGTACCGGATATGTCTTGCGCGTTACCGAGACCCCAGGCACCACCTCAACTTTCTGCGCCTGGGCTGACGAGGGAGCTTCCATCCCTAAGAAGAAGGCGATGATCAGGATGTACTTGTTCATATCTGCTCCTCGGACGTGTATAAGCTTAGCCCAAGAAGCTTTTTAATCAATATAACGTTATCTATTTCTCTCCTTTCGGAGTTTCTCCCACCAGTCCAGCCGCTTCCGGATCTCCCGCTCGAACCCGCGATCCACCGGCCCGTAGAATTCCTGGCGGCCCAGCTTCTCGGGCCAGTAATCCTGGCCTGAGAAGGCATCCGGCTCGTCGTGATCGTAGCGGTAGCTCTCGCCGTAGCCGATCTGCTTCATGAGCTTGGTCGGGGCGTTCAGGATCGTCTTGGGCGGCATGAGGGAGCCGTGCTCCTTCGCCACCCGCGTGGCCGCCTTGTAGGCCGTGTAGACCGCATTCGATTTCGGCGCGGTGGCGAGATAGACGGCCGCCTGCGCAAGCGCCAGCTCTCCCTCCGGCGAGCCGAGGAAATCGAAGGCGTCCTTGGCCGCATTGGCGATGACGAGGGCCTGGGGATCGGCGAGCCCGATATCCTCCACGGCCATCCGCACCAGCCGGCGGGCGATGAAGAGCCTGTCCTCGCCTGCGTCCAGCATGCGGGCCAGGTAGTAGAGCGCCGCATCCGGGTCGGAGCCGCGGACGGTTTTGTGCAGGGCGGAGATGAGGTTGTAATGACCCTCCTGCCCCTTGTCGTAGATCGGCGCGCGGCGCTGGATGATCTCCTGCAGCTGGGCCGCATCGAAGACCTCGCCGGGCTTGGCCGAGCGCCAGACCTCCTCGGCGAGCGTCAGGACCGCACGCCCGTCTCCGTCCGCCATGCGCACGAGGGACGCCCTCGCCTCTTCGTCGAGCGGCAGGCTCTTGGCCGTCACCTCCTCGGCGCGGGCCAGGATCTGCCCGATGGCCGCCTCGTCGAGGGACTTGAAGAGAAGCACCCGGGCCCGGGAGAGCAGCGCCGCGTTCAGCTCGAAGGACGGGTTCTCCGTGGTGGCACCGACCAGCGTGATGGTGCCGTCTTCCATGACCGGCAGGAAGGCATCGAGCTGCGCCCGGTTGAAGCGATGGATCTCGTCGACGAAGAGCAGCGTGCCCTTGCCCATGGACCGGCGGTGACGGGCCGCCTCGAAGACCTTCTTGAGATCCGCCACCCCGGAAAAGATCGCGGAGATCTGCTCGAAGTGCAGGTCCGTCTCATGGGCGAGCAGGCGCGCGACCGTGGTCTTGCCGGTCCCGGGCGGTCCCCAGAAAATAAGGGAGCCGAGGGTCTTAGACGCGATGAGCCGAGACAGGATGCCGTCCGGCCCGACGAGGTGGTCCTGGCCGACCACCTCGGACAGCTTGGTCGGCCGCATCCTGTCCGCGAGCGGACGAGGCGCGTTCTGGTCGAGGCCGGCGGACGAAAACAGATCGCTCATGGTGTTCGGGGACTCAAGGGCACCCACCATCCATACCCGATCCGAGTGCCGTAGTCCCGCTCACCGGCCGAGCACCGTCGTGAAGATCCGCCCGCCCCGGCTGACCGTGATCTCCCAATAGCCGCCATTGCGGCCGATCAGGCGCTCGGCATCCTTGGTGGAGGCCAGCCGCTCGCCGTTGATGGCGACGATCTGATCCCCCTTCTCGAAGCCGACGCTGGCGGCGAGGCTGCGCTCCTCCAGATCCGCGATGACCACACCATCGTCCGCAATCTCGACCTGCAGCTCGTCGGCAACGGCCGGCGACATGTTCACGAGCGTCGCGCCGGCGAACGGCGTCCGGGTCCGGCCGCGCACGGGCTCCCGCGGAGGGTTCTCCGGCGGGGGCATCAGCCGGACCTGGATCGCCATCTGCTTGCCGCCGCGCAGGATCGTGATCGGCGTCTGTCCCTGGGTGCCCTTCAGGGTGAAGCGGTAGCCGAAGGAATCCGGGTTATCGACCGGTTGGCCGTCCACCATCAGGATCGCATCGCCCCGCTTGAGGCCCGCCTCCGCCGCTGGCCCCTTGTCGTAAACGGCGGTCACAAGAACGCCCGTCGGACGCTCCAGGCCGAGGCCGTTCGCGATGTCGCCGTCCACCGGCTGGAGGCGCGCGCCGAGCCAGGGCCTAACCACGTTCTTGGCCCCGCCCTTTGCGGAATTCAGCACCACTCGCACCATGCTGGACGGGATGGCGAAGCCGATGCCGATGCTGCCCCCGGAGCGGGAATAGATCGCCGTGTTGATGCCGACCAACTGGCCGTTCATGTTGATGAGCGCGCCGCCCGAATTGCCCGGATTGATCGCGGCATCGGTCTGGATGAAGAACTGATAGTCGGAAATGCCGACCTGGGTGCGGGCGAGCGCCGAGACGATGCCCTGCGTCACCGTCTGGCCGACGCCGAAGGGATTGCCGATCGCGAGCACGAGGTCGCCGACCTGAAGCGCTTCGGAATCGCCCAGCTCGACGGCCTGCAGGTTCGTGGCGTCCTTGAGCTTCAGCACCGCGATGTCGGTGCGGGAGTCGCGCAGCAGGATGTCGGCCGCGAACTCGCGCCTGTCGGCAAGCGCGACCTTCACCTCGTTCATGTTTTCGATGACGTGGTTGTTCGTGATCACCAGCCCTGACGGATCGACGATGACGCCGGAGCCGAGGGAACTCTGGGACCGTCCGCGGGGAACCCCCGGCGCGTTGTCGCCGAAGAAGCGCCGGAAATACTCCTCCAGGGCCGCGTTCTGCCGCCGTTCCGAGCGGGTGGCATAGACGTTGACGACGGATCCGGCCGTCTGGCGGACAACGGGCGCAAAGGAAAGCTGAACCTGAGCCTTGCTGTCAGGAACGACGCGCTGCGTCTGAGCCGCAGCAGGCGCCACGAACATCAGCATGGAGAGGAGCGAGAACAGCGCATAACGGAACGAGGGAGTCATATCGGAGTATCCATGAAGGCGGTTTCACGGCCGGTAAGATCGGGATTCTACGGCGCTAAACTACATGGGCGCGCTAGGCAATCCAGAGAAGATCGGGAGATCCTTGAAACCTGGCCTCGCGATGCGGATTTTATAACGAAACACCATACCAAGGCCCGTGGCCCATGAATGACCTTAGGAAAACCAGCCTGACCAGCAACAGGCGTATAGCCGGCACATTGTTGTTGGCCTTCGCTGGCGGGCTTGGAGGCTATCTGATGTCCGGTTTTGGCGGCGCAGTCGTTGTGGGCACAGCCTTCGCAAGCGTCAACCTGAGCGCAATGCTTTGGCCAAATCTCATGGCAGCGCTGTTCATGGCCATGCTTTCAGCTCTTGTCGGGTACATCTCTGGCGGAGCACCGCTGGCCATCATCCTGGCTTTCGTCAGTTTCCTTTCATTCTACTTCCAGATCGCCCGCTCACTGGTGATGGACATATTGCAGTTGTTCTTCTGACACTGACGAGCGGCAGCCTGCCAAGCGCCCGCAAACAAAAAGGGCGGTCCGAAGACCGCCCTTGATGAAATCTCTGGAGCCGAGCGCTTACTCGGCCGCCTCGACGAGTTCGTCCTTCATGGTCGGACCCGAATCCCGGCCGCGCGCATCCACGTCGCGGTCCACGAACTCGATCACGGCCATCGGGGCATTGTCGCCGTAGCGGAAGCCAGCCTTCAGCACGCGGGTGTAGCCGCCGTTGCGGTCCTGGTAGCGCTTGCCGAGCACGTCGAAGAGCTTCTTGACCATGGTCTCGTCGCGCAGCTTCGACATGGCGAGGCGACGGGCGTGCAGGTCGCCGCGCTTGCCCAGCGTGATCAGCTTCTCGACGACCGGACGCAGGTCCTTGGCCTTCGGGAGCGTCGTGACGATCTGCTCGTGCTTGATCAGCGCAGCCGCCATATTGGCGAACATGGCCTTGCGGTGTTCGGTCGTGCGGTTAAAGCGACGACCACGGAATCCGTGACGCATTGGCTTTCTCCTTGATGTTCCGGCCGCCGTGCCAAGGTACGGCCGTCTCTCTTATGATCCCCGCCCTTGAGGACGAGGGGCAGATCTGAGGCCGCTTCCCCTTGGGAGCGACCTCAAGAAACTCAGTAATGCTCTTCGAAGCGCTTCGCGAGGTCTTCGATGTTCTCCGGCGGCCAGCCCGGCACGTCCATGCCGAGGTGCAGGCCCATGCCGGCCAGAACTTCCTTGATCTCGTTGAGCGACTTGCGGCCGAAGTTCGGGGTGCGGAGCATTTCCGCCTCGGACTTCTGGATGAGGTCGCCGATATAGACGATGTTGTCGTTCTTCAGGCAGTTCGCTGAACGGACCGACAGCTCGAGCTCGTCCACCTTCTTGAGGAGCGCCGGGTTGAACGGCAGCTGCGGCGCGGCAGCGGCGGCCTCTTCCTTGCGCGGCTCTTCGAAGTTGACGAAGACCTGGAGCTGGTCCTGCAGGATGCGGGCGGCATAGGCCACGGCATCCTCAGGCGTCACGGCGCCATTGGTCTCGACCGTCATGATCAGCTTGTCGTAGTCGAGAATCTGGCCCTCGCGGGTGTTCTCGATGCGATAGGAGACCTTCTTCACCGGGCTGTAGAGCGAGTCGACCGGGATCAGGCCGATCGGAGCGTCCTCGGTGCGGTTGCGCTCGGCCGGAACGTAGCCCTTGCCGGTATCGACCGTGAACTCCATGCGGATCTCGGCACCCTCGTCGAGGGTGCAGAGCACGAGCTCGGGGTTCAGGATCTGTACGTCGCCGACCGTGTTGATGTCGCCGGCCGTCACGAGGCCCGGGCCGGTCTTGCGGAGCGTCATGCGCTTCGCGCCCTCGCCCTGCATCTTGATGGCGATCGTCTTCACATTGAGGACGATGTCGGTCACGTCCTCACGGACGCCCGGAATGGACGAGAACTCGTGCAGCACGCCATCGATATGGATCGCCGTCACCGCCGCGCCCTGGAGCGACGACAGGAGGACCCGGCGCAGCGAGTTGCCGAGCGTCGTGCCGAAGCCACGCTCGAGCGGCTCGGCCACGACCGTCGCGATGCGCTTCGGGTCGTCGCCGGGGGCGACTTCAAGCTTGTTCGGCTTAATCAGCTCTTGCCAGTTCTTTTGGATCACAACCACACCTCATGAGGTACGGCTTGAAGGGCGGCGCTCAGTCCACCCTTTAAACCGGAACGCGCGCGGGCTTTGAGACCCACGCGCCGGATAACCTTAGACGCGGCGACGCTTGCGCGGGCGGCAGCCATTGTGCGGGATCGGCGTCACGTCACGGATCGAGGTGACGGTGAAGCCGGCCGACTGGAGGGCGCGCAGGGCGGACTCACGGCCGGAGCCGGGACCGGAAACCTCGACCTCGAGGGTGCGCATGCCGTGCTCGGCAGCCTTGCGGGCGGCGTCTTCAGCGGCGATCTGCGCCGCATAGGGGGTCGACTTGCGCGAGCCCTTGAAACCCATGGCGCCGGCCGAGGACCAGGAGATCGTGTTGCCCTGGGCGTCGGTGATGGTGATCATGGTGTTGTTGAACGAGGCGTTCACATGCGCCACGCCGGAAACGATGTTCTTGCGTTCGCGGCGGCGGACGCGGGTAGCTTCTTTAGCCATTCCAAAGATCCTTCAAGCGCGCCCGTCGTTCCAGGCGCTCGGGAGAAAGGGCCACCCGCCAGGGGTGGCCGATAAAACTTACTTCTTCTTGCCGGCGATCGGCTTCGCCTTGCCCTTGCGGGTGCGGGCGTTCGTATGGGTGCGCTGGCCGCGGACCGGGAGGCTGCGGCGGTGGCGCAGGCCACGATAGGCGGCGAGATCCATCAGGCGCTTGATGTTCATGGACACTTCGCGGCGCAGGTCGCCTTCGACGATATAGTCGCGGTCGATCGTCTCGCGGATGGCCAGAACCTCGGCGTCGGTCAGCTGATTCACGCGGCGCTCGGCCGGGATGTTGACCTTCTCGATGATTTCCTGGGCCTTCTTGGGCCCAATGCCGTGGATATACTGAAGCGCGATCACAACGCGCTTGGCGGTCGGGATATTGACGCCTGCAATACGGGCCATCGTCCGTCTCCATGTAGGAAGCAAGAGCTTCGGGTTTTGGTTGTCGCGCGTCCGGTGGAGGCCGGCCCCTGCGCGGGTTTATGCAAAAACGAAACGACCCGAGTGACTTCTCACGAAGCCCTCCGAGCCGAGCTCTTCTTTCGCAAGGCGAGGCACATAGCCGCTTTTGAGGCTTACGTCAACACCACTCTGAGGCAGATGCGGTGTGACTTCGGCACCTGTCACGCGACCTTTCCATAAAGCTAGTTCATTGCGCAAATCCAGATTTTGTTCACGTTATGTTCTTGACAAGACCTTTGAAACATTACATCATATAGAAATCGTTTGAAGGCTTTAGATTATGATCCAATCATATAGTACGAGACGAAAACTGCTTCGAATAAGAACCAAGCTCATATCAGTCCGTCAGCAGCTTCTTGATGCTCGCATCAGGCACGTGCTGGAGCATCGATACGACCCGAGCCAGCCTCGGATCCCTGCCGGATCGTCAAGTGGCGGTCAGTGGGCAAGCGGTAGCAGTAGCGGCGGCGATGCAATTCATCGTCGCGAACAAGAGGTCGCTCCGCAAAGTGAACGCATCAAGGTCAATGACAGAGCTGGTCGGATCACATTGGCA
>JAEWKH010000138.1 GCA_023386155.1 Pseudomonadota bacterium
GTTTAAGGTGCTCGACTTCTTCTTCCGCCTGTTCGGCAACTTCGGCGTCGCGATCCTGCTCGTGACGGTGCTGCTGAAGATCCTGTTCTTCCCGCTCGCCAACAAGTCCTACGCCTCGATGGCGAAGATGAAGGCGGTGCAGCCGGAGATGACCTCGATCCGCGAGCGCTATGCCGACGACAAGATGAAGCAGCAGCAGGCGCTGATGGAGCTCTACCGCAAGGAGAAGATCAACCCGGTGGCCGGCTGCTGGCCGGTCCTGATCCAGATCCCGGTCTTCTTCGCGCTCTACAAGGTGCTCTTCGTCACCATCGAAATGCGCCATGCGCCGTTCTTCGGCTGGATCCGCGACCTCGCGGCCCCCGATCCGACCACGATCTTCAACCTGTTCGGCCTCCTGCCCTACAACCCGGGCGCCGTGCCGGTGATCGGCCACTTCCTGATGCTCGGCGTCTGGCCGATCCTCATGGGCATCACCATGTGGCTGCAGATGAAGATGAACCCGGAGCCGCCGGACCCGGTGCAGAAGCAGGTCTTCGCCTGGATGCCGGTGATCTTCACCTTCATGCTCGGCTCGTTCCCGGCCGGCCTCGTGATCTACTGGGCCTGGAACAACCTGCTCTCGGTCACGCAGCAGGGCTTCATCATGCGCCGCAACGGCGTGAAGATCGAGCTCTGGGACAACCTGCGCAAGACCTTCAGCCGCAAGGCGAGCCCCGCCAAGGGCTAGAGCATCGGACCCAAAAGTGCACCTGCACTTTTGGGATCCATCCGATGCTCTCCTCTATAAAAAGCGCATCGTTGGGCGCGAAAAACCGGGTCCACTTTTTCGCACGATGCGCTAAGCGGCAATCGATTGAAACGATCATCCCCGGGCTCCGTCCCGGGGATTTTCATTTGAGCCAGAGGAAGGAGGAAGCAGCGATGACGGCATCCGGCCCTGATCCCCTGAACCCGCACCCGCTCCCGGGCCATCCCCGCGTCGGGTTTCTCAAGGCCTTCGTGAACCGGCCCAATATCGAGGTCGGCGAGTTCAGCTATTACGACGATCCGCGCGGCCCCGAGGCCTTCGTGGAGCGCTGCGTCCTGCACCATTACGACTTCATGGGCGACAGGCTCATCATCGGCAAGTTCTGCGCCATCGCCACGGGCGTCACCTTCATCATGAACGGCGCCAATCACGCCATGACGGGATTTTCGACCTTTCCGTTCAACATCTTCGGCCATGGCTGGGAGGAGGGCTTCGACCTCGCCACCATCGAGGCCGGTTTCAAAGGCGATACGGTGGTCGGGAACGACGTGTGGATCGGCCACGAGGCGACGATCATGCCGGGCGTCACCATCGGGGACGGGGCAATCGTCGCGGCGAAGTCGGTCGTGGCGGCGGATGTCCCGCCCTATGCCATCGTCGGCGGCAACCCGGCCAGGGTCATCCGCAGGCGCTTTTCGGACGACGTGATCGGGGAACTGCTCTCAATCCGGTGGTGGGACTGGAGCACCGACAGGATCACCCGCAACCTCGACGCCATCCGGGGGGCGGATCTCGAGGCCCTACGCAGGGCCGCCTGACCGGCTGCGATCCCGCATCGGTCCCCTGAGGGCCAGGTGCTGGAGCAGCATGATGGTCTTGCCGTCCACGATCTCGCCCTTGCCGATCATGCCGAGGGCCTCCTCGAGGGGGATCTCCAGAACCTCGATGTCCTCTCCCTCGTGCCTGTCGCCCCCGCCCTGGCTGATCCGGTCGTCCGGCGAGTAGCGGGCGGTGAAGAACATCAGCCGCTCGGTCACGCTGCCGGGGCTCATGAAGACGTGGAAAACGGGCTCGACGTCGCGGAGCCCGTAGCCGAGCTCCTCCTGCGCCTCCCGGCGGATGCAGGTTTCCGGATCGTCCCGGTCGAGAAGCCCAGCACTGGCCTCGATCAGCGGCTCGGGATGGCCGCTCACATAGGCCGGCAGCCGGAACTGCCGGACCAGCAGCACGGTGCCGCGCCCGGGATCGTAGGGGAGGATCACGGCGCCATGGCCGCGGTCATAGGTCTGCCGGACCTGCCGCTCCAGGCTCCCGTCGCGCCGCCGGTAGTCGAAAGTGATTTTCCTGAGGATCGCCCAGTCGTCGGAGAGAACCTCGACCGCGCGAATGACAATGGGGGCTTCCGTCATGGTCGCGCCTTGGGGGAGAGTGCCGCTTCTAGGGTGCCTCAGCATGCCGGCCCGATGGCCAAATGCACTCCTTCCATTTTGAAGAGGAGTGATAGATTTCTGACAGCTCCACTTGGCAGCACCTGCCGGAGACCTTCCTCATGGCTTTCACCGCGAAAGGCTCTACATGACGGCTACGAGGCAATCCGGAGCGGCAGCCGGCCATGAACGCCGAATGGCAGACCAGGAACAAGCCCGCAGGGGCACGCGATGCAACGAACGAGATCGAGCTGAAGCTGGAACTCGCCTCAGGCGCGACGAGCGACCTTCTCGGCCATCCGCTGTTGTCGCAGGCCAGGAAGCTCCCTGACCAGGGCGGCGCCCTCCACGCCGTGTACTACGATTCGACGGATTGCGCCCTGCGCAAGGCGGGACTGAGCCTCCGGGTGCGGGAACGGAACGGGCGCAGCACGCAGACCATCAAGGCGGAGCGCAAGGCGCGGGGCCTCGCCCTCGACCGCGGCGAATGGGAGACCCCCGTCAATGGCGGGCTCGACCTGTCCGCCGCCACGGGCACGCCCCTTGCCGCACTCGTCGCCAAGGACGCCATCCGCGACGATATCAGGCCGATCTTCACGGTGGAGACCGATCGCCAAACCTTCGAGATCGAGCGGGACGGCGCAACGATCGAGCTCGCCGTGGACGAGGCGAAAGCCGCGACCGGTTCCGGCAGCGAGCAATTCTGCGAGGTCGAGCTCGAGTTGAAGGACGGCGATCCCTCAGCGCTGTTCGCCCTCGCCGACGATCTCGCGGACAGCGTCCCGTTGCGTCTCTCTCCCGTCACGAAATCGGAACGGGGCTACAGGCTCCTCGGCCTGGCCGACACCGAGCCTGTCAAAGCCGGCCGGATCGTGATTCCAAGTCGGGCCACCTGCGCCGAAGCGTTTCAGGCGATCGCGCGCTCCTGCCTGTCCCAGATCATCCGCAACGAGGCGCTTCTGCGCCGGAGCAGCGACCCTGAGCTGCTGCATCAGATGCGGGTCGGCTTCCGACGGCTCGACGCGGCGATCTCATTATTCAAGCCGATGCTGCGGGATCGGAACAGCGATGCCGTCAGGGCCGAGCTCCGCTGGGCGGGAAAGAAGCTCGCACCGGTGCGGGACCTCGACGTTCTGATCGCGAGGCTTCGAAAGGCTGACGATCCTGACCGGAGCCTGCCGGCGCTGGAGGAAGCCGAGCGGCTGCGGGCGCTGGCTTTCGAGAGTGTTCTGGAAACCCTCTCCAGACGCCGCTTCATGAGGGCGATCCTGAAGGCCGCGACCTGGATCGAATCGGGCCGATGGCTCACCCGCCGCAAGCCGGCGATCCTGGCGGCGCGCGAGCTGCCGGCCCAGGCCCGGGCGGTCCAGGAATTCTCGCGCCGCTGGCGGCGGATCCGAAGGGACGCGCGCCGCATGGCCGGACTGGACGAGGAGGCCCGCCATGAGCTTCGCATCCGTATCAAGAAGCTGCGCTACGGCGTGGAATTCCTCGCCACCCTGTTTCCAGGCGTTCCGGCGCGCACAAGCCGGAAGGCCATGCTGGAGCTTCTCGAAGGCCTGCAGGACGTGCTGGGCAAGCTGAACGACATCGAGGTCGGCCGGACCCTCCTCGATCCGCCTTTCCGGAAACCTGCGCGGAAAGCCGCCGGCTATACGAAGCGGCGCGAGCGCAAGCTCCTCTCCCGGGCCGAGAAGGCCTCCGCGAGGCTCGTGAAGGCACAGCCGTTCTGGGTCCCGGAGGCCTGATCGGCGGAAAAGCTTGAGCGAGGTGCCTTGAACTCCGGACACCAAGCGCCGATAAGGACCCCCATGACCGATATGGAACCCGATACCGACCCCTTTCTCGAGATCGGCCGCAAGCTCTTTGCCGGCGCGGCGGATTTCATCTGGGCGGCGAACTCCCTGAAGAACCTGCCGCCCATGAGCAAGGTGGAGATCGCCTTCGCCGGCCGCTCCAACGTAGGCAAGTCGAGCCTCGTCAACGCTCTGACGGGGCGCAACACCCTCGCCCGGACCTCGCACACGCCGGGCCGCACCCAGCAGCTCAACTTCTTCAACATCAACGACCGTTTCCATCTTGTCGACATGCCCGGCTATGGCTACGCGGCCGTCGACAAGCAGAAGGTCCAGGCCTGGACGCAGCTGATCCACGACTATCTGCGCGGCCGGGCGAGCCTTGCCCGCGTCTACGTGCTGATCGACGCCCGCCACGGCATCAAGCCGGTCGACGAGGCGGTGCTCGAGACCCTCGGCACGGCCGCCGTCTCCTACCAGATCGTCCTGACCAAGGCGGACGAGCTGAAGAAGGGCGAGCTCGACGAGCGCATGGCCGACACCCTGCGGAAGATCGAGAAGCGCGCCGCCGCCTTCCCCGAGATCCTGCCCACGTCGAGCCGCACGGGCCTCGGCATTCCGGAACTGCGCGCCAAAATTGCCCAGCTTCTGAACGAACGGGGTGCGTGATGAACCTCGCCGCCCGGATCCTGATCGTCCTCGCCTCCCTGTCGGGCCTGCTGGGCGTCGGCCTCTCGGCCGCCGCAGCCCATATCACAGGCGGAAATCTCACGACCGCGGCGCAGTTCCTGCTCTTCCACGCCCCTGCCCTGCTCGCCCTCGTGGCGCTCATGGCGGCCGGAGCCCTAAACCCCATGCTGGCGCAGATCGCCGGTTATCTTCTGGTTCTGGGCCTCATCCTGTTCTGCGGCGACCTCTCGCGCCGCGCCTTCTCGGGCGTGGCGCTCTTTCCCAGGGCGGCGCCCACGGGGGGCATGCTCCTCATGCTGGGCTGGCTGCTGGTCGGCATCTCGGCCCTTCTTCGCCTGCGAGCCTGAAGTCCCGGTTTGCAGCCCTTCCTCCAAACGGTCCCCAGCCAAGGCCGGGAGCATCGGATTGATGCCAAAAGTGCATTCCACTTTCGGGTCCGATGCTCTAGAAGGCAGGCCGTTTGATCCTGATCCCGCGCCGGAGCCGTTCATGTCCGATCCGTCCACGCCCCTCCCCGACGTTCATGTCCAGGCCGAAGTGCTTGTGCAGGCCCTGCCGCACATGCAGCGCTATGACCAGCAGGTGGTGGTGATCAAGTATGGCGGCCATGCCATGGGCGACCGGGCGGCGGCCGAGGACTTCGCCGAGGACGTGGTTCTGCTCGAACAATCGGGCATCAAGCCCATCGTCGTCCATGGTGGCGGGCCGCAGATCGGCAAGATGCTGGAGAAGCTTGGCATCAAGTCCGAGTTCAAGGGCGGGCTTCGCGTCACCGACGCGGCCACCGTCGAGGTGGTCGAGATGGTGCTCGCCGGCTCCATCAACAAGCAGATCGTCGGCTGGATCGGCGCCGAGGGCGGCAAGGCCGTGGGCCTGTCCGGCAAGGACGGCAACATGGTCACCGCCCGGAAGGTGACCCGCACGGCCGTGGACCCCGATTCCAACATCGAGAAGGTGGTGGACCTCGGCTTCGTCGGCGAGCCGGAGCACGTGAACCGGGCGGTCCTGGACCAGGTGCTCCAGGCCGAGCTGATCCCGGTCCTCGCCCCCGTCGCGACCGGCCAGGACGGCCAGACCTACAACGTGAACGCCGACACCTTCGCCGGAGCCATCGCCGGAGCCATGACGGCCAAGCGCCTCCTGCTGCTCACGGACGTTCCGGGCGTTCTCGACAAGAACAAGAACCTGATCCCTGAGATGACCATCGAGGATTGCCGCCGCCTGATCGCCGACGGCACCATCACGGACGGCATGATCCCGAAGATCGAGACCTGCATCTATGCCCTGGAAAAGGGCGTCGAGGCGGTCGTCATCCTCGACGGCAAGGTGCCCCATGCGGTGCTGCTGGAGCTGTTCACGGACCATGGCGCAGGCACGCTGATCCGGAGGGGTTAAAGCGTCGAGCATCGGACCCAAAAGTGGCCTCCACTTTTGGGATCCAATCCGATGCTCCTCTCTTTGAAAAGCGCATCGTTCAAGGCGGAAAACCGGGTCCACTTTTCCGCCGATGCGCTATCCCTTCACGGATGGGCCAAAAACGCCTATATTCAGTCAGTGGGGCCGCACGGCCCCATTGTCGTCTTTGGGACCCATGAACGTTAAGCCATCTGCCGAAAACCATCTGTCGTCCGCCGACTCGCGCCAATTCTCGCATGTGGAGACCTGGGTCTTCGACCTGGACAACACCCTCTACCCGCACACCTCGCGGGTCTGGCCGCAGATCGACCAGCGCATCACCCTCTACATCACGGAACTGTTCGGGCTCGATGGCCTGTCGGCCCAGGCGCTGCAGAAATATTTCTACCACAAGTACGGCACGACCCTGCGGGCGCTGATCGACGAACACGACATCGACCCGAACGACTTCCTCGACTTCGCCCACGATATCGACCACACCGATATCGAGCTGAACCACAGCTTGGGCGAGGCCATCGAGAAACTGCCCGGACGCAAGCTCATCCTCACCAACGGCTCCCGCAAGCACGCGGAGAACGTGGCGCGGAAGATCGGCATTCTCGATCATTTCGAGGACGTGTTCGACATCGCGGCCTCGAACTTCGTGCCCAAGCCCGACCGGCGCGCCTACGAGATCTTCCTCGAGAAGCACGGGGTGGAGCCTGCCCGCGCGGCCATGTTCGAGGATATCGCCAAGAACCTGACCGTGCCGCACGAGCTCGGCATGACCACCACGCTCATCGTGCCCAAGACCTTCGATCCGTTCCGGGAGAGCTTCGAGCAGGAGGCGGTCCGGACGCCGGATATCGACTACATCACCAAC
Source organism: Pseudomonadota bacterium (assembly GCA_023386155.1). Classification (GTDB taxonomy): domain Bacteria; phylum Pseudomonadota; class Alphaproteobacteria; order Rhizobiales; family Beijerinckiaceae; genus Microvirga. The sequence continues at coordinate 6,943 of JAEWKH010000138.1, forward strand.
GACCTGGCGGATTTCCTGCGCGCCTACGCGCTGCCGGCGAAGTAAGGCTGGGACGGAAACCCTCTCCGTCATCCTCCCCCGGACGTGGCCCGGCACGGTGCCGGTGATCCTGCCTTTCAACACCCTCCGTCCTCATCCTGAGGAGCAGCCGCAGGCTGCGTCTCGAAGGAGGTTTCAGTGCCCTCTGGAGCCTCCTTCGAGACGGTCGCTGCGCGACCTCCTCAGGATGAGGACAGAGGGAGGCTTCGCCGGATGTGAAGGCGTGGATGGCCGGAGGACGCGCGTGTCTTCTGTGTTGGATGTCAAAGATCCAGCACCTTCAGGCCCGGCGCCTTGCGGGGCCGGGCTTGAAGGGTCGAGGGGAGGTGCGAGGAGCAACCGGCTCGATTAGCTATGGTAAGTGAGAGAGCCGGAGGGCGCCTCGCACGCGGGATTTT
>JAEWKH010000147.1 GCA_023386155.1 Pseudomonadota bacterium
CCAACGAGGGATCCGACACTGTCTCCTCATCGGTGAACTATACGCTCGGCACCAACGTCGAGCACCTCGTTCTGACCGGCGGCGCGACCACCGGAACCGGAAACGATCTTGATAACAGGATCACCGGTAACGACGCTGACAATGTACTCGTTGGAGAAGGTGGCAAGGACACATTGGCCGGCGGCAGAGGCAATGACACCTATTACGTTGACAGCTCGGATGACATCGTGACGGAGCTGTCCAATGAGGGAACGGACATCGTCTATGCGTCGTCTGACTATGTGCTCAACGCGAATATCGAGAACCTGACCTTAACTGGCACGGCAGCAATTAATGGGACCGGTAATAATCTTTCTAATCTTATCGTCGGAAACGAAGGGCACAATAAGCTGGATGGACAGACCGGCGCCGATATATTGATCGGACTGAAAGGGAATGATTTCTACTACGTCGATGATATCGGGGATATCGTGATCGAGCAATTGAATGAAGGCGTGGATACAGTTGTGTCCCAAGTAGATTACACGCTCGGCGATAATATCGAACGTTTATGGCTCGGAGATCTTCTTGATGAGAGGCCGCTCAGCGGGACCGGAAACGACCTGGATAACCAGATCGTTGGCAACGCCGGATCGAATTACCTCAACGGCGGCGGCGGCAATGACACGATTTATGGCGTCAAAGGCATCGATACGATGGTCGGTTCCACAGGAGATGACAAATACACGGTGAATGAGGTCGGGGATCTGGTGATCGAATACGCCAATGAAGGCTTCGATACTGTTGAAACATCTGTTAGCTATGAACTGACGGAAAATGTCGAACGTTTGACGCTGCTCAGCTGGGCTGGCGCGATTAACGGCACCGGCAATACCCTCGACAACCATATTCGTGGTAATTCTTTTAGCAACATCCTTGACGGTGGAGCTGGAAACGATTGGATCGACGGCGGCGGTAGCAACGATGACATCCTGATCGGTGGGACCGGTAATGATGTCTTTTTCGTCTACAGTTCGACGGACCACATCATCGAATTCGCTAATGAAGGTCTTGACCAAGTCTATTCATATACAAATTACCGGCTCGGGAAAAATATCGAAAACTTGTTCCTCTGGGATGGGTATGAAGGTTACGGAAACGATCTCGACAACTATATTCGGGGCTATTCGCGAGACAATCTCCTGGACGGGCAGGCCGGACAGGACAGTCTTTATGGTGGCGCGGGCGATGACACGTTGCGGGGTGGCGGTGACAGCGATACCCTATGGGGAGAGACAGGAGCCGACACATTCGTATTTGACCATGAAGACGGCGGATTCGATACGATTTCTGACTTCGCTTCGGGTGAGGACAAGATTGCCCTGGTCGGCTTCCACTTGGGTCCGCTTGTGGCCGGCGTGAATTTCATCGTCGGAACCGCGGCCGTCGCCAACATCGAGACGGTTATCTACAACGGAACTACCGGGACGCTGTTCTACGATCCGGATGGAACGGGGACAGTGAAGGCCTCGGAGTTGGCGGTGCTCACCACAAAACCAATCTTGAGTGTCTCTGATTTTATTCTGTCCGACTTCCTCCTCTGACCAAGATCACGACGGAATGATAACCGTCGTGACGGGGTTGAGCGTGCCGGTGGCGCGCACGCTCGCCGTGATGGGGCCGCGATCCACCGTGCCGAGGCGATAGGCCTGGTCGGAAGCGTTGCCGCCGGTCGGCTTCCACAGCACGAAGCCGGCAGTCCCTGCCGCGAGCCCGATGACGATCAACCACAACCAGACGCGACGCACCGAAAAACCCTCTGCAAGACCCTTGATGTCGTGAGGGCTGATTGTGGCCGATTTCCCGGGACGTTACGAGTTAACTCTTTGTCATGCGGCAACCTGTGGCCGCGTGGCGATCAGGTTGCGCAGGGTCATGATGGTCGAGGCATCGGCCACGCCGTCGACGCGTTCCGGCCGGAAGTGGCGCTGGAAGGCGGCGATTACCTTTTCCGTGTCCTCGTCGAAGACGCCGTTGATCTTCACGCCGTAGCCATACATGGCGAGCATCGCCTGGAGGGCCTCGATGGGCATGCCTTGGTCGCCGCGCGAGAAGAAGCGTCCGTCGCTCGTGGCCGCGGGGGCGACCCAGTGCCCGACGCCCGCCTCGTGCAGGCGCTGCCAGGGAAACAGCTCACCCGGATCGACCTTGCGGCCGGGCGCCACGTCGGAATGGCCGAGCACCCGCGTCGCCGGAATGCGCCAGCGGGCGACGATGTCCCTGGCCAGGGCCGCGACGCTTTCGACCTGCGCGTCGGGGAAAGGCGGCAGGCCGCCCGGATGGCCGGGATTGGCGATCTCGATGCCGATGGAGCAGGAATTGATGTCGGCCTCGCCGTCCCAGTAGGAGAGGCCCGCATGCCAGGCCCGGCGCATTTCCGGAACGAGCTGGAGAACGCGCCCGTCGCCGAACACGAAGTAATGGGCGGAGACCTGCGAGACCGGGTTGCACAGCCATTGCAGGGCCTCGCCCTCGTCCGGCATGCCCGTGTAGTGGAGCACGAGCATGCTGGGGCGCTGCCCGTCCTTGCGCTCCCCATGGTTGGGCGATGGAAACACCTTGCCGGCGATGGGGCTTTCCGGAGAGAGCGCGCTCATGCGGTCACCTGAGGTTCCGTTCGGCCGCGACGCGCTCCCAGGCGGCGTTGATGGCGGCCACGCGCTCGGTTGCGATCTTCACGGCTTCGGGCGGCAATCCGCGGGCGATCTCCCGGTCGGGATGGCTCTCGGCCACGAGCTTGCGGTAATGGCGCTTCAGGTCCTCGTCGCTCATGCGCCGGTCTGCCTTGAGAATGAGATAAGGATCGTCCGCGCGCTGCACGTGGCGGGCGGCGATGCGCTCGAAATCGCTCTCCGAGAAGGCGAAGATCGTCGCCACGTCCTTGAGGTAGGCGTATTCCGCCTCGTGGATCGCCTCATCGGCCTTGGCGATATGGAAGAGGCCGTCGAGCACGTCCTCGAGCAGGGCCGGCTCGGCCTTGAACTCGTCGCCGATCTGCCGGGCATAGGCCTCGAACCCGTCGGAGGTCTGCATGGCGAGGTTGAACAGGCGCTCCACCTTGCCGTGCTCGCTCTCCGGCACATCGACGATCTGCTCGAAGGCCCGGACCTCCACGTCCACCACGACGCCGTCGGCCTTCGCCATCTTGGCGGCGAGCGCAACCAGGCCCATGGTGAAGAGAACGTCGCGCGGCGGCTTTCCGAAAGGAGCGCCTTCGCGGTCAATGAGAACGTGGCCCGCCACGCCGCCCAGGAGAGCGCCGAGCGGCCCGCCCAAGGCGAGTCCGATGCCGGCGCCACCCAACTTACCCCAAATCGACTGAATCATCGTGAGATTAGTCGTACGCTCAAGTGCGGGCAAAAGGAAAGGGGCCGGGAATGTCCCGACCCCTGAAATTCAGTCCCGGACGGGCGATCAGCGGCAGTAGACGTTGCCGTAGACGTCCTGATATGTGCCGTAAGGGCACGCCGGGCGGGACGGCGTCGTCGCCGCGCCGACGATAGCACCGCCAGCAGCGCCGATGGCTGCACCTGCCAGAGCACCGCTTCCACGACCCGTGGCCGCACCGCCAATGGCCGCACCAGCAAGGCCACCGATAGCAGCGCCGCCGACCGCGCGCTCGCCGGGTGTGTTGCAGGCTGCCATCGAGAGGGTGAGGGCACCGGCGGCAATGGCTGTCATGATCTTCTTCATGGAGGCTTCCCTGTAGTTGAGCGGGCTGTAGGCTGCCCAGTCCTGTTTAGCTTGACCTTACGCTGTCGCCAACTCCCGGGCGGAGAAAGAGTTCCTTCTCATGCCGGATAAGCTGTCGAAAATTCTCCCCATTCGCCCAAGGCTAGAAATGGGGTGAAAGGCCAGACGACGCCTAGAGAACACGGCCAGGCTTGAGCGTATTCCGAACAAATATGTGTCTCGAGGCGCCACATCTTCGCCCAATTTGGCCGTCACCGACCGCGCCTTCCGACTTGTACCGGATGGAGTTTCGGTTTGACTTGGCAACATCTGCTCAGAACCCTCGCGATTGCCTTTCTGGGCGCCGCGGCCCTGATTCTCGCCGCCGAGGCACGGGCTGAAGGAGGGGATGCCGACACCGTCATTTCTCCGGACAAGGCCGAGGAACTCCTGAACGCGGCTGCCGCAGAGGCCAAAGCGGTTGCGGAGGAAGAAGCTTCCGATACGGCCGATGCCGCCAGGACCCAGGACGGGGAGGCAGGCAACCAGACGGCGTCCCTTTCCTCGACGCCTGCCTCGACGCCCGCGGATGCCAGGCTGAGGCTCAGGTCCTCCGATGCCATGCGCGGCCATGCCCTCAAGCCGCTCATCGCCCGCTACGCATCCGAGAACGGCCTGCCTTATGAACTGGCCGATGCGGTCGTGCGCCTCGAGAGCCGCTACAATGCCGGCGCCCGCAACGGCCCGAACATGGGCCTGACGCAAATCAATATCCGCACCGCGCAGGCGCTCGGCTATCAGGGGCCGGCGGCCGGGCTTCTCGATGCGGAAACCAACCTCCGCTACGGCTTGAAGTATCTCGCCAAGGCCTACAGGCTCGCGGGCGGCGATACCTGCGGCACCATCCTGCGTTATCAGTTCGGTCACCGCACGCAGGCCATGACGGGCGCGTCGCGCGCTTATTGCGCCCGGGTGAAAGTGATCACGGCCGCAGCGGAATGAGACAGCCCTTGACGGAAGGGGGCTTTTCGCACCACATCCCCACCGTCAGCTGGCCGGGCGGCCGCTTCGGGCTCGCGCTCGGGGAGGAAAGTCCGGGCTCCATGGAAGCAAGGTGCCGGATAACGTCCGGCGGGGGAAACCCCAGGGAAAGTGCCACAGAGAGGAGACCGCCCCGCAAGGTCTTCGGATCCCGGGGTAAGGGTGAAAGGGTGCGGTAAGAGCGCACCGCGGACGCAGCAATGCGGACGGCAAGGTAAACCCCACCAGGAGCAAAACCGAATAGGGACGACAGGCGCTCGCGCCAGGCCTGCTTCCAGGCTCGTCGTCCGGGTTGGTTGCTTGAGGCGGTCAGCAATGACCGTCCCAGAGGAATGGTCGCCACGTCCAAGGTCTTAGACTTTGGGCCCTACAGAACCCGGCTTACAGGCCGGCTGACCCCATCTTTCCACAGGCTCGAATTTTTCGGAAAGCGGAGCAAACCGTTGCTCCGCTTACGATTCATTAACCGTAAATGCGTCTGATGGAGCTCGCATGCCATGAGGCGTGTGCTCCATCTCCGTTCCGTTGACGCCCATACTGTCCCATGTTATCCCAAATCATCCCGTCGACGGTGTCTTCCGAAGGGGGCGTCAAGCACTCAAGAAATGCTGACGTTTCGTTTCGGAAAGTAGCGTCTCCACCGACTGCGGGCCGCGGATCCTCAAGATCCGCCGGGGGGCTGACAATCGGGAGCGTGCGAGCTGCGGCCAATGAACCGCTTCGTGTCCAATTTCACCAACAAGTTGGATTCGAAGGGTCGCGTCTCGATCCCCGCATCCTTCCGGGCCGTGCTGGCCCGGGATGGATTCGAGGGGCTCTACGTTCATCCGGCGCTGGACGCGCAGGCATTGGACGCGGGCGGCAACACACTCCTGAACGAGATCGATGCGTTCTTGTCGACGCTGTCGCCCTATTCGGACGAGCGGGATCAGCTGTCGACGGCGTTGTTCGGGACAAGCGAGATTCTGAAGGTCGATCCGGAGGGGCGTGTCATCCTGACGGATACGGTAAAAGTGCATGCCGGGATCGGCGATACGGTGACGTTCGTCGGGCTCGGTCACAAGTTCCAGATTTGGGAGCCCGAGCGCTTCCGTGCGCACTTGGAGGAGGCACGCACGAAGGTCCGAGACCTGAAGAAGGCGTTGGGAAGCCGAGTTGCGGAGCAAAGGTTAGTGCAGAACACCTCACCAGGAGTACGGGAGCGATGATGGGACGCGGCGACGGCCCAGGAGCCGGAGCCGCTGGCGGACCGTCCCGTCACGTTCCTGTTCTCCTGGAGGAGGTTGTCGAGGCGCTCGACGTGAAGCGCGGCGGCACGTTCATCGACGGCACATTCGGCGCCGGAGGATATACCCGCGCCGTTCTCGACGGACATCCCCAGAACAAGGTCATCGCCATCGACCGCGATCCCGATGCGATCGCGGGCGGGGCCTCTCTCTCGGCCAAGTTCAAGAAGCGCCTGATGCTCGTTGCCGGACGCTTCGGCGATCTCGACGAGATCGCACGCGGGCAGGGCTTCGAGAGCGTCGACGGAGTCGTGCTCGACATCGGCGTGTCGTCCATGCAGCTCGATCAGGCGGAGCGCGGCTTCTCGTTCCGCAACGACGGGCCGCTCGACATGCGCATGGAGCAGACGGGCCCGAGCGCGGCCGATCTCGTCAACGAATCCTCCGAGGCCGAGCTCGCCGACATCTTCTATCATTACGGCGAGGAGCGTCGCGCCCGCGCGGTCGCCCGCGCCATCATCGAGATGCGCCGCCGCCAGCCGTTCGAGACCACGCGTCAGCTCGCCGACCTCGTCGCCTCGCTGATCCGGCAGGAGCCCGGCGGCATTCATCCGGCGACGCGCGTGTTCCAGGGGTTGCGCATCGCGGTGAATGACGAGCTCGGCGAGCTGGTGCGCGCATTGCATGCGGCCGAGCGCATTCTGAGGCCCGGCGGGCGGCTCGTGGTCGTCACGTTCCATTCGCTCGAGGACCGCATCGTGAAGCAGTTCTTCGCGGCCCGCACAGGGCGAGCGGCCACCGGCTCGCGCCATCTGCCGACGGCTGCCGCACCGGAGCCCACTTTCGATGCGATCACGAGAGGTCCCGTGGGACCGAGCGAGCAGGAGATGGCGCGCAATCCGCGGGCGCGGTCGGCCAAGCTGCGCGCGGGCGCACGCACGGAGACGCCGCCGCAGGAGCCCTTGAGCGCCATCACCATGCTGGCCGAACTGCCGCAGACGGCTGAAAAACGGGGAGGGCGTCGATGATCCGGCTGCTCCACATCATCGCGATCTCTGTCCTCATCGCATCGGCGGGCTATGCCTATTCGGTCAAGTACGACACGCTCTATTATGCCGAGCAGGTGGCCAAGCTGAAATCCAAGGTGCAGCGCGAGCGCGAGGCCATCGCGGTGCTGCAGGCCGAGTGGCAATATCTCGATCGCCCCGACCGGCTTCAGGAAGCAGCCGAAAGACATCTCGATCTCCAGCCGCTGAAGATCCAGCAGCTCGCGCGCCTGTCCGACCTGCCGAGCCGGCCTTCCCGCGAGGACGAGATCGGGCGCAAGCTCGAAGCGCTCGGGCTCCTCGGGCCGACATCGACTCCGAAGGACAGGAATTCGGACGCCCGCACCCCGACGACCCAAACCCCGAAACGGTGAGCCTCGTGTCGCAAGAGCCCCAAACCGAATGGCAGGGTAAGAGCCAACCACAGAAGCGCGGCGTGCTCGGTCACGCCCGCGAGCTGTTTCGCCTGCGCCATGACAAGAGCACGTCGCGCGTCGGCCTTGCCGCAGCCTGCTTCGTCGGCCTGTTCAGCCTCATCGGCGGTCGCCTGGTTTATCTTGCGGTGACGAGCGAGAACACGAGCGAAGTGCGCCGTGCGGCTTCCTCCGAGATTTCCGCCGCGCGTCCCGACATCGTCGACCGCAACGGCGAGATTCTGGCCACCGACGTGAAGATGGTCTCGGTCTTCGCCGAGCCGCGCAACATCGTCGACAAGGACGAGGCGGTCGAACTGCTGACCGCCGTCCTGCCCGATCTCGACGCCACGGACCTGCGCAACAAGCTCAGCACCAAGAAGGGCTTCGTCTGGGTCAAGCGTGAGATCACGCCGCGCCAGCAGGCGGAAGTGCATCGCCTCGGCATTCCCGGCATCGGGTTCCTGCCGGAGAACAAGCGCGTCTATCCGAACGCGGAGGCCGCCGCGCATGTCCTCGGCTTCGCCAACGTGGACAACGTGGGCATCGCCGGGATCGAGAAATACATCGACAGCATGGGCCTGCAGGACCTCAACGGCGCGGGCTTCAATATCTCCGCGGCCGATCTCAAGCCCATTCAGCTCTCCCTTGATCTGCGGGTGCAGCACGCGCTGCGCGACGAGCTTGCCAAGGGCATGGCGAAGTTCAAGGCCAAGGCTACCGCCGGCGCGATCCTCGACGTGAACACCGGCGAGGTCATCGCCCTCGTGTCGCTGCCGGATTACGACCCCAACAACCCGGTCGACGCGCTCGACAAGGACCGGATCAACCGAATCAATGTCGGCGTGTTCGAGATGGGCTCGACCTTCAAGGCGCTCACCGTCGCGATGGCGCTCGATTCCGGCAAGTACAACATCAACTCGACCTTCGATGCCCGCTCGGGCCTGCGCTACGGCCGCTTCACCATCGGCGACTACCACCCCACGCGGCGCGTTCTCACCACGCCGGAAGTCTTCGTGCATTCCTCGAACATCGGCACGGCGCGCATGGCGCTCGGCATCGGCGTGGAGGGGCACAAGGCGTTCCTGCGCAAGATGGGCCAGCTCAGCCGTCTCGAAACCGAACTGCCGGAAAACGCCCTGCCGATCATCCCGCCGCGCTGGGGCGAGCTCAACACCATGACCATCGCCTTCGGCCACGGCCTCGCGGTCGCGCCGCTTCAGGCGCTCATGGCCGTGGGCGCTCTGGTCAATGGCGGCGTCATGATCAAGCCGACCTTCCTGAAGCGCACGGAAGCGGAAGCGCGCCAGAATGCCATGCAGGTGCTCAAGCCGGAGACGAGCGAGGCCATGCGCTACGTGATGCGCCTCAACGCGTCGGTGCCGGAAGGCTCGGCAAGCTCCTCCGCCATCGCGGGCTTCTTCGTGGGCGGCAAGACGGGCACCGCCGAGAAGGTGATCAACGGCCGCTACTCGAAGAACAAGAACCTCACCACCTTCACGGCGGTGGTGCCGGCCGACAAGCCGAAATACGTTTTCCTCACCATCATGGACGAGCCGCAGGCGATCGAGGGAACCTACGGCTTCTCGACCGCGGGCTGGAACGCAGGGCCGGTGACCGGCAACATTGTCGAGCGCGTGGCGCCGCTGCTCGGCGTGCCGCCGCGCTTCGAGCCGCCGGCGCAGCCGTTCCCGCTCATGTCGCGCCTCGGCGCCTGGGGCAGCAACCGATGAGCGCGCCTATGAAAAATCTCGGTGATCTTCTCGATCTCGCAGAGGGGCATGAGCATGCCCCTCTCGCCGTATCGAAGATCGCCTCCGACAGCCGCAAGGTGGAGCAGGGCACCCTGTTCTTCGCCGTGCCCGGCACGAAGGTGGACGGCATGAGCTTCGTGCCGCAGGCCGTTGCGGCCGGTGCCGTCGCCATCGTCGGCGAGGCCGCGCGCCCATCCGATCTGCCGGGCCATGTCGCCTATGTCCAGGTGAGCGACGTGCGCCGAGCCCTGGCGCTCGCGGCGGCACGCTTCTACCCGAGCCAGCCGGAGAAGGTCGTCGCCGTCACGGGCACGAGCGGCAAGAGCTCGGTGGCCGATTTCACGCGCCAGCTTTTTGCCCGCCTTGGCTACAAGTCCGCCAGCGTGGGCACGCTCGGCATCATCACGTCGGATGGCGCGGCCTATGGCTCGCTCACGACGCCGGACCCGATTTCCCTGCACGAGAGCTTCGACCGCCTAGCGCGTGACGGCGTCACGCGGCTCGCCATGGAGGCCTCCTCGCACGGCATCGACCAGCGCCGCCTCGACGGCGTGCGCCTTCAGGCGGCGGGCTTCACCAATCTCGGGCGCGATCACCTCGACTATCACGCCACGACCGAAGCCTATGCCAAGGCGAAGATGCGCCTGTTCGACACGCTTCTGCCCGGCGACGCGCCCGCCATCATCAATGCTGACGGCCCTTACGCGGACGTGTTCCTGCAGGGCGCGCGCGATCGCGGATTGAGCCTCATCACGACAGGCAGAATGGGCGAGGCCCTTCGCCTCGTCGAGGCGCGGACCGAAGGCTTTGCGCAGGTGCTGACCATCGAGGCCTTCGGGAAAACCATCAGGACGACCCTGCCGCTTCTCGGGGCCTTCCAGGTCGAGAATGCCCTTGTGGCTGCGGGGCTCGTTCTTGCCGTCGAAGGCGAGGGCAGGGCGGAGGAGGTACTCGAAGGCTTCAAGTCCCTCAAGGGCGTCTCCGGCCGCCTGGAGCAGGTGGGCGAGATCGATGGCGCGATCTGCATCGTCGATTACGCCCACAAGCCCGATGCGCTCGCCCACGTGCTCGATGCGCTTCGCCCCTTCGTGAAGGGCCGTCTCGTCTGCATCGTCGGCTGCGGCGGCGACCGGGACCGGGGAAAGCGTCCGCTCATGGGACGCATTGCCTCGGAGAAGGCGGATGTGGTCATCGTCACGGACGATAATCCTCGCTCGGAGGACCCGGCGGCCATCCGCGCCGAGGTCATGAGCGGGGCTCCCGGCGCCCGCGAGATCGGCGACCGGGCCGAGGCCATCCGCACGGCCGTGAAGGAGCTTCGCGCGGGCGATATTCTGGTCGTGGCCGGCAAAGGCCATGAAACGGGCCAAATCATCGGCGACCGGACCCTGCCGTTCTCGGACCATGACGAGGTCCGGGCGGCCATTGCGGAGAGGCAGGGATGAATTCGCCCCTTTGGACCAGAGACGAGATCGCGGCCGCCACGGGCGCCCGCGTCGGCGCCGGCTTCGTGCAGGCGACGGGTGCGTCCATCGACACGCGCACGCTTGAGCCGGGCGATCTCTACTTCGCCATCAGGGGCGACGTGCATGACGGCCACGATTTCGTGTCCGCGGCCCTGGAAAAGGGCGCGGCGGCGGCCGTCGTGTCCGAGGAAAAGGCTCCTGCCTTCGCAGGCTCCGACAGGCTCATCGTCGTGCCGGACGTGCTCGATGCCATGCGCCGGATGGGCCGTTCCGCGCGCAAGCGCACGGATGCGAAGATCGTCGCGATCACGGGCTCCGTCGGCAAGACCGGCACGAAGGAGGCCATGCGGCTCGCGCTGGCAGGGCAGGGCGCGACCCACGCGTCGGTGGCTTCCTACAACAATCATTGGGGCGTGCCGCTGACCCTCGCCCGCATGCCGCGCGAGACCGCCTTCGGCGTGTTCGAGATCGGCATGAACCACGCCTATGAGATCCTGCCTCTGACGGAAATGGTGCGCCCGCATGTGGCGGTGATCACCACCGTCGAGCCGGTCCATATCGAGTTCTTCCCGTCGCTGTGGGGCATCGCCGACGCGAAGGGCGAGATCTTTTCCGGGTTGGAGCCCGGCGGCACGGCGGTCATCAGCCGCGACAGCGCCTATTTCGAGCGCATGCGCGCCCATGCCCATGCCTCCGCGGCGGGCCGCGTGATCACTTTCGGCGAGCACGAGTCGGCGGATGTCCGCGCCCACCGGATCATCGTGAAGCCCGATCACTCCGTCGTCGACGCCACGATCTTCGGCCAGCCCCTGACCTACAGGATCGGCACGGCGGGTCGGCACATCGCGCTCAATTCCCTGAGCGTGCTCGCGGCCTCCCACGCGCTTGGCGCCGATATCGCGCTCGTGGCGCTCTCCTTCGCCGAGCTCAAGCCTCCGGTGGGCCGTGGCGAGCGGACGATGCTCTCCATCGGGGAGAGCGAGGCGCTCCTGATCGACGAGAGCTACAATGCCAATCCGGCCTCCATGCGCGCGGCGCTCGCCAATCTCGGCGCCGTCGAGCTCGGTCGCGGCGCGCGGCGGGTCGTGGTGCTGGGCGACATGAAGGAACTGGGCGAGACGGGCCCGCGCCTGCATGCGGAGCTGGCGGAAGCCATCGAGGCCAACAGGATCGACCTGGTCTTCGCCGCCGGTCCCCTGATGCAGAACCTCGTCGACGCCCTGCCGAAGGCCAAGGTCGTGGCCCACGCGCAGACCTCCGCCGAGCTGGTCGATGCGGTCTGCGCGGCTGTGCGTCCCGGCGATGCCATTACGGTCAAGGGCTCCCTCAGCATGAAGATGGCCCTGGTTGTCAAAGCCTTGAAAGAACGTTACGGCGCGAGCCCGGCGGCCCACGCGCTGAAAGGATGATCGATGTTAACCTGGTTGGCTGAGCTCAGCCCCTATTTCAGCCCCCTCAATATCTTCCGCTACATCACGTTCCGCACCGGCGGCGCGACGGCGACCGCCTTGCTGATCGTCTTCCTGTTCGGGCCGTGGATGATCTCGCTCCTGCGCCTGCGCCAGGGCAAGGGGCAGCCGATCCGCGAGGACGGGCCGCAATCGCATCTGCTGACCAAGCGCGGCACGCCCACCATGGGCGGCCTGATGATCCTCGCGGGCGTGCTGATCTCGACCCTGCTCTGGGCCAACCTCGAAAACCACTATGTCTGGATCGTGATGTTCGTCACCCTGGGCTTCGGGGCCATCGGGTTCTACGACGATTACCTGAAAGTCACGAAGCAGTCGCACAAGGGCTTCTCCGGCCGCTCGCGCCTGGCCATCGAGGCGCTGATCGCGGCGGTTGCCTGCATCGCCATTTCCTACATGGCGACGCCGGGCCTCGCCAACAAGCTGGCGCTGCCGTTCTCGAAGGACCTGATCTTCAATCTCGGCTGGTTCTACATCGTCTTCGCCGGCTTCGTGATCGTCGGCGCCGGCAATGCGGTGAACATCACCGACGGCCTCGACGGCCTCGCCATCGTGCCGGTCATGATCGCGGCCGGAACCTTCGGCTTCATCGCCTACCTGACCGGCAACGCGGTGTTCTCCAACTACCTGCAGATCCACTTCGTGCCCGGCACCGGCGAGCTCGCGGTGATCTGCGGCGCGCTCATCGGCGCGGGCCTCGGCTTCCTCTGGTTCAATGCGCCCCCGGCCCAGATCTTCATGGGCGACACGGGCTCGCTCGCCCTCGGCGGCCTTCTCGGCACCGTCGCGGTGGCGGCCAAGCACGAGTTCGTCCTCGCCATTGTCGGCGGCCTCTTCGTGCTGGAGATCCTGTCCGTCATCATCCAGGTCGCGTCGTTCAAGCTCACGGGCAAGCGCGTCTTCAAGATGGCGCCGATCCACCACCATTTCGAGCAGCTGGGCTGGACCGAGCCGCAGGTCGTGATCCGCTTCTGGATCATCGCCGTCGTGCTGGCGCTCACCGGCCTCGCCACCCTCAAGCTGCGGTAAGCGCATGATCCCCGTCACCACCTTCGCAGGCAGAACGGTCGCTCTCTTCGGCCTCGGCGGGTCGGGGCTGGCGACGGCGCTTGCCCTCAAGGAGGGCGGGGCGCATGTGGTCGCCTGCGACGACAACCCGGCGAAGATGGACGAGGCCAGGGCGAAGGGCATCGAGACGGGCGATCTGCGCAAGGCCGACTGGTCGCGCTTCTCGTCCCTCATCCTCTCGCCCGGCGTGCCGCTGACCCATCCCGAGCCGCACTGGTCGGCGAAGCTCGCGAAGGAAGCAGGCGTCGAGATCATCGGCGACATCGAGCTGTTCTGCCGCGAGCGGGCGAAGATCGCGCCGAACGCACCTTTCGTGGCCATTACCGGCACCAACGGCAAGTCCACCACGACGGCCCTCGTCGCGCATATCCTGCGCGAAGCCGGCCGCGACGTGCAGATGGGCGGCAATATCGGCACCGCCATCCTCTCGCTGGAGCCGCCGTCGGACAACCGTATCCACGTGATCGAGTGCTCGTCGTTCCAGATCGATCTCGCGCCCTCGCTCGCGCCCACCATCGGCGTTCATCTCAACCTGTCGCCCGATCATATCGACCGGCACGGCACGATGGAGCTCTATGCGGCGATCAAGGAGCGGCTGGTGGCGAAGGCGGGGCTCGCCGTCATCGGCGTCGACGATCCGATGAGCCGGGCCATCGCCGAGGCCTGCGAGGCGAAGGGCGTGAACGTCGCCCGCATCTCGGTCGAGCCGCTGAGCGCCAAGGGCGTCTTCGCGGACGGCGAGACGCTCGTCGGGGTAACGGCAACCGATGCCGCTCCCGTCGCCAGCCTGTCGGGCATCGGCTCGCTGCGCGGCGCGCACAATGCGCAGAACGCCGCCGCGGCCGTCGCGATCGCCCTGGCGCTGAACGTTTCGCCCGAGGCCGTTCGCTCGGGTCTCCATACCTTCCCCGGTCTGCCGCATCGCATGGAGGAGGTCGGGCGCATCCGCGATGTCCTCTTCATCAACGATTCCAAGGCCACCAACGCGGATTCGACCGAGAAGGCGCTGAAGTCCTTCGACGACATCCTCTGGATCCTCGGCGGCAAGGCGAAGGACGGCGGCATCGAGCCGCTGAAGGAATACTTCCCGAAGATCCGCAAGGCCTACCTCATCGGCGCGGCTGCGGAGGAATTCGCCAGGACACTCGGCGCGGACGTTCCGCATGTTCAGTGCGGAACCCTCGACAAGGCGGTGGAGCAGGCGGCCTCCGATGCGCAGGCGCTCGGCGTGCCCGCCGTGGTGCTGCTGTCGCCGGCCTGTGCGTCCTACGATCAGTTTCCGAACTATGAAGTGCGCGGAAACCATTTCCGCGATCTGGTCCGGGCCTTGCCCGGACTTGAAGCCAAGGGGGCTTGAAGATGGTGTCACGCGCGGAACGCTCGGCCTTCGGCGATTGGTGGTGGACTGTCGACCGCCTGCTTCTCGCGGGCCTCGCCATCCTCATGCTGGCCGGCCTCGTCTTTCTCATGGCGGGCGGCCCGCCCGTCGCGGAGCGCCTCGGGCTCTCCACGTTCCATTTCGTGAACCGGCAGGTGATGTTCCTCATCCCGGCGCTGCTCATCATGATCCCGGTCTCGTTCCTGTCGCTGCGCCACATCCGGCGCCTGGCGCTGGTGGTTTACGCAATCGGCATGGCGCTGATCCTGCTGGCGTTCCAGTACGGGCCCGAGATCAAGGGCGCCCATCGCTGGATCATGATCGGCCCGCTCGGCCTGCAGCCCTCCGAATTCGTGAAGCCCGCCTTCGTGGTGCTCTCCGCCTGGGCCTTCTCGGAGGGCGCGCGGCGCAAGGACGTGCCGGGCACGCTGCTTGCGTTCCTTCTCCTGCCCGCCACCATCGTGCCGCTCATCCTCCAGCCCGATTTCGGCCAGACCATGCTGGTCACCATCGTGTGGTGCGGCCTGTTCTTCATCGCCGGCCTGCACTGGTTCTGGGTGATGGGGCTGGGCGGCGCGGGCCTCGTCGGCATCGTGGCGGCCTATGAGTTCCTGCCGCACGTGCGCGCCCGCATCGAGCGCTTCCTCGACAAGGATTCCGGCGACACCTTCCAGGTCGACACGGCCATGGAATCCTTCTCCCGCGGCGGCTGGCTCGGCCGCGGCCCGGGCGAAGGCACGGTCAAGCGCATCCTGCCCGATGCGCATACCGACTTCATCTTCGCCGTCACGGCGGAGGAGTTCGGCATCGTCGTCTGCATCGCGCTGCTGCTGGTCTTCGCCTTCATCGTGCTGCGCGGCCTGTCGCTCGCGCGCCGCAGCGAGGACGCGTTCTGCCGCCTCGCGGCCACGGGCCTCATCTTCATGTTCGGCCTGCAGGCCTGCATCAACATGATGGTGAACGTCCACCTCATGCCCGCCAAGGGCATGACGCTGCCCTTCATCTCCTATGGCGGATCGTCGCTGCTGTCGCTCGCGCTCGGCATGGGCTTCCTCATCGCGCTGACGAGGCGGCGCCCGCGGGCCGAGATGATGGACAGCCTCAACCAGGACTGGCCGCGCGGATGACGTCTCCTCTCATCCTCCTGACCGCCGGCGGCACCGGCGGTCATCTTTTTCCGGCCGAAGCGCTGGCCAACGCCCTGAAGGCGTCCGGCGCGAAGGTGGCGCTCGCCACCGACAAGCGCGCCAACGCCTATGCGGGCTCGTTCCCGGCCGACGAGATCGTCGAGATTCCCTCCGCGACGCCCTCCGGCCGCTCGGTGCCGCAGATGGCGAAGGCGGCGCTGCTGCTGGGGCACGGGATGTTGAAATCGGCGGCCCTCATCCGGCAGATGAAGCCCGCCGCCGTCGTGGGCTTCGGCGGCTATCCGACCGTGCCGCCGGTGCTGGCAGCTTCCTTCCTCAAGGTGCCGACGGTGATCCACGAGGCGAACGGCGTCATGGGGCGCGCCAACCGCCTGCTCGCCCGCCGCGCCACCGTGATCGCGACAGGCTTCGCCAGCATCAAGGGCATTCCCGCGAACATACCCGGCAGGGTCGTCCACACGGGCAATCCGATCCGGCCCGCGGTGCTGGAGGCCGCCAAGCAACCCTATCCGCCCCTAGGCCCCGACGGAAAGCTCCGCCTCCTCGTGGTGGGCGGCAGCCAGGGCGCGCGGGTGATGAGCGACGTGGTGCCGCCGGCCATCGCGCTTCTGTCGCCGGACCTGCGGGCGCGCCTCGTCGTCACCCAGCAGGCGCGGGGAGAGGACCTGGACCGGGTTCGCGACCATTACCGCAGCCTGAATGTGGAATTCGAGGCCGAGCCCTTCTTCAAGGACCTGCCGCACCGGCTAGCCCAGGCCCATCTCGTGGTTTCCCGCTCAGGGGCCTCGACGGTGGCGGAGCTCGCCGTGATCGGTCGTCCGTCGATCCTCGTGCCCCTGCCGGGCTCCCTCGACCAGGACCAGGCGGCCAACGCCAAAACCCTCGGAGATCTGGGCGCTGCCATCGTTTGTCCGCAATCGGACTTCACCCCTGAGCGGCTGGCAGACGAAATCCGGCTCTCTTTTCAAGAGCCTGACCGCTTGACCAGAGCCGCCGCTGCCGCACATAGCGCCAGCATCACGGATGCCGCGGAGCGTCTGGCGCACGTCGTCCTCACCCTCATGTCCTCGAGCAATAACGGAAAAAACCTATGAAACTGCCGCCGAAGCTTGGTCCCATTCACTTCATCGGCATCGGCGGCATCGGCATGTCGGGCATCGCCGAGGTCATGCACAATCTGGGCTACACGGTGCAGGGCTCGGATGCGGCCGACAACTACAACGTCCGGCGCCTGGCCGATAAGGGCATCAAGACCTTCATCGGCCACAAGGCCGAGAACGTGGACGATGCGGAGATCGTCGTGGTCTCCACCGCCATCAAGCGCGACAACCCGGAGCTGATCGTCGCCCGCGAGAAGCGCCTGCCGGTCGTGCGCCGGGCTGAGATGCTGGCCGAGCTGATGCGCTTCAAGTCCTGTGTCGCGGTGGCGGGCACGCACGGCAAGACCACCACGACGTCCCTCGTCGCCACGCTGCTCGATGCGGGCGGGCTCGATCCCACGGTCATCAACGGCGGCATCATCAACGCCTACGGCACCAATGCCCGCATGGGCGACGGCCAGTGGATGGTGGTGGAGGCGGACGAGTCCGACGGCACCTTCCTGAAGCTCCCGGCGGACGTGGCCATCGTGACCAATATCGACGCCGAACACCTCGATCACTTCGGCACCTACGACGCGATCAAGGATGCGTTCCATTCCTTCATCAACTCGATCCCGTTCTACGGCTTCGCGGTGATGTGCATCGACCACCCGACCGTGCAGGACCTCGTCGGCCGCATCGAGGACCGCCGCATCATCACTTATGGCGAGAACCCGCAGGCCGACGTGCGCATCATGGACGTCGATCCGCGCGGCGGACAGACCAAGTTCCGCGTCATGATCCGCGACCGCCGTCCCGGCTTCCGTCTCGAACTGGAAGACCTGGTCCTGCCGATGCCGGGCGCGCACAACGCGCTCAACGCCACGGCGGCCATTGCGGTCGCGCACGAGCTCGGCGTCACGCCGGATGCGATCCGCAAGGCGCTCGCAGGCTTCGGCGGCGTGAAGCGGCGCTTCACCCGCACGGGCGAGTGGAACGGCGTCACGGTGTTCGACGATTACGGCCACCACCCCATCGAGATCGCCGCGGTGCTGAAGGCCGCGCGCGCATCCACGGACGGTCAGGTCATCGCCGTGGTGCAGCCGCACCGCTATTCGCGCCTATCGTCCCTGTTCGATCAGTTCTGCACCTGCTTCAACGACGCGGATGCGGTCGTCGTCGCGCCGGTCTACGCGGCGGGCGAGCAGCCGATCCCGGGCGCGGACCGGGACGGCCTCGTGTCGGGCCTCAAGGCGCGCGGGCATCGCAACGTGATGGCGCTCGAAAGGTCGGAGGATCTCGCGGGCCTCGTGAAGGGCATCGCGAAGCCGGGCGACTACGTGATCTGCCTGGGCGCCGGCAACATCACCCAATGGGCCTATGCCCTGCCGGGCGAGCTCGAGCATCTGGGCGAGAAGGCGGCGTGATGTTTGCCGATATCGTTCCCGACCTGAAGGCCGGCATGCCCGAACTGCGCGGCAAGCTGGAGGCGAATGCGCCGACGGCGCCCCTGTCCTGGTTCCGCACGGGCGGTCCGGCCCAGGTGCTGTTCACGCCGGTCGATGCGGACGATCTCGCGTATTTCCTGCAGCGGCTCGACCGCAACGTGCCGGTGCTCGTTGTCGGCCTCGGCTCCAACCTGCTCATCCGCGACGGCGGCTGGGAAGGCGTCGTCGTTCGCCTGGGGAAGGGCTTCGCCGATGTCTCGGTGGAGCCCGGCCTGCGTGTTCGCGCGGGTGCCGGAGCCCCCGACGTGAAGGTGGCGCGGGCGGCCGCGGAGGCGGGCATCGCAGGCCTGTCCTTCCTGCGCGGCATTCCCGGCGCCATCGGCGGGGCGCTTCGCATGAACGGCGGCGCCTATGGCGGCGAGACGAAGGACGTGCTCGTCGAGGCCAAGGGGATCACGCGCAACGGCGAGGCGGTGACCTTTACCAACGCGCAGATGGGCTTCACCTATCGCCATTCGAGCGTGCCGGACGACGTGATCTTCACGGAAGCGCTGTTCGAGGGGCGCGCCGGCAACCCGGACGAGATCCTGGCGGAGATGAATGCGATCACCGAGGCGCGGTCATCGACGCAGCCGGTCAATACCCGCACGGGCGGCTCCACGTTCAAGAACCCGCCCGGCCGGAAGGCCTGGGAACTGGTCGATGCCGCGGGCTGCCGGGGACTTCGCATCGGCGACGCCCAGGTTTCCGAGATGCACTGCAACTTCCTGATCAACCACGGCTCCGCGTCCGCGGCCGATATCGAGGGCCTGGGCGAGGAGGTGCGCCGCCGCGTCCGCGAGATGTCGGGCGTGGAGCTCGAATGGGAAATCAAGCGCGTCGGAATCGCTAGCGCATCATGCGGACCCAGCGGGCCGCGCTAGCGAAAAGTGGATCCGGTTTTCCGCATGATGCGTCAGCCAAGAGAAAGAGCATCGGAAGTGATCCCAAAAGTGGATTCCACTTTTGGGTCCGATGCTCGGACCTGATTCGAATCAATCATCCCGGTGTCGCCGGGGCATGACGGGAGAGACCCATGGCGAAGCACGTTGCCGTTCTCTATGGCGGCTGGTCGGCGGAGCGAGAGGTGAGCCTGGCCTCGGGCAAGGCCTGCTGCAAGGCCCTGGAGGACCAGGGCTACAAGGTCACGCCCATCGACATGCAGCCCGATATCGCCACCGTCCTTCAGGCCGTCGCGCCGGATGTGGTGTTCAACGCACTGCACGGCCGGGTGGGCGAGGACGGAACCATCCAGGGTCTGCTGGAGGTCTTAAGAATCCCCTATACCCATTCCGGCGTCCTCGCCTCGGCACTCGCCATGCAGAAGGACAAGGCCAAAATGGTCATGGCCGCCGCCGGCGTGCCGGTGCCCAGAGGGAAGGTCGTTAACCGTTTGGAGGCGGCCAAAAGCCACGTTCTGCCTGCACCCTACGTCATCAAGCCGGTCAACGAGGGGTCCTCGGTGGGCGTCATCATCGTCCGCGAGGACCGGTCCCACCCGCCCCAGGAACTGACCCGGGAGGACTGGGCGTTCGGCGAGCAAGTCCTTGTGGAATCATATGTTGCAGGCCGCGAACTCACCTGCGCGGTCATGGGCGACAGGGCGCTCGGGGTCATCGACATCCAGCCCGCCACCGGGGTCTTCTACGATTACGATGCGAAATATGTGAAGGGGGGCTCCATTCACGTCCTCCCGGCAGAAATTAAACCGAATATTTACCAAAAGGTCCAAGAGTTGGCGTTAACGGCGCATCAAGCGCTCGGCTGTCGGGGAATCAGCCGCGCCGACTTGCGATACGACGACACTCCCGGGGGAACCGGGGAACTCGTCGTCCTCGAGGTCAACACGCAACCCGGCATGACCGAGACGAGCTTGGTGCCAGAACTGGCAGCCCATGCGGGCTTTACGTTTGGCGAGCTTGTGCAATGGATGGTGGAGGACGCTACCTGCAACCGATGACGGCCTACCCGGCCGGATTCGCCGTTGCGCGCCCTGCCTCCGTAGGCCGGGGGGCAGGAGCCCCTCACTTCAAGAAGCCTTCCCGAATCAGGAAACTCCTCGGCTCCCCGCGCAGCGTGCGCCGGCGCTCGGCCGCGGTTCCGCTGGACCAGCGCCTCCCTCGCTTTCTCGGCTCCGGCCTCGCGCTTGCCTTCTTCGGCGCCGTGGTCGGATTCGGTCTCTGGCAGGGCGGCCATATCGACGGTTTCATCCGTGAGCACGGCGAGCCGCATCATGCCCTGGCGCGCTCCGTCGGCCTCGGACTCGACCAGGTGACGATCTCCGGCATCTCCCAGATGACCGAGAACGAGGTTCTGGCCGCGGCTGGCATCCATTCCAGGCTGTCGCTGGTCTTCCTCGACGTGAACGATCTGCGCGAGCGCCTGGAGCGCGTTCCGATGGTCAAGACGGCCACCGTGCGCAAGCTCTATCCGAACGAGCTCGTCATCACGCTTACCGAGCGCGAGGCGCACGGGATCTGGCAGCACGACGGCGAGCTTTTCGTCATCGCCGCGGACGGTACGGTGATCGACCTGATGCAGGACGAGCGCTATCTCGACCTGCCCTTCGTGGTGGGCGAGGGCGCCAACATGCGCAGCAAGGAATATCTCGCGCTGCTCGAGTCCGCAGGCCCGCTCAAGAACCGCATCCGTGCGGGCACTCTCGTGGCCGGGCGGCGCTGGACGCTCAAGATGGACAACGGCATGGACGTGCGCCTGCCGGAGCTCAAGCCCGCCGATGCGCTGGCCCGGCTGGTGAAGCTCGAAAACGAGCAGAAGATTCTCGAAAAGGACGTTCTGGCGATCGATCTGCGCATGGCGGATCGCGTCGTCGTCCGCTTGACGGAAGAGGCAGCCCTGGCCCGCGCCGAGGCGCTCAAGAAAAAGCCAATGCGCGGCAAGGGGGTCGATACATGAGTCTCTCGGGTCACGGTCTGACACCTCGCCTGAAGCCGCTTTCCGCGCGCAAGAGCGCCATCCTCTCGGTCCTGGACGTGGGCACGAGCAAGGTCGTCTGCGTGGTGGCGGAACTGAAGCCGGCCGACGAGGTCGAGGCCCTGCGCAGCCGCACCCATGTGGCGCGCATCCTCGGCATCGGCCATCAGCGCTCCACGGGCCTCAAGGGCGGCGTGGTCGTCGATCTCGAAGCGGCCGAGAACGCGATCCGCCAGGCGGTCCATGCCGCCGAGCGCATGGCGAAGGTCGAGATCCAGTCTGTCATCGTCAATCTCACGGGCGGCCGTCTCGCCTCGGAGCATTTCGAAGCGCATATCCCCGTGCGCGGCGCGGTCAGCTCCGGAGACGTCCATCGCGTGCTCGACGCGGCGTCGAGCTACGACCTGCGTCGCGGCCGGACCGTTCTTCACGCCCTGCCCACTGGGTTCTCGCTCGACCAGCAGCATCACATCGTCGATCCCGCCGGCATGATCGGCGAGCGCCTCGGTGCGGATCTGCACGTGGTCACGTCCGAAGCGGCGGCGGCGCGCAACCTGATGCTCGCGGTCGAGCGCTGCCATCTCGGCGTCGAGGCCGTGATCGCAACGCCCTATGCGGCCGGGCTCTCGGCCCTCGTGGACGACGAGGCCGACATGGGCTGCGCCGTGGTCGACATGGGCGGCGGCACCACGAGCGTCGGCATCTTCTCCAACGGACATCTGGTGCACACCGATGCCATCGCGGTCGGCGGCCATCACGTGACCATGGACATCGCGCGCGGTCTCACGACCCGCGTGTCCGCCGCCGAACGGCTCAAGACTCTCTACGGCTCCGCGATCGCTTCGAGCGCGGATGACCGGGACATGATCGCGGTGCCGCAGGTCGATGAGGACGAACGGGACGTTCCGAATCATCTGCCGAAGTCGCACCTCGTTCGCATCATCAAGCCGCGGGTCGAGGAGGTTCTCGAACTCGTGCGCGACCGGCTGAAAGGCGCGGGCTTCGCGGCCCAGGCCGGACGGCGGGTCGTGCTGACGGGCGGCGCAAGCCAGCTCGTCGGGCTGCCGGAAACGGCGCGCCGCATCTTGCAGGGCCAGGTTCGTGTCGGGCGCCCGCTCGGCATCAAGGGCCTGCCTGAAGCGGCGAAGGGCCCCGCCTTTTCGGCGGTGGTCGGCCTCCTGGTGTATCCGCAGGTGGCACATATCGAGTATTTCGAGCCGCGTTCCAGCGGCTTGTTTCAGAGTACGGGGACCGACGGCTACTTCTCGCGAGTGGGCCGGTGGATTCGCGAGAGTTTTTAAGTCGAGTAACGCGTTGGCGCGGCGGGCCATCGTGAAGAGTTCAAGTTAACAAGGTCAGCGTCCGCCAAACGCTCATCAGTATCAAGGCCAGAAGAGGCACAGGTCATGGCTATCAATCAGCAAGCTCCGGACATCCGGGAACTCAGGCCGCATATCACGGTTTTCGGCGTCGGCGGCGCCGGCGGAAATGCCGTGAACAACATGATTGAATCGGGTCTCGAGGGCGTCGAGTTCGTGGTGTCGAACACCGACGCACAGGCTCTGGCCTCCTCCAAGGCGCAGCGCGTGGTTCAGATGGGCATCCAGGTCACGGAAGGCCTCGGCGCCGGCTCGCAGCCGGAGGTCGGTCGCGCGGCGGCCGAAGAGGTGATCGACGAGATCCGCGATCAGCTCGCCGGCTCGCACATGGTGTTCATCACCGCCGGCATGGGCGGCGGCACCGGCACGGGCGCGGCCCCTGTCGTGGCCCGCGCGGCCCGCGAGCTCGGTATACTGACTGTCGGCGTCGTCACGAAGCCATTCCAGTTCGAGGGCGTGCGCCGCATGCGTCTGGCGGAAGCCGGCATCAACGAGCTGCAGCAGGCGGTCGACACGCTCATCGTGATCCCGAACCAGAACCTGTTCCGCGTCGCCACCGAGAAGACGACCTTCGCGGACGCCTTCGCCATGGCCGACCAGGTGCTCTATTCCGGCGTCGCCTGCATCACCGACCTGATGGTGAAGGAAGGCCTCATCAACCTCGACTTCGCCGACGTGCGCTCCGTCATGCGCGGCATGGGCAAGGCCATGATGGGCACGGGCGAGGCCTCCGGCGAGAAGCGCGCCATCCG
Source organism: Pseudomonadota bacterium (assembly GCA_023386155.1). Lineage (GTDB taxonomy): Bacteria > Pseudomonadota > Alphaproteobacteria > Rhizobiales > Beijerinckiaceae > Microvirga. The sequence goes on from JAEWKH010000147.1 coordinate 23,352, forward strand.
GGCCGCCGAAGCGGCCATCGCCAACCCGCTCCTCGACGACGTGTCGATGAAGGGCGCGCGCGGCCTGCTCATCTCGATCACCGGCGGCAACGACCTCACCCTCTACGAGCTCGACGAGGCGGCCACCCGCATCCGCGAGGAAGTGGACCAGGATGCCAACATCATCCTCGGCGCCACCTTCGACGAGAGCCTGGAAGGCATCATCCGCGTCTCCGTCGTGGCGACCGGAATCGACCATGCCATGCTCGAGAACGGCGGCGACCTGACCGCCACCGAGCAGCGCATCTCCGAGGTGGCCGAGCGCCTGCGCGCCGAGGCCCGCGCCCGCGCCACGCAGACCCAGGCGACGCCGACCTTTCGCTCCGCCGCCCAAGCCGAACCGGTGAAGGCGGCTCCGAGCCTCAGCCATGCCTCGCCCGCTCTGGCTCCGGCTGCCGCTCCGGCTCCGGTCGCTGCGGCCCAGCCGGTCGAGCCCGCTCCGCAGCCCGTGATCCGCGACGACGTGGTTCTCACGCCGGCTCAGCCCCGCCAGGCGGTCGCCTACGAGGCTCCGGCCCCCCAAGCGCCGGTCTACGAGGAGCCGATGGAGCAGGGCGCCTTCATCCCGCCGCAGGCCGAGCGCGCCATGCGTCCTGCCCGGATGCCGCGAATCGACGAGCTGCCGATGCCGGCCCAGAACCAGATCCGCGCCAGCCGCGGCGAGGAGCCGGCCCACGAGCACAAGCCGTCGCTGATCCAGCGCCTGGCGACCATCGGGTTCGGCCGCCGGGAGGAGCCTCACCATGCGCCGGCCGAGCCGCGCCAGGAAGCGCCGCGCCAGCCCATGTCCTCGGTCCATGCCGAGTACGCCCGCCGGCCCGCGCCGGCTCAGGCCCAGCGCGCCCCGCAGGTCCCGATGGCTCCGGCCCCCCGGGCCCAGTCGGAGGACGACCAGCTGGAGATTCCCGCCTTCCTGCGCCGTCAGGCCAACTGATTTGACCTGACGCTCCGGTAGGAGTTGTTACAAAAAGGCCCCCGGCCCGACACGGCCGGGGGCCTTGTTTGTTAAAAAATCATTAATATCAATAGCTTGCGAGTTATCCAATTTGTAACACAAAGTAAGAAAGCGTGATTTGGCCTAGCCTGGCAGCGGGACTAAGGTGCCTCCACGTTCAAGGGGCAGCGCTAATGAGAAGCCTGCCGGTCGGAAGCACAATGCAGCAAATGCAACTTCCCCGGCGCAACAGGCTCATTTTGGCGACAAGGGTAGTTGAGGTTCAGGAATAATGAAGCAAAGCCAGCAAACCACGCTTCGTGCTGCCGTGACCCTGGTCGGGACCGGAGTTCATTCCGGGGATGAAGTGAAGATGATCCTTCATCCGGCTGAAGCGAACCATGGCATTGCTTTCCTGCGCACCGGCCTGCCGGGCGGCCTGGACCGATTGATCGACGCTCGGCACCTGGCGGTGACCGCCACCGAGCTCTGCACGGTGATCGGCGACCGCGACACGGGCGCGGTCGCCACCATCGAGCACCTGATGGCGGCCCTGTCCGGCCTCGGCATCGACAACGTTCTCGTCGAGATCGACGGCCCGGAGGTTCCGATCCTGGACGGCAGCGCGGCTCCCTACATCGATGCCATCGACCAGGTCGGCATCGCCGTTCAGGGGGCCACCCGCCGCTACCTCAAGGTTCTCAAGCCCGTCCGCGTCACGCAGGGCAAGGCTTTTGCCGAGCTTCTTCCCAATGAGCGGGCCTTCCGCCTGGACGTGGAGATCGACTTCCCCACCCCGGTGATCGGGCGCCAGCGCAAGGTCGTCGACCTTTCTCCCTCCGTTTTCCGCCGCGACATCTCCCGTGCCCGCACCTTCGGGTTCATGCGCGACGTGGAGAAGCTCTGGAGCGCCGGCTTCGCCCTGGGCGCTTCCCTCGAGAACACGGTCGCCATCGGCGACGACGGCATCATGAACCCCGAGGGCCTGCGCTATGCGGACGAGTTCGTCCGCCACAAGCTGCTCGACGCGGTCGGTGACCTGTCCCTCGCCGGTCTGCCGCTGCTCGGCACCTACCGCTCCTATTGCGGCGGCCACCGCATGAACTTCTCGGTGCTCGAGGCCCTGTTCTCGAGCCGCGCCAACTACGCCATCGTGGACGCCGTCCCGCGTCGCGAGCCGTCCTATGCAGAGATCGGCAGCGTGGCGGCTTCGGTTCTGGCCCCGGAGATGCATTGAGCGGGCTTCCGGCGGTCCCGGAGCCCCGTCCTATGCACAAGCGCCTATTGGCCGCATGATCCCATGCAGGCTTTCTTAATCCCTCTTGGGTAACAATGAGCCTCGGCCCGGAAGCGGAAGACGCTCCCGGGAAGCTATCCGGCGCTGTTCCTGCCGGCGCATCCGTGTGGGGCTGGCCCGGGGTCACTTCGGTGAGGACCGGATCCACTTTTCGCCCGATGCGCTAACGCAAGGGCTTGGCTCTGCCCCTATGCTTAGGATAAAGAACGCTCGGTGCATCGTTAAAACATCGGGCACAGTTTTTGGAGGACCGCGAGGCATGTCGTTCGCGAAGGCTTATTCAGGTATGAAAGGCGCGACTGGCCGCGCTCTGATCCTCGGGGTCTGCGCCTTGGGGCTCGCCGGCTGCGAATCCCTTTCGTCGCTGAATCCGTTCGACAAGAGCGAGACCTACAAGCCCGAGATCGTCTCGAACGCGCCGGCGGAGGAGGTCTACAACGACGGCCTCGCCCGGGTGCAGAAGGGCGACTTCGACGGCGCGGTGAAGAAGTTCAGCAGCCTCGACAAGCAGTATCCCTACACGGAATGGGCCCGCAAAGGGCTGATCATGGAGGCCTATGCCAATTACGAGGGCGGCTTCTATGAGGAATCCATCACGGCTTCCAGGCGCTACCTTCAGAGCTATCCCAACACGTCCGATGCGGCCTATGCCCAGTACCTGATGGCCTCGTCCTATTACGACCAGATCCCGGACATCACCCGCGATCAGGAAAAGTCCGAGCGCGCCATCCTGGCCCTGCAGGAGCTGATCCAGCGCTACCCGAGCTCCGAGTACGTGGGGGATGCGCGGAAGAAGCTCCAGGTCGCCAGCGATCAGCTCGCCGGCAAGGAACTGGAGGTCGGGCGCTTCTACCTGCAGAAGCGCAACTACGCGGGCGCCATCAACCGCTTCCGCAACGTGGTTTCGCGCTACCAGACGACCCGCCACGTGGAAGAGGCCCTCCAGCGCCTCACCGAGGCCTACATGGCCATGGGCATCGTCAACGAGGCGCAGACCGCCGCCGCCGTTCTCGGCCACAACTTCCCCGACAGTCCTTGGTACAAGGACGCCCATGCCCTGCTGACCAAGGGCGGCGTCGAGCCGCGCGAGAATTCCGAATCCTGGATCAGCAAGGCCTTCCGCGGCGTCCCCCAGGTCAGTCAGCGCACGGGCTAAGCCTCAGCTTCCATGCTCATCCAGCTGGCGATCCGCGATATCGTCCTCATCGACAGGCTTGAGCTCCACTTCCATGAGGGGCTGAGCGTCCTCACGGGTGAGACGGGCGCTGGCAAGTCCATCCTGCTCGATGCCTTCGCCCTGGCCCTCGGCGGCCGCGGCGACGGCAGCCTCGTGCGCCACGGCGAAGCCCAGGGGCAGGTCACGGCGGTCTTCGATTGTCCCCTCGACCATCCCGCCCGCCGCATCGCCGCGGAGGCCGACATCGACATGGAAGGCGACCTGATCCTGCGCCGCGTCCAGGTGTCGGACGGGCGCACCCGCGCCTTCGTCAACGACCAGCCCGTCAGCGTGCAGGTGCTCAAGGCCATCGGCGCGACCCTGGTCGAGATCCACGGCCAGCACGACGACCGCGCCCTCGTCGATCCCGCCACGCACCGGGCGATCCTCGACGCCTTCGGGGGCCTGTCGGGCGAGATCCAGGCGGTGGCCGAGGCCTCGCGCCGGGTCCGCGAGGCGCGCCATGCCCTGCACGAGCACCGCAACCGCATCGAGAAGGCCCGCAAGGAGGCCGATTTCCTGCGCCACGCCGTCGAGGAGCTGACGACGCTCAACCCGCAAGCGGGCGAGGAGGAGACCCTGGCCGAGCGCCGCGTGGTCATGATGCAGTCCGAAAAGGTGGCCCAGGACCTCAACGAGGCCTATGACGTCGTCGCGGGCAACACGTCCCCGGTCAACGAGCTCTCGGCCGCCGTGCGCAAGCTGGAGCGCCGCGGCGCCCAGGCGCCGTCCCTCGTCGAGCCCAGCGTGAAGGCCCTCGACGCCGCGCTCGTCGCCATCGACGAGGCGAGGGCGGCTCTCGAGGAGGCGATCCGCGCCACCGAGTACGATCCCCGCGAGCTGGAGCAGACGGAGGAGCGCCTCTTCGCCCTGCGCGCCGCCGCCCGCAAATACGACGTTCCCGCAGACGAGCTCGCCGCCCTGCGCCAGCGCTTCGAGGCGGATGTCGCGGCCATCGATGCGGGCGAGGAGCAGCTCGGCGCCCTGGAGAAGGCCCTCAAGGATGCCGACGAGGCCTATGTGAAGGCCGCCAAGGCCCTCTCCGCGGGCCGGAAGAAGGCCGCGCAGGCGCTCGATGCCGCCGTCCAGGCCGAGCTGCCGCCCCTCAAGCTGGAGCGGGCCCGGTTCATCACGGACATGCAGATCGACGAGACCAGCCGCGATCCGGCCGGCTTCGAGCGGGTCGAGTTCTGGGCCCAGACCAACCCGGGCACCCGTCCCGGCCCCCTGATGAAGGTGGCCTCGGGCGGCGAGCTGTCCCGTTTCATGCTGGCCCTGAAGGTGGTGCTGGCCGACAAGGGCTCGGCCCCGACCCTGGTCTTCGACGAGATCGACACCGGCGTCGGCGGCGCGGTGGCGGACGCCATCGGCCAGCGGCTCGCCCGCCTGGCGCAGAAGGTGCAGGTTATGGCCGTCACCCACGCGCCACAGGTCGCCGCCAAGGCCGGCAGCCACTTCCTCATCGCCAAGGAAGGCGTACGCGGAACCGAGGACCGGGTCGCCACCCGGGTGATCCCGCTCGAAGCGACGCCGCGCCGGGAAGAGATCGCCCGCATGCTGGCCGGCGCGACGATCACCGAGGAAGCCCGCGCGGCCGCGGCGCGCCTGCTGGAGGCGGCTGCGCATTAACGGGTGCCGGCGGTCCGACCTCTCCCCACGGGAGAGGTGAGCAGCTGAAGACGCTGTGCTCTCTTGAGATTGGCCATCGCTTACACCTCCAACTCCTCCCCATCGCAGGCAGGCCTGAGATGGGGAGAACAGCTTGTCGGCGCTTCACAGTATCGGGCCGGCCATGACGGGAGGGTTTCTCCCATCACACTCCGTAACTCAACTTCGGATACCAATCCGTGCCGCGTCCCTCGGGCGTCATGTCGAGTACGTTCCACAGGGGCGCGAGATCGGGGGCGCCACGGGGATCCTGGCCGGGATCGGCGGAATCGCCGGTCATCTCGCCGCTCCAGAAGTGGCGGATGGTCCCGTCGCGTCGGGTGAAGACGTTGAAGCTCGGGACTTCCGACCCGTCCGGGAGCACTCCGTGATAATCGCGGGAATAGTCGCCGTTGAGATCCGAATAGAGCTTCAGGTTTGTCCAGCCGCGCTCCTTCTTCCAGGCGACCAGCCGGGCAATCGGCGAGCGGGCCACGACGGCGAGTGCCATGCGCTGCCGGATGTCGGCGCCATTGCCTTCGAGCGCCCCGAGCAGGTTGGTGCACATGGGGCAGGGGCGCTCCCGCTGCGGGCCGAACATGTAGCTGTAGACGGCGAGCGATGGCTTGTCGCCGAAGAGTTCGGCGAAGCTGGCGGGGCCATCCTCGCCTTCGAACCGGTAGTCGCCGGTCACCTCGCCGCCGGGCGGCAGGGCCCGGCGCTGGGCCGCCACGCGCTCCAGGTGGCGGCGTAACTCGATCTCCTCCGCCAGCAGAGCCGTGCGCGCTGCACGGTATTCGGCGCTTTCGTTCGGAAACCGCACCGGCGAGCGGCGCGCGAGTTCTGCGGCGGGAACGAGCGTGTCGGGCATGGGATGCTCCGTGGTGAGGTCCGCGTTAGCGCATCGTGCGAAAAAGTGGACCCGGTTTTTCGCAATCGACGATGCGCCAGCCAAGAGAGGAAGCATCGGATCAATCCCAAAAGTGCAAGTCCACTTTTGGGTCCGATGCTCTGGTTCTTCCGGCGATCCGGTCAGCCTGCCGGCGCGTTTTCCCGGAAGGGCTGCAGCTGAGCCTCTAGGGCACGCCTGAAGGCCGGCCGCTCCGTGCACCGGCGGACATAGGCGCCCAGATTGGCATAACGCTCCAGAAGCCCCGTCTCGACGAGCTCGCGCAGCACCATGGCCATCATCAGGTCGCCGGCGGTGAAACGGTCTTCGAGATACTCCCGCTCGCCGAGCCAGGCACTGAGCGCGGCGAGGCGCTTGCACAGCATCGCCTCGGCCTGCGGACGCCGTTCCTTCGTCCAGGCCTCGCCAGCATGGAAGACGTCGAGCTGAACCAGGTTCTGCACATGCGGCTCGACCGAGTTCAGCGCTGCGATCACCCAGGTCATGACCCGCGCGCGGCCCGCTTCGTCCGCCGGCGAGAGCGCCTCGGACCGCATCGCGATATGCAGCACGATCGCGCCGGATTCGAAGATCTCGACGGCGTCGTCCCTGTAGGCGGGCACCTGACCGAAGGGCTGCCATTCCCGATAGTCGCTGGAGGCCTGGATCGTGGGGTCTATCAGCGTCGACTCATAGGGAAGACCGGCTTCCTCGAGGGCCCAGCGGACGCGAAGATCGCGGACATAGCCCTGCGCGAAGGGCGGAACCCATTTGAAGGCGGAAACATGGATGTTCATGGGAGCCTCCCGAGGTCAGGACTTGCGCGGGCCGACGAGGCCGAACATGGCCCCCTGCGGATCGCCGGCGACGATGATGAAGACGCCGCCCGGCACTTCGGCCGGACCGTAATGGATCGTGCCGCCATTGCCGGAGACGGCCTTCGCCGCCGCATCGATGTCCTCGACGCCGAAATAGAAGGTCCAGGCCGGGGGCGGCCCCTCCGGCATGCGCCTCATGACGGCCCCGATGGTCTGGCCGCGATGGGTGATGAACTGGTAATCGCCCATCTCGCCCATCGGCATGGCGTCGCCCTTCTCCCAGCCGAAGCGGGCCTTGTAGAAGGCCAGCGCGGCCGCCGGATCGGTGGTGGACAGCTCGTTCCAGTTGCAATGGCCGAACTGGTTCTGGTCGAAGGCCGTGCTCGTCCCGTCCACGGCGCCGCGCATCACGTAGAACATGACCCCTTGCGGATCGGTGAGCATCGCGAAGCGGCCGACGCCGGGAATGTCCGTCGGCGGCATGTGCTGGGTGCCGCCGTCGCGGACGATCTCGGCGGCAATCCTGTCGACATCGTCGACCCCGACATAGCCGAGCCAGGTCGGGCGCATGCCCGCGCGTTCGGCGCCGTCCGGAAAGGGCATCAGCCCGCCGACATCCTCGCCGCGGATCGCGAGGATCCTGTAGCCGCGGTCGGAGCCTTCCGCCGCGCGCGTCTGCCAGCCGATGACCGCGCCGTAGAAGCGCGCGGCCGCATCGGCATCCCGCGTCAGGAGCTCATACCAGATGAAATCGCCGTGATGGTTGGCCATTCGACACCTCACACATCGAGGATCGGCATGAAGCCGCCGAAGATCATGCGCTTGCCGTCGAAGGGCATCTGCTCGCCCATCGCCTGCATGCGCGGATCGGTCATGATCTTCTGGTTCGCGGCGTCGCGGACCTCCTTCGAGGGATACTCGATCCAGCTGAACACCACGACCTCGCCGTCCTTGGCATCCACGGCCCGGCGGAAATCCGTGAGCTTGCCGTCCGGCACGTCGTCGCCCCAGCATTCGACCATCCGGGTCGCGCCGAATTCCTTGAACAGGGGAGCGGCCTCGGCCGCGTGCTTGCGATAGGTTTCCTTCTTGTCCGCCGGCACGGCGAGCACGAAGCCATCGACATACTTCATCGCGTATCTCCCTTGGATTGTTCGGCTGCTGAGTCGATCGCGAGGCGCCGGGGCGCCCGTTTTTCTTGACAAATAAGTTGATATCAACATAATTAGGCCATGTCAAACCTCCGAGACGTTCCCTTCGAGACGACCCATCTGGTGCGCGACACCTGCCTGTGCCTGCATGTGCAGCGCGCCGCCCGCACCCTGTCGCGCCTGTTCGACGAAGCGCTGCGGCCGGTCGGACTCACGTCCGGGCAATTCTCGCTGCTGAACGCCCTCAACCGTCCCGCGCCGCCCGCGATCGCCCCGGTGGCGCAACTCCTGGCCATGGACCGGACCACCCTGACCGCCGCCCTGAAGCCCCTGGAGCGCGACGGCCTCGTGGCCATTGCCCGGGACCCCGACGACCGGCGCAGCCGCCTGCTGCTGCTCACCGCCAAGGGCAGGGAGGTCCTGGCCTCCGCCATCCCGATCTGGCGCAATCTCCATGGCGCCATCGAGGCCGGAATGGCAGGACTCGAGCCGGACGACCTGCGCGGTGCGCTGAGGGGCCTGTCAGCATCAGCACCGGCCAGGGCGGCTGAAAGCTGATGGTCCGTTAGGCTGTCGGGGGAGGGAGGCTGTACCGGTTCATCCCCCGAGGGTCGCGGGCCAACCAGGGATCGTCGGCCAGGCGCGCCGCCTCTCCCTCGCCCGGGCGGGAGAGGGCCGGGGTGAGGGCAGGCCGGTGCCGATGAGGGTGTCTTTGCTTTCCCCTCAGGCCTCATCTGAGAGTCCGGCTCATCCCGCGATGCGAGGCGCAGGCGTCTTTCCCTCCCCCTTGTGGGGAGGGATTAAGGGTGGGGGTGTGAGCGATAGCCTATCTGGGTCAGGCGCCCACACCCCCACCTCCACCTCCTCCCCACAAGGGGGAGGAGAGCTTCCGGCGATCCTGCGAACAATGTTCTCACTTTGTTCTTGACAGGCAGGACAAGCTCGGCTATATCATTGCCCATCCCCGCCCGACGAGGGACGCGCTTCGCGAGGCGTCACGAGTGTCGGGGCAGGGAGCGGGCCTGCCGGACGGCGTACGCAGCCGCCCGGGCAGGAGGCCCTTGGCAGCCATGTGCGGGTCCAAGTCGAAACGCCTAAAAATCCCGCGTGCGAGGCGCCCTCCGGCTCTTCCACTTACCATACCCATCGAGCCGGATGCCCTCGCACCTCCCCTCGACCCTTCAAGCCCGGCCCCGCAAGGCTCAGGGCCTGAAGGTGCTGGAGTTTTCAATGACCCCGCTTCACATCCGCCAAGGCCCGGCTGAGCGCTTCGGCCAGCGTCTCCCGCTCCGGCGGGGAGAGGTCGCGGGCGATCTCGACATGCTCGTTGCGGGAGGCCAGAAGGAGATGCTGCATGCCGTATTCGTCGTCGATCTCGCGGTCGAGGCGGGTCCAGAGCGGGTTGAACTGCCAGTCCGTCATCTCGCCCCGCGGGCTCACCTTGCGGAAATGCAGCCGGATCGGCGTCAGCTCCAGAAGCTCGAAGGCCTCGCCCTGACGGTAGCTGAGGCGGAACGCGATGTAGAGGCCGAGGAAATCGAGGCCGAAGAAACCGGCGACCGGCCAGAAGCCCATGACCAGGAAGGGCAGGCTCGCCACCACGGAGACGAGGCAGAGCAGCACCATGACGATCCTGAAACCGTGCGGGCTCAGGGATCGGTGCGGGCGGATCACGGCCGAGAACACCGGTCGCTCGAACCGGTCGATCCCGTCATATGCCGCCTTGCCGCTTGCCATGCCTCAAGTATAACGCAGAAATGTCCGATCTGAAGCCATCCCCCCGCCGTGTCGCCACCACGAAGCCGAAATCGAAGCCCGCCGTTCCGGCGCGCGCGGTCCGGAAGGCCGTGCGCGCCCGCGGGCCGAAGCCCGTCGACCGGGAAACGATGATCGAGATCTTCCGCCGCCTGCACGCGGCCAATCCCGAGCCGAAGGGCGAGCTCGAACACACCAATCCCTACACGCTGCTGGTCGCCGTCGCGCTCTCGGCGCAATCGACCGATGTCGGCGTCAACAAGGCGACTCGCAGCCTCTTTCCCATTGCCGACACGCCGCAGAAGATGCTCGCTCTCGGCGAGGAGGGGCTGCGCGAGCACATCAAGACGCTGAATTTCTACAACACCAAGGCCAAGAACGTCATCGCCACCGCGCGGCGCCTGGTGGAGGAGTTCGGCGGCAAGGTGCCCAACTCCGTCGAGGTCCTGGAGACCCTGCCGGGAGTCGGGCGCAAGACCGCGAGCGTCGTGGTCAACATCGCCTTCGGCGATCCGCGCGTGGCCGTGGACACGCATATCTTCCGCGTCACCAACCGGCTGCCGCTGGCGATCACCAGGACGCCGCTGGAGACGCAGGAGGCCCTCGAAAAGCTGATCCCGGACGAGTACCGGCTCCACGCCCACCACTGGCTGATCCTGCACGGACGCTACATCTGCAAGGCCCGCCGGCCGGAATGCTGGCGCTGCCCGGTGAACGACCTGTGCCGCTATCCGGACAAGACGATTCCCTAGCGCATCGGACGGAAAAATGGATCCGGTTCGCCGTCAAAAAAAGCGGCGGCCCAAAGAAGAGAGATGATTCCACGCAAGTGGAATCTGCTCTGGAGCATCGTGCGAAAAAATGGATCCGGCTTTTCGCGAAGAACGATGCGCCGCTTGAGGAGCCTATTGCTCTAGATCGGGACTCCCGCGGGCTTGAGGCAGCGCGGCGCACCGGGCACGCAGGCGATGCCGGGAGCCGAGCAGGCCAGCCCCTCGGGCATGCGGCGGCAGACCACGCAGCTGTCGGTCCACTCGGCGCAGGCGGGGCCCGGAGGCCCGCCCTGCGTGGAGGCCGGGCCGGCGCTCGCCCCCGCGATCACCGCGAGCATCACCACCAGCAGGGCAACGGCCAGGGAGAGCGTCACCGCGAGAGCCTCGTTGCGCGCCGGCATCGGTCAGCCGTAGACGATCAGGCCGGCGAGACCTGCGGCGCCGACGAGGATGCGCCAATAGGCGAAGGGCGTGAATCCGTGGCGGGATACGTAATCGAGCAGCAGCCTCACCACGAGCAGCGCCGCCACGAAGGCGGAGAGGAAGCCCGCGCCAATGATCGCGGCATCGCTGGCGGACAGGAACTTGTAGTTCTTCAAGAGATCGTAGGTGAAGGCGCCGGCCATGGTCGGCATGGCGAGGAAGAACGAGAACTCCGCCGCGGCCCGCTTCGAGGCGCCCATCAGCATGGCGCCCACGATGGTCGCCCCCGAGCGGGAGACGCCGGGAATCATGGCCGCGCATTGCATCAGGCCGATCTTGAAATACATCGACAGCGGAAACCGTGTCGCGTCGGTCTTCGTCGTCTCGAGCGGCAGGCTGTCGACGGCGAGAAGCACGAAGCCGCCCGCTATCAGGGTGATGCACACGATCCAGGGATCGAAGAGCACCTCCTTGATGAAGCCGTGCAGCACCGCGCCGATCACGGCTGCCGGCAGGAAGGCGATCAGGACGCCGATGACGAAATGGCGCGCCATCGGATCGTGCGGCAGGGCCTTGGCGATGGACCACAGCTTGTTGAAGTAGACCGACAGGATCGCCAGGATCGCGCCGAGCTGGATCAGGACCTCGAAGGTCTTGCCCGTCGACTCGAAGCCGAGGAAGTGCCCGACGAGGAGCAGGTGGCCCGTGGAGGAGACCGGAAGAAATTCCGTCAGCCCTTCGATGAGGCCTAGAAAGAGCGCCTCGATGATTTGCGACATCGTTGAAAATCCTGAAAACGGCGCCAGATGCGGGAGCACGTCACGTCTGTCAAGCAAGGTTTGCGCTGCCGGCGTGACCCTTGTGCATCACGCACATGAGATTCACCAACATTCCTTACCAACCCTTAACGAAGCACGGCCTTATTCTCGCCGCCTGTTTCGCGTCACACATAGATTCATGGCCATCCTGCATTCCTATCCGTTTTGCCCGCAGTCGCGGTTCGCGCGCCTTGTTCTCGCGGAACTCGGCCTTGAGCCGGAAACGGTCGAGGAGAAACCGTGGGATCGGCGCATTCCGTTCCTGGAGGTCAATCCGGCCGGGAACCTCCCCCTGCTGATCGACGATAACGGGCTCGCGGTCGCGGGACCCTCAAGCCTTGCGGAATATCTCGACGAGACGCGCGGCGAGGACATGCGGGATCGTCGCTTCCTGCCGCAGGATCTCGCGCACAGGGTCGAGGTCCGCCGCCTGCTCGACTGGTTCCTGGTCAAGTTTCACGGCGAGGTCTCGGACTACCTCGCCACGGAGAAGATCTACAAGCGGTTCATGCCCATCGAACTGGGCGGCGGTCCGCCGGACATGGGCGCGATTCGCGCTGCCCAGACCAATGTGCGATACCATCTCAAATATATCGGTTTTCTGATTTCCAAGCGGAATTGGCTGGCCGGCGACCGGATGTCCTATGCGGATCTGGCGGCGGCGGCCCATCTGTCGGTGGTGGATTATCTCGGCGACGTGCCATGGGACGAGGACGAAACAGCCAAGCATTGGTATGCCAGGATCAAGTCCCGGCCGTCCTTTCGCCCGCTCCTCGCGGACCGGGTGCCGGGGATGGCGCCGGTGGGGCATTACGACGATCTGGACTTCTAGACGGGGAGGCGTTGAAACGCGCCTTCATCGAGCGCGCCAGAGCGCTCGGCTTCGACGCGATCCGCATCGCGAAGCCCGATGCGATCCCCCTGGCGCCGGAGCGGCTCAAGGCCTGGCTGGAGGCCGGCCATCACGGTTCGATGGAATGGATGGCCGAGACGGCGGAGCGGCGGGCCGATCCGCGCACGCTCTGGCCGGAGGTGCGCAGCGTCATCCTGCTCGGGCTGAACTACGGCCCCGCCGAGGATCCGCTGGCGGAGCTGGCCCTGAAGGATCGCGGCTATATCTCGGTCTATGCCCGCAACCGCGACTACCACGACGTGATCAAGGGCAAGCTCAAGGAAGCTGCGGGCTTTCTCGCGGCAAAAGCCTCGTCCGACGTGAAGGTCTTCGTCGACACGGCGCCGGTGATGGAAAAGCCGCTCGCGGAAGCGGCCGGCCTCGGCTGGCAGGGCAAGCACACGGTCATCGTCTCGCGCGAGTTCGGAGACTGGCTGTTCCTGGGCGCCATCTTCACAACGGCGGAATTGCCCCCCGACGAGCCGGAGCGGGACCATTGCGGCTCCTGCCGCCGATGCCTCGACATCTGCCCGACGAACGCCTTTCCCGCGCCCTACCGGCTCGATGCGCGGCGCTGCATCTCGTATCTCACCATCGAGCACAAGGGGCACATCCCGGAAGAGCTGCGCATCGGGATCGGCAACCGGATCTTCGGCTGCGACGATTGCCTCGCCGTCTGCCCCTGGAACAAGTTCGCGCAGGCGGGACGGGAGGCGCGGCTCGTGCAGCGGGAGGATCTGGCGACGCTGCCGCTGGCGGAACTCGCCCGTCTCGACGATCCGGGCTTTCGCACCCGCTTCGCCGGAACGCCGATCAAGCGCACCGGACGGGACCGCTTCATCCGCAACGTGCTCATCGCCATCGGCAATTCGGGCAATGCCCTCCTGGCCGATGAGGCGCTGCGCCTTCTGGACGATGCCTCGCCGCTGGTACGCGCCATGGCGGTCTGGGCCATCGGCCGCCTGCTTCCCCCGGAGGCCGTCGCCCATCACGCGGCCGGGCGGCTGGAGCGCGACGACGATCCGGACGTGCGCGAGGAATGGCGCCGGGCCATGGCGAGGTCCGCCGGGGCCGTGGCCTGAAGTCAGGCCGCGTGGCGGTTCGCCGTCGGGCCGAAATGGTCGATATAGCGCGGGTTGATGGCCGAGACGGGCAGGATGACGAGCACGTCCGTGGTGCCGAACTGCCGGTCGATCACCGCTCCCGTGCCGAAGGTCGCGCCGAGGCGCAGATAGCCCTTGATCAGCGGCGGCAGGGCGTGGAGGGCGGCCTTCGGGTCGATGGCCTCCTTGGGCAGGATGTCCATCGCGGTGAAGCGCTCCGGCAGCGCCCGGGCCTGCCATTCGGCGGGGGCGGATGCGTAATGATGCAGGAAGCTCAAGGGCAGGGCCAGCTCATGCGGCTGCGTGCCCTCGAGGCTCGCGCAGCCGATCATCACGTCGATGCGGTGATGAAGGACATAAGTCCAGATGCCGTGCCAGAGGAGCTCGACCGTGCGCTTGTTGCGGTAGGCTTCGAGGACGCAGGAGCGGCCGAGCTCGAGGAAGCGCAGGTTGGCATGGGCCTTGAGCAGGGGAGCGAGGTCGTACTCGCCCCTGGTGTAGAAGCCGCCATGGCGATTGGCCACGTCCTGGCGCAGCAGCCGGTAGGTGCCGACCACCTTCGGCTTGGCGGCGCGGAAGGTCTTCGGCTTCACGTCATGGTCGAGCACGAGGAGATGGTCGCAGATGGCGTCGTAGGCATCCACGTCGCGGCGCGAGATCCGGGCCGCGCCGGTGGGGGAGGCCGACATTTCCTCGTAGAAGACCTTGAAGCGCAGGCGCTGGGCCCTCCGGATCTCCCGCGCGGTGGTCGCGAGACGCACCTCGAGCGAGCCGATCCGGCCGAGCACGGGATCGAGGCTTCCGTAATCGCGGACGATCTTGCCGGCTCCGGGTATGAACTTCCGGAAGCCATGGGAGCGAGAGCCGAGCGAAGCGCGAGGGGCGGCCGCTTCATTCAACGGGGAACGATTCATCGCTGCCTCACGGGGTCCTGTCTCAGAGCACGGCGCGGGCTCGGTACTGCTCCGCTTCCACCATGCCATAAAGCCCATTTCAAACTGTTTTGTGACAGAAAACATAACTATCCCAATGGAAAATATCGAGAGTGGCACCGGCTTCCACGAGGTGCGCGGGAGATCCTTGACCTTCTTCTAAGCGGCCGCCGGGCGCCGGTCCGCAGGGGCGCGGTAGGACAGGGCTTCGGCGATGTGGATGCGCCGGACTCGGGCTTCCCCGTCGAGGTCGGCGAGGGTGCGCCCCACCTTCAGCACGCGATGGAAGCCGCGGGCGGACAGGCGCATGGCGTTGGCGGCGTCGCGGATGAGAGCCAGGCCGTCCGGGTCGGGCTGGGCCACCTCCTCCAGAAGAGCCGGCGGGCAGGCCGCATTGGTGGCGACACCTTCCAGGTTCATCGCCGCATAGCGCTTCGCCTGCCGCTCGCGGGCCCGGGCGACACGCGCCGCCACCTCGGCCGATCCCTCCACGGGCGGAGGCAGGATCAGGTCGGCGGCCGTGACCGCCGGGACGTCGATGGAGAGGTCGATGCGGTCGAGGAGCGGGCCCGACAGGCGCGCCTGGTACTGCGCGACGCATCGCTCGTTCGGCTGGCGGCGGCAGACATAGCCCGGCTCGGTGGCCTGCCCGCAGCGGCAGGGATTCATGGCGGCGACGAGCTGGAAGCGGGCCGGATAGGTGACGCGGTGATTGGCCCGGGCGATCAGGATCTCTCCCGCCTCCAGGGGCTGGCGCAGCGAATCGAGAACCTGGGGCTGGAACTCCGGGAGTTCGTCCAGGAAGAGCACCCCATGATGCGCCAGCGAGGCCTCGCCGGGGCGGGCGTTGAGGCCGCCTCCGACAAGCGCCGCCATGGAGGCCGAATGGTGCGGAGCCCGGAACGGGCGGCGGTCGGACAAGGCGCCGTCCGCCAGAAGGCCCGCCACCGACTGGACCATCGAGACCTCGAGCAGCTCCCGCGGCGAAAGCGGCGGCAGGATGGACGGGAGGCGCTGGGCGAGCATGGACTTGCCGGCGCCGGGAGGGCCGTTCATCAGGAGGTTGTGCGAGCCTGCCGCCGCGATCTCGAGGGTGCGCTTCGCGCTTTCCTGGCCCTTGATGTCGCGCAGGTCGGGCAGGGCGCTCGGGGCGGGCCTGATGGCGGGTTCCGGCCGCGCCATCACCTGGGTGCCCTTGAAGTGGTTGGCGAGCTGGATCAGGGAGCGCGGGGCCAGGATCTCGATATCGCCGCCGGCCCAGGCCGCCTCCGAGCCGCTGGCCGCGGGACAGATCAGCCCGTGCCCGCGCTCATGGGCCGCCATGGCGGCCGGCAGGGCACCCGCCACCGCCGTGATCGATCCGTCGAGCGCCAGCTCGCCGAGGACCGTGAAGCCGTTCAGCGCGTCCGCCGGAATCGCCCCGATGGCGGCCATGACGCCGAGGGCGATGGGCAGGTCGTAATGGCTGCCTTCCTTCGGAAGATCGGCGGGGGCGAGATTGACCGTGATGCGTTTCGCCGGCAGGGCAAGACCCGAAGCGATCAGGGCCGAGCGCACCCGCTCGCGGGATTCCGCCACTGCCTTGTCGGGCAGTCCGACGATCATGAAGACGACGGCGCCCGGTGAAATCTGAACCTGCACGTCGACCGCCCGCGCCTCGATTCCCTCGAACGCAACAGTGGAAACGCGCATGACCATCCGGCTGAATCTCCTCCAGGGATTCGACCTTAGCGCGGCCCATTGAAACGCGATAGTGTTTCAAAATATGTTGTGGACGAGTTGCCCGACAGGACGAATTCACCTCGGAACTCACCGGGGAGCCGATCACTGTCTTACCGGAAGGGTAGGCTTGTTTCGGCTCCAGGGCGGCGCCGGTTCTCCCGTCCGGACGGGCCCCTGGCAAGGGCTGGTCAATATTGACCCATCGGTTGAAGAAGCGGTTGACTTGACGCAATCAGGATCCAGGTACAGGCCCGGAGACCGTAATGCCTATCGATGCGCAGGAGATCCAGTTTGAGTAGCGAGAAGCCGTTGCGCATCCTCGTCGTCGAGGATGAGATCCTGATCGCGCTCGAACTCGAAAGCCTGCTCCAGGATCTCGGCCACGACGTCGTAGGAATCGCAGCTTCATCCGAGGACGCGCTCGCCCTCGGCCAGGATCTCAAGCCCGATCTCGCCTTCGTGGACATTCACCTGGCCGATGGGCCGACCGGGGTCGAGGTTGCGCGCCACCTCGCAGCCCAGCACCAGGTCACGGTGCTGTTCATGACGGCGAACGCCAAGCGCATCCCGGAGGATTCTGCCGGGGCCTGGGGCGTCATCGTGAAGCCGTATACGGAGCGCGGTGTCCGCGAGGCTCTGAGCTATGTCATGGCCGGGCATTCCGGCAATTACGATGGCGGACGGGCGGTGACCTTCTACCCTTTCGGCGCAGGCCCCCGCGAGCGTAGCTCGCAGGTGTCCTGACCACGGCGCCCTATTTCTGGGCCTTGAGCCGGTAGAGGGCTTCGAGCGCCTCCCGGGGCGTCATCGCGTCCGGGTCCATGGTAGCGAGGATCTCCCGCAAGGCATCGCGCTTCGGAGCCGGTGCAGGCTCGGCGCGGACGGGAGCAGCGAAGAGCGGCAGGTCGTCCAGGAGCGCGCGCTTGGGCGCCTCGCGATCCGACTTCTCCAGCTCGCTCAGGATCGTCTTCGCCCGTTCGACGACCGGTGCCGGCAATCCGGCAAGACGCGCCACCTGCAGGCCATAGGAACGATCGGCGGCGCCGGGTACGACCTCGTGCAGGAACACCACCTCGCCGTTCCATTCCGTGACCTTCAGGGTCGCGTTGGAGATGCGCTCCATCCGTTCGGCAAGCGCCGTCAGTTCATGGAAATGGGTCGCGAACAGGGCGCGGCAGCAATTCGTCTCGTGCAGGTGCTCGATGGCCGCCCAGGCGATGGACAATCCATCGAAGGTGGCCGTGCCGCGGCCGATCTCGTCGAGGATGACGAGCGAGCGTGAGGTCGCCTGGTTGAGGATGGCGGCGGTTTCCACCATCTCGACCATGAACGTGCTGCGCCCCCTGGCCAGATCGTCGGCGGCCCCGACACGGGAGAAGAGCCGGTCGACGATGCCGATATGGGCCTCTTTCGCCGGGACGTAGGATCCCATCTGCGCCAGCACCACGATCAGGGCGTTCTGGCGCAGATAGGTGGATTTGCCGCCCATGTTCGGGCCGGTGATGAGCAGGATGTGGCCCGCATCCTTGCCCGAGAGATCCGCATCGTTGGCGATGAAGGGCGTGCCCTCGCGCTTGAGGGCCGCCTCGACCACCGGGTGCCGGCCGCCCTTGACGGTGAAGGCGAGGCTCGTGTCGACGACGGGCCGCGTCCAGTCGAGGCGCATGGCGAGGTCGGCGAGGGACGAGGTCACGTCGATGACGGCGATCGCCTCGGCGGCGGCGGCCACATCGGCCGCGAGATCGAGAAGCGCCTGCACCATCTCGTCGAAGAGGGCGAGTTCGATCTTCAGCGCCCGGTCAGCCGCCGAGGCGATCTTAGATTCGAGCTCGCCGAGTTCCATGGTCGAAAAGCGCATGGCGCCCGCCATGGTCTGACGGTGGACGAAGGTGTCCTTCCATGGCTCCTTCAGCAGGTCCTCGCCCACATTCTGCGGCACCTCCACGAAGTAGCCGATCATGTGGTTGTGCTTGACACGCAAGGAGCGGCAGTCGGTCTCGCCGGCATAGCGCGCCTGGAGCGCCGCGATGAACCGGCGCGAATCCTGCTGCAGCTCGCGCAGCTCGTCGAGCGTGGGGTCGAAGCCGGCGCGGATGAAGCCGCCATCGCGCTTGAGCAGGGGCAGTTCGTCCGCAAGGGCGGCTGCGAGCCGGTCCGCGACCTCCGTGCGCAGGCCCTGGAGCACCTCTGCGGCCCTTGCCAGCTCCTTCGGCAGATCGGGCGCGATCGCCAGCTCGAGGCCGAGTTCGCGCGCCGCGAACAGGCCGTCGCGCACGCAGGCCAGGTCCCGCGGCCCGCCGCGCCCGAGGCTGAGGCGCGAGAGCGCGCGGGCCAGATCGGGCGACCGCTTGAGGATGCGTCGCAGGCGGTCGCGCAGGTCATTGTTCCCGACGAGGGTCGCGACGGAGTCCTGCCGGTCGTGGATCTGACCCGGATGGGTGAGGGGGCCGGCGAGCCGTTCGGCGAGAAGCCGGGCGCCGCCCGGCGTCACCGTGCAGTCGATGGTGGCGAGCAGGCTGCCCGCCCGCTCGCCGGACAGGGTGCGGGTCAGTTCCAGGTTGGCCCGGGTGGCGGCATCGATGGCGAGCGCCGCGCCGGAGGTGTCGCGGGAAGGCGGGTTGAGGGTCGGGCGGCTGTCGATCTGCGTCTTCTCGACGTAGAAGAGCGCGCTGCCGGCCGCCGTGATCTCGGCCGGGCTGAAGGCTCCGAAGGCATCGAGGGTCGCGACCCCGAAATAATCCTTCAGCCGCCGCTCGGCGGAGGCCGGGTCGAGCCCCTCGCGGGACAGGGGCGTGATGGAGGCGCGGGTCTCCTGCCAGAAGCTCCTGAGGTCCGGATCGTCGTGGATGACGTCCGGCACCAGGACCTCGCGCGGCTCGAAACGCGCGATCTCGGCGGAGAGGCCGATGCCGTCCGTCTCGCTCAGCACGAAATGACCTGTGGATATGTCGACGGCGGCAAGTCCGTAGCACCATTGCGTATCGGAGACGCGGCGGCGGGCGATGGCGAGCAGGTAATTCGCCCGGCCGGGCTCGAGCAGGCGCTCTTCCGTGATCGTTCCGGGGGTGACGAGGCGGACCACGTCACGGCGTACGACGGATTTGGAGCCGCGCTTCTTGGCCTCCGCCGGATCCTCGGTCTGCTCGCAGACGGCGACCCGGTGGCCGAGGCCGATGAGGCGCTGGAGGTAGTCGTCCGCCCGTTCGACGGGCACGCCGCACATGGGGATATCCTGCCCCTGGTGCTTGCCGCGCTTGGTCAGCACGATGCCGAGCGCCTGGCTGGCGATCTCCGCATCCTCGAAGAAGAGCTCGTAGAAATCGCCCATCCGGTAGAAGAGCAGGCTGTCCGGATTGGCCGCCTTGATTTCGATGTACTGCGCCATCATCGGCGTGACACGGCTGTCCTGCGCCGGCGTGGGCGCAGGGGCGGTGCTCGGGGAGGCGGTCTCGGAGGATTTATAGGCGGCTTGGGACGACATCCGCCCTGTTTAGCAAAGCCCGCCGGCCCTTTCATCCGTGTCATAGGGTCCAAAGGGTGGATGTGGACAAGTCTTGAGGAGGGCGCCACCTATGCCTTAAGGTCGCATCCCCCCTCGGAAACGTCCGCATCAAAAGAAACCGAATCTCATGACCGACGCCCAGCGCCCGATCCGCCGCAAACGCCCCACCTTCACCGATCAGGAGGCGCTGCAGTTCCACGCCCAGGGAAGACCAGGAAAGCTCGAGGTCGTCCCGACGAAGCCCATGGCGACCCAGCGCGACCTGTCGCTCGCTTATTCGCCGGGCGTCGCGGTGCCGGTGCTGGCCATCGCCGAGAACCCGTCGCTGGCCTTCGACTACACCACCCGCTCCAACATGGTGGCGGTGATCTCGAACGGAACCGCGATCCTCGGCCTCGGCAATCTCGGAGCGCTCGCGTCGAAGCCGGTGATGGAGGGCAAGTCGGTTCTCTTCAAGCGCTTCGCCGACGTGGATTCGATCGACCTCGAGGTCGACACGGAGGATGCGGACGCCTTCATCAACTGCGTGCGCTATCTCGGTCCCTCCTTCGGCGGCATCAACCTGGAAGACATCAAGGCGCCGGAATGCTTCATCATCGAGGAGCGCCTGCGGGAACTGATGGACATTCCCGTCTTCCATGACGATCAGCACGGCACGGCCATCATCGCGGCGGCGGGCCTCATCAACGCCCTGCATCTGACCGGCCGCGACATGGCCAAGACCAGGCTCGTGGTCAATGGCGCGGGCGCCGCCGGCATCGCCTGCACCGAGCTTCTGAAAGCCATGGGCTTTGCGCCCAACAACGTCATTCTCTGCGACACCAAGGGCGTGATCTACAAGGGCCGCACCGACGGGATGAACCAGTGGAAGTCGGCCCATGCGGCCGAGACGGACGCCCGCACCCTGGCGGATGCCCTGAACGGCGCCGATGCGGTGTTCGGCCTCTCGGCCAAGGGCGCCTTCACGGACGAGATGATCCGCTCCATGGCGCCCAACCCGATCATCTTCGCCATGGCCAATCCCGACCCTGAGATCACGCCCGAGGAAGTGGCCCGCATCCGCGACGACGTGATCATCGCCACGGGACGCTCCGATTATCCCAACCAGGTCAACAACGTTCTCGGCTTTCCCTATATTTTCCGCGGCGCGCTCGACGTGCAGGCCACCACCATCAACATGGAGATGAAGATCGCGGCCGCCCAGGCGCTGGCGGAACTCGCCCGCGAGGACGTGCCCGACGAGGTGGCGGCCGCCTATCAGGGGTCTCGCCCGCGCTTCGGGCGGGAATACATCATTCCCGTGCCGTTCGATCCGCGCCTGATCCATACGATCCCCATGGCTGTGGCGAAGGCCGCCATGGAGACGGAGGTCGCGCGCCGCCCCATCGTCGACATGCGCTCCTACAAGGCGCAGCTCTCGGCCCGGCGCGATCCGGTGGCCGGCACGCTCAACCGCATCTTCGAGCGCGTGCGCAAGTTCCCGAAGCGCGTCGTCTTCGCGGAGGGCGAGGAGGAACAGGTCATCCGCGCGGCCCTGTCCTTCGTCAACCAGGGCCTCGGGCGCGCCATCCTCGTCGGACGCGAGGATCGCATCCAGGAAACCGCCAGCCAGGCCGGCATCGAGCTCGAGGGCCGCGAGGGCATCGAGGTCCACAATGCCCGCCTGTCCCACCGCAACGCGACCTATGCGCAGTTCCTCTACGAGCGCCTGCAGCGCAAGGGCTACCTGTTCCGGGACTGCCAGCGCATGATCAACCAGGACCGCAACCACTTCGCCGCCTCCATGGTGGCGCTCGGGGATGCGGACGCCATGGTGACGGGCGCGACGCGCAATTACTCGACGGCGCTCGCCGACGTGCTGCACGTGATCGATGCCAAGCCCGGCCATCGGGTCATCGGCGTCTCGCTCTGCCTCGCCCGCGGCCGCACGGTCCTCGTGGCCGATACGGCGATCCACGAAATGCCGACCGCGCAGGAACTCGCCGAGATCGCGATCGAGTCCGCCGGCGTCGCCCGCCGCCTCGGCTATGAGCCGCGCGTGGCGCTCCTCTCGTTCTCGACCTTCGGCCACCCGAAGGCGGAGCGTGCGGAGAAGATCCAGGACGCCGTCAGGATTCTGGACGAGATGCGGGTCGATTTCGAATATGACGGCGAGATGTCCGCCGACGTGGCGCTGAACCGGGACGCGATGGCGCAGTATCCGTTCAGCCGCCTCAGGGAGCCGGCGAACGTGCTCGTCATGCCGGCGTTCCATTCGGCCTCGATCTCGACCAAGATGCTGCAGGAACTCGGCGGCGCCATGGTGCTGGGGCCGCTGGTCGTCGGCCTCGACAAGCCGGTGCAGATCGTCTCCCTCGGCGCAACCGACAACGACATCGTCAACATGGCGGCGCTCGCCGCCTACAATATCGGCGGATAAAGGCTCTCCGACGGCTTCCTCCATGGCGAGCATGGAGGAAGCCAGCCGCGCCCGCGCTCATGCCTCGCCTCGGCCCAAGCCTGTCCGGTCGCCCGGATTTCGGCGGGAGCCCGCGAATCTTGAGAGTGGCGGGGCCGCCGTCGGAAGGGTAAACATCGTCGGAAGAAACCGAGGGGGATTATCTTGACCATGGGGAAGCCTAAAGCCGTCGTGTTCGATGTCGGCAACGTCTTGCTGCGCTGGGACCCGCGCAATCTCTATCGCCGCATCTTCGACGACGAGGAGCAGATGGAGTGGTTTCTCGCCCATGTCTGCACTTCGGACTGGAACCTCGAGCAGGACCGGGGCCGTGACTGGGACGAGGCGGTGGCTTTGCTCGTCAGGGATCACCCGAAGCACGAGACGCAGATCCGCGCCTTCCACGAGCGCTGGGAGGAGACCGTGTCCGGCATCTTCGAGGATCACGTGGCCCTGCTGCTGCGCCTCAGGGAGGCGGGCGTGCCGAATTACTGCATCACGAACTTCTCGGGTCCCAAATTCGTCCAGTCGCAGCAGCGCTACCCGTTCCTGTCGGACTTCGACGGCATCATCGTCTCCGGCGACGAGCGCCTCCTGAAGCCCGACCCGGCGATCTACCGTCTCCTGCTCGACCGCTATGGCCTGAAGGCGGAGGACTGCGTGTTCATCGACGATTCCAGGGCCAATGTGGAATCGGCCCGCAACGTGGGCATGCATGCGATCCATTGCGTCGAGCCCATCGATCTGGCGGCGGAACTTCGCCAGCATGGCTTTCCGGTGTGATGAACGGCTTGCTCTCCCGGGCCGCTTGAGCCATCAGGCGCATGCGGGTTTTCGACACCTCCCTTCCCATCGATGCCGTCCTCGACGAACTGACGGCGAGCCTTCGCGCACGGTCCAACGCCGTGCTCGTCGCTCCTCCGGGGGCAGGCAAGACCACGCGCGTGCCCCTGGTGCTGCTCGATGAGCCTTGGACGAAGGGCGGGAAGATCATCGTGCTGGAGCCACGGCGCCTCGCGGCGCGCGCGGCCGCGGCGCGCATGGCGCAGACTCTCGGCGAGGCGGTCGGAGAGACCGTGGGCCTGCGCGTCCGCCTCGGATCCAAGATCGGCCGCCGGACGCGGATCGAGGTCGTGACCGAGGGCGTCTTCGCCCGCATGATCCTGGACGATCCATCCCTCGACGGTGTCGCGGCGGTTCTCTTGGACGAGTTTCACGAGCGCTCCCTCGACGCGGATCTCGGCCTCGCCCTGGCGCTCGATGCTCAAGGGGGCCTACGGGAGGACCTTCGCCTCCTCGTCATGTCCGCGACGCTTGACGGTGCCCGGGTGGCGAGGCTCCTGAGCGAGGCGCCCGTCGTCGAGTCGGAAGGCCGCGCCTATCCGGTCGAGACGCGCTATCTGGGGCGCGATCCCAACCGGCGCATCGAGGAGCAGGTGGCGGATGCGGTCGCCCGCGGCCTGAGGGCGGAGAGCGGCTCCCTGCTGGTCTTCCTGCCGGGGCAGGGCGAGATCCGCCGGGTCGAGACTCTTTTGCGCGAGCGCATCAACGATCCGGCGGTCGATATCGCGCCGCTCTACGGCGCCCTGGAGCGCGGCGAGCAGGATCTTGCCGTGAGCCCCGCCAGGCCCGGTCGCCGCAAGGTGGTGCTCGCCACCTCGATCGCCGAAACATCGCTCACCATCGAGGGCGTTCGCGTCGTCATCGATTCCGGGCTTGCCCGCGTGCCGGTCTACGAGCCGGATATCGGCCTCACGCGCTTGGAAACCGTTCGCGTCTCCCGCGCGGCCGCCGATCAGCGCCGGGGCCGCGCGGGCCGCACGGAGCCGGGCGTATGCTATCGCCTCTGGGAGGAGGCGGCGACCGGTGCGCTGGAGCCCTTCGCCCGTCCGGAAATCCTCTCCGCCGATCTCAGCAGCCTCCTGCTCGACTGCGCCGCCTGGGGCGTCACCGATCCGACAGCGCTCGCCTTCCTGGACCCGCCGCCCGCCCCGGCCTTGAAGGAAGCGAGAGCGCTGCTGCAGCAGCTCGGCGCTCTCGACCATGAGGGACGCATCACGGAAATGGGCCATCGCCTGCGCGACCTGCCCCTGCCGCCGCGCCTCGCGCGGATGCTCCTGGTTGCGGGGCAGGCCGGACAGGCCCGCGATGCCGCCGATCTCGCGGCGGTCCTCGTCGAGCGCGGCCTGGGCGGCGATGCGGTGGATCTCGCCGATCGCGTCGAGCGCTACCGCCGCGACCGGTCGGGCAGGGCGCAGGACATGCGGCGCATGGCGGAAGGCTGGGCGAAGGGATGCGGCTCGGGGACGGGCGAGCCGCATTCCATCGGCGCGCTGCTCACGCTGGCCTATCCCGACCGGCTCGCGAAGGCCCGGGGCAAGACGGGCGAATATCTCATGGCCAACGGGCGCGGTGCCGCCCTCGAGGCGCATGAGCGGCTGGCGAGGGAGCCTTACCTGGCTGTCGCCGAGATCGCAGGCGGTGCCGCCTCGGCGCGCATTCTCGCCGCCGCTTCCATAACGCCCGAGGAGATCGATGCGTTGTTCGGAAGCGCCATCGAGCAGCGCGACGAAGTCGCCTTCGACCGGCAGGCGCGGGCTGTGCGGGCGCGTGGCGTCAGGCGCCTCGGCGCGCTTGTGCTGAACGAGCGTCCCCTGAAGGTTCCGGCCACGGAGGGGGCAGCGCAGGCACTCGCGACGGGTCTCGTGTCGCTGGGACTCGAGGTTCTGCCCTGGTCGAAGGCGCTGGCGCAGTGGCGCGAGCGCGTGATGTTCCTACGCAAGGCCGAGGGCGAAGAATGGCCGGATCTGTCCGACGGGGCGTTGAGCCGAACAGCCGAGGAATGGCTGGCGCCGCATCTCGTCGGCAAAAGCAGCCTGAACGACATCGGCCCGGACATCCTGAGCGAGGCTCTGCGGGCTCTGCTGCCCTGGAACCTGCAGCGGCGTCTCGATGCCGAGGCCCCGACCCATATCGAGGTGCCGACCGGTTCGCAGATCCCGATCGATTACGGCGCCGAGGAGGGACCCGTCCTGGCCGTGCGGGTTCAGGAATTGTTCGGCCTCGACAGGCATCCGACCATCGCGGCCGGGCGCGTGCCGCTCATCCTGCACCTGCTCTCCCCGGCGCATCGCCCGATCCAGATCACCCGCGACCTACCGGGCTTCTGGCGCGGCTCCTGGGCGGCGGTGCGGGCCGACATGCGCGGGCAATATCCCAAGCATCCCTGGCCGGAAGATCCCCTCACGGCGCCGCCGACGCGGCATGCCCATCGAAGAAAGTAATACTTGGTGCTCGTCGTGCGACCCTGAGGTGCTCTAACTAAAATTGTGGTCTACTTATCGGCTTGGTTCCGGGCAAAAATTCACAGGCGTCATAGAGGCTGATTACTCGCTCAGAAGATGCCAGGGATCAGCCGGTAGCGGACTTCTGAGGAATAAAGCTGGTACTTTGGGTCTTTTGACAGGGTCCGCTCCTCGGCCAAGATGCGGAAGACTTGAAACGTCAAGGCTGCGAGATAAATGACGAGATTATGGAATGTTGGATTGTACAGAAAGAATCCAACATGCGTCACGACGTATCCAAAATACATCGGATGGCGGATAAGGCTGTAAGGGCCTTTCGTCTTTACACCTCGATTGGCTGCAACAACGCCGAAGCTACGACGAAGCGAAAGCTTGGCCCAGATGTTGGTAACCATTCCCGTAAGGATGATGACATTTGAAAGAACAATGGGTACGAGCGGTTCCCCCCCAGGGGCGATCAGCAGGGGGAGGATGGTTCCAGCCACGGCGACGCACCAATCGGCAGGATTGAGAGAAACTTCGGTGCTGAATCGTCGCGCAAGAATAAAGCCAATGACGAGGAATTCCGTAAGCAATTGGCAGAGCAAAAAAATATGCCCGGTTTCTAAATAAGCATCCAGAAACCGAAGGGCAAAGAAGCCGAAGAACGTCGCGGCAACTACCCGCTCGATTATATCGAGAGTGAACGGTGTATTGACGTTTCGTAATGAATAGAAAGCATTTTTCATAGGTGGTGCCTGAAAGTGCATCGCAAAAGCTGTACGACAATGCACAAAAGGCCGGCAATTAGAGCAAATGGTCTAAGCTACTTGGCACTACCTTATGAAATTGCAGCGCGTTCCTCGTGAATGAGGAGCGAAAACGAAATGCGGACTTGCGCTTATCGGCGGAACGACTCGATCAGCCGCTCCGCCGTGGCGGGATTGAGGGCCATCGGGATGTTGTAGACGAGGGCGAGGCGCATCAGCGCCTTCACGTCCACGTCATGCGGATGCGGCGAGAGCGGATCGACGAAGAAGAAGAGCACGTCGACCCTGCCTTCCGCGATCATCGCGCCGATCTGCTGGTCGCCCCCGAGAGGGCCGCTCTTGAGCCGCGTGACGGAGAGGGACGGGCAGCGCTCCATCACGCGTCCGCCCGTCGTGCCGGTGGCGAAGAGGGTAAAAGGGCGAAGGTCGTTCTCGTACTTGGCCACGAACTCGGCCATGTCGTCCTTCTTGGCGTCGTGAGCCACGAGCGCCAGCGTCATCTGCTTCATGGGAGGGACAGCTCAATTGCTCCAGCGGTCACGCCACTGCATCTCGCCGGCCATGCAGTTGGTGCGCGGAGGGGTCTGAACGCGGTTGGTCAGAGGCTGCGGAGGCATGAGATTGGCAACTTCCAGCAGGATCTTGGTCTTGATCGCCTCGATGAACTGGTCGCGCTCACGGACCGGAACCGTGAACGCGCCTTGCCCGCCGATGACGCAGTCCTTGTAATAGATGTCGAGGTCGGGGATGTCGAGATAGCCCGGCTGGCGCAGCATGATCGGCAGGCCGTTGATGGTGATGCCCTTGGCCAGGGCCGCATCACGGGCCTCGATCACGAGCCGCCCCTGGTTGTTGGGGCCGTCCCCCGAAACATCGATGACCCGCCGCGTGGCGGCAAGGCCGCTTTCTTCGAGAAGCTTCACGCTGAAGTCGATGGCGCTGGAGATGGAGGTCCGCTGTGCGCGGCGCAGGGGCGTGGAGGCGATCTTGTCTGCAAAGGCCATCAGGCTCTCGGAATTGTCGAGGACGGTCCAGGGGACGATCACCTTTTGGTCAGGCGAGCCGGCCCATTCCATGTAGGTCACGGCAATCCTGCCCAGCATTCCGCCGCGGATCGCATCGTGGACGAGCTTGGAGCGGAAGGCCTGGGCGAAGCCCTCCCGCTGCAGGGCCTGCTCGTCCGTATCCATGGAGAAGGAGATGTCGACGGCCACGACGAGGGCGAGATCCACCTCGATGTCGGTCTGAGCCTGGGCCGGCAGGGCCAGAAGCGCGCAGAGGCAGGCCAGTCCTGCGGCAAGGCGGATGAAGCCGGAACGAACCATCGGAATCTCCTTTGCGGGAGCCGGATCGGTTTTGAAGAGGGCCAGCTTCTGAAACTAAGGCAGGGACGGGCGAGGACCAGAGGCCTTAGGAGCGCTTGCTCTCCACGAGGTCGAGGGCTGCCCGGAAGGCCTCGTCGGCATCGAGATGGGTCGTGTCGAGGGTCATGGCATCGGCGGCGGCCTTGAGCGGGGCCGTGCTCCGGTTCATGTCGCGCTCGTCGCGGCGGCGGATATCGACCAGGATGGTCTCGTACTCCGCCTGCTCGCCCCGGCTCAGCAGCTCCCGGTGACGGCGCCGCGCCCGCTCCTCGGGGGCGGCGGTGATGAAGAGCTTCACCTCCGCATCGGGGCAGACCACCGTTCCGATGTCCCGGCCGTCGAGCACGGCGCCTGGTGCCTGGGCACCGAACTGGCGCTGGAAGGCCAGAAGGGCATCGCGGACCGGCTGATAGGCGGAGACCACGGACGCGGCCTCGCCCATGGCGGCTCCCCGGAGACGGGAATCGTCCTCCAGGTGGCTCACGTCCAGGTTCTGCGCCACCTGCGCGGCGGCGTCCCGGTCGGCGAGCGGAATGTCCCGGTCCATGAGCACGCGGGCGACGGCCCGGTAGAGCAGGCCGGTATCCAGGTGGGCGAAGCCGTAATGCTCCGCCAGACGCCTGCCCAGGGTGCCCTTGCCCGAGGCGGCGGGGCCGTCGATGGCGATGATCATAGGTGGCTCAATCCTGGATCGTGGCGCCAAGCTCGCGCATGAGGGGAATGAAGGAAGGGAAGCTCGTGGCGATCATGGCGCCGTCATCGACCGTCATCGGCTCGGCCGACGCCAGGCCCATGACCAGGAACGACATGGCGATACGATGGTCGAGGTGGGTCGCCACCGGGTTGCCACCCCCGCGAACCTTGCCGTTCGAGCCATGAACGAGAAGGTCGTCGCCCTGGATCTCGTGTGCGACGCCGGCCTCGGCGAGCCCTGCGGCGACCGCGGCGAGGCGGTCGGATTCCTTCACCCGCAGCTCGTGGAGCCCCTGCATCCGGGTCGTGCCCTCGGCGAAGGAGGCCGCGACCGCCAGGACCGGGTATTCGTCGATCATGGACGGCGCCCGGGCATGGGGCACCGTGACGCCGGTGAGGCGGCTGTGGCGGACGCGCAGGTCGGCGACCGTCTCGCCGCCCTCGTCCCGCTCGTTCAGGCGTTCGATGGAGGCTCCCATCTCGATCAGGGTCGTGATGAGGCCCGTGCGCAGGGGATTCATCATCACGCCCTCGATCACCACGTCGGAACCAGGGGTGATCAGGGCCGCCACCAGGGGGAAGGCCGCCGAGGAGGGGTCGGTCGGCACCACGATATCCGTGCCGCGCAGCTCGGGCTGGCCCTGGAGGGTAATGGCGCGGCCGTCGGTGCCGTGGGGAGCGACTTCGACGCTCGCCCCGAAATGGCGCAGCATCCGTTCCGTATGGTCGCGGGTCGCCTCGCGCTCGATCACGGTGGTCTTGCCGGGGGAGTTGAGGCCGGCGAGCAGGATCGCCGACTTGATCTGGGCCGAGGCGGCCGGGGTCTCGTAGGTGATCGGGATCGTCTCCTTCGGGCCGCGCAGGGTGAGCGGCACCCGTCCCCCCTCGGCCTCGCTGACCACCGTCACGCCCATTTCGACCAGGGGATCGAGGATCCGGCGCATGGGGCGCTTGCGCAGCGAAGCGTCGCCGTCGAAGGTCGAGGTGATCGGGTGGCTTCCGGCCACGCCCATCATCAGGCGCGAGCCGGTGCCCGCATTGCCGAAATCGAGAACGTCCTTGGGCTCCGTCAGGCCGCCGACACCCACGCCCACGATCCGCCAGCGGCCCGGCGCCTCGCGGGCGATGGTGGCCCCGAGAGCCCGGCAGGCCTCCGCGGTGCGCAGCACGTCGTCGCCTTCCAGGAGGCCCTCGACCCGCGTCTCGCCGATGGAAAGCAGTCCGAAGATCATGGAGCGATGGGAGATCGACTTGTCGCCCGGGACGCGGATGCGCCCCTTCAGGGGCGTACCGGCCCTGCTGGCGACCGGGGATGACGATCCATGCGCATGGGACATTCTCGAGTTCCTCGCTCGGGTTCCTTGAAGCCTTCTTCTCGAGCCGGGCTCCTAACACGGGGCATTCGCGCCGTCACGCGCAAGCTGGTCCGGGCTCGGCAGTCTCTTGCAATTTCCTATTTGACAAGCCATTCCCTCACGACTAACGGAGCGTTCCCGATCATTCACTCTCATAAGGCAATTACCCGTGGCCAAACCGGAACTCGGCTTGAAGCGCCAGTGCATGAGCTGCGGCGCGAAATTCTACGATCTCAACAAGGACCCGGCGGTCTGCCCGAAATGCGGCACGGTGTTCCAGGCCACCGCCCTGACCCGGGTCGCCGCTCCCGTGGTCGCCCGTGCGGCCGAGGACGATGAGACGGAGCTCGAATCGACCGGGCCCGAGATGGTCTCCCTCGACGAGGTCGAGGCCGGCGAGAACGAGAAGGACATCCCGGTCGATGACGATATCGACGTGGCCGACGATGTGGCCGACGACGACACCTTCCTCGAGGACGAGGAAGAAGGCGACGACGACGTGTCGGACCTGATCGACAGCGATCTGGAAGACGACGAAGAGGCTTGAACCTCGGATCGGAGGCGACTATAGAGACGCCTCTGCTGAAGAACATCAGACCGCCGCGGCGCCCCAATGCCGCGGTTTTCAAGGGGCCGTAGCTCAGTTGGGAGAGCGCTTGAATGGCATTCAAGAGGTCAGCGGTTCGATCCCGCTCGGCTCCACCAAATCCCAAAAACAGCCGCCGCCCGGGCGGCTTTTTTGTTGCAGGGCGCTGTCCGGCGGGGCCGGATCTACTTCTAAAGCATAGGGTCCGGGCCGATCGTCCTCCCTTTTTATCCTGGAAGCGAGCGCGATCTTCATTTTTAGTCGCAACGCCTTAAGCTAAGGCAAAGTCCTTTAGCCATCGAAAGCGGGTACGATGACGCGCGTCCAGACGAACGGTCTTCAGGTTGCACCGGTTCTACACGATTTCATCGAGCGGGAGGCGCTTGCCGGCACGGGGGTGACCAGCGCCGCCTTCTGGAGCGGCCTGGCCGGGCTCGTCCGGGACTTCGCGCCGCGCGACCGCGCGCTGCTCGCCGTCCGCGACAAGCTCCAGGCCCAGATCGACGAGTATCACCGCACGCGGGCCGGCAAGGCCTTCGACCAGGCGGATTACGAGCGCTTCCTGCGGGATATCGGCTATGTGCTGCCCGAGCCCGAGGATTTTTCCGTCGGGACGCAGCATGTGGACGACGAGATCGCCCGTATCGCGGGTCCCCAGCTCGTGGTGCCGGTCTCCAACGCCCGCTACGCGCTCAACGCCGCGAATGCCCGCTGGGGCAGCCTCTATGATGCCCTTTACGGCACCGACGCCATCCCCGAGGAGGAGGCCGCCCGCTCCGGTGGCTACAACAAGGCCCGCGGCGCCAAGGTGGTGGAACGCGCCCGTGAGGTGCTGGACCGGGCGGCCCCCCTGGCCAGCGGCAGCCACCGCGATGCGGCCGGCTATGCGGATCGGGACGGGGCGCTCGTCGTGACGCTGCAGGACGGCAGCGAGACCGGCCTCATGGATCCGACCCAGTTCATCGGCTATCAGGGCGAGGCGTCCGATCCGTCCTCCGTGCTCCTGCGCCACAACAACCTGCACCTGGACATCCGCATCGACCGCTCGCACCCGATCGGCGCGGACGACCCGGCGGGCATCGCCGACGTGGTGCTGGAGGCGGCGATCTCCACCATCATGGACCTGGAGGACTCGGTTGCGGCAGTGGATGCCGAGGACAAGGTCCAGATCTACCGCACCTGGCTCGGCCTCATGAAGGGCGACCTCGTCGAGTCTTTCGAGAAGGGCGGCAAGACCATCGAGCGCCGCCTCAATCCCGACCGGATGTACCAGCTGCCGAAAAGCGGCGAACTGCGCCTACACGGACGCAGCCTCATGCTGGTGCGCAATGTCGGCCACCACATGTTCACCGATGCGGTGCTGGACGAGGAGGGGCAGGAGATCCCCGAGACCATCCTGGATGCCGCCGTCACCTCGCTGATCGCCGTCCACGACCTGAAAGGCCAGGGCCCCGTCCGCAACAGCCGCGCCGGCTCGGTCTACATCGTGAAGCCCAAGATGCACGGACCCGACGAGGTGGCCTTCGCGAACGACCTCTTCGCCGCCGTCGAGGACATGCTGGGCCTTGCCCGCAACACGCTCAAGATGGGCATCATGGACGAGGAGCGGCGCACCACCGTCAACCTCAAGGCCTGCATCAAGGCAGCAAGCGAGCGCATCGTGTTCATCAACACGGGCTTTCTCGACCGCACCGGCGACGAGATCCATACCTCCATGGAAGCCGGGCCCATGATCCGCAAGAACGACATGAAGTCGTCCGCCTGGATCAAGGCCTACGAGGACAACAACGTGGATGTGGGGCTCCTGTGCGGGCTGCCCGGCAAGGCGCAGATCGGCAAGGGCATGTGGGCGGCGCCCGACAAGATGGCCGACATGCTGGCGCAGAAGATCGGCCATCCGCAGGCCGGCGCCACCACCGCCTGGGTGCCGTCGCCGACAGCCGCGATCCTCCATGCGCTGCACTACCATGAAATCGACGTTCCTGTGCGCCAGGAGGAGCTGAAGGAGCGCCCGCGCGCCAAGCTTTCCGACATCCTGACCATACCGGTGTCGCAGTCGAACTGGGCGCCGGAGGCGGTGCAGCAGGAGCTCGACAACAACTGCCAGGGCATTCTCGGCTACGTGGTGCGCTGGATCGACCAGGGCGTCGGCTGCTCCAAGGTGCCGGACATCCACGATGTCGGCCTGATGGAGGACCGCGCCACGCTCCGCATCTCCAGCCAGCACATCGCGAACTGGCTGCGTCACGGCATCGTCCCGAAGGAGCAGGTGATGGAGACCCTGCGCCGCATGGCGGAGGTGGTGGACCGACAGAATGAGGGCGATTCGCTCTATCGTCCCCTGGCGCCGAAATTCGACGGCCCGGCCTGGAACGCGGCCTGCGACCTGATCTTCAAGGGCACCGAGCAGCCAAACGGCTATACCGAGTGGATCCTGCATGCGCGCCGCCGCGAGGCCAAGGCCGCGGGGGCGCCGGACCGCGCCGAGGAGAGCGGCGTCAGGACGAAAGCGAAGACGAAATAGAACAGGAGGGGCGTCGCGGGTGCGACGCCCTTTCTCCGTTCACGCGTTCGGATCGTTCCTTGCTGGCGCGAGCGCATCGACCGTGCCGCCGATCAGGTTGTGGCTCAAGAGATGCTCCGTCGTGAGCGCGAAGCGAACGGGCACGAGGCTCGAGGGCAGGGATGCGGTCCATTCCTTCAGCCGGCGCGCGGCCGCCACGGCCTCGTCCCGCCCGACGGCTTTGAAGCGCACGCTCATGCCTGGGCGCATCTGCGCGAAGCGGGCGAGATCGGCGCTGATCACGGTCGCGATCTTCGGATAGCCGCCTGCCGTCTGCCGGTCGCGCATCAGCACGATGGGCTGTCCGCTGCCCGGCACCTGGATATGGCCGTCCACGATCCCGTCCGAGACGATGTTGAAGCCCCTGGCATGTTCGAGGCGCGGGCCGGTGAGCTGGAACCCCATGCGGTCGGCCTGGGGGCTGATCGTGAACTCGCTCTCCAGAAACGTGCGGACCGATTCCGGCGTGAAGTAATCCTCCTGAGGACCCAGCATGACGCGGATCGGGCCGCTTTCCTCGAACGGGTCGACGGCGAGCTGCATCGGCTCGGGATCCCGGGCGTCGGACAGACAGGGGAGGTGGTCGCCGGCTTTCAGCGCAGCCCCTTTCAGGCCGCCGAGCCGGGAGCGCAGATGGAACGACAGGCTCCCCAGCTCAGGCTCGATCGCAAAGCCTCCCGCGACCGCGAGATAGGCGAAGGTGCCCGTCCGGGGATGACCCACCTCCAGGCTCTGCCCCTCCTTCAGAAGGACGGAGGTCTGCGAAGGAACGGGCGTTCCGTCGATACTCAAGGTGCTCCCTGCGCCTGCGAGCGCGACATGAAGATCGCCGCCCTCGCAGGTGAAGGCGCCGCCGAGATTCATGAACTCGATGGCGGCCGTTTCGAGCGGATTGCCGACGAGCGCGTTCGCCATCGCCAGAGCACGGCGATCCATGGCGCCCGAAGGCGAGACGCCGAAGCCCTGATAGCCCAGGCGCCCGCGATCCTGCAGGGAGGTCATGGGACCGCAGGATTTCACCGTGAGACCCGTCATGGGCGCACCTCTTCGGCGACCGGCTCGCCCGCCAGGGCGGCTTTCTCCAGCGCCTCCCAGCGCGAAGGGTCGACCGGCTCGAAGACGAGTTCGTCTCCCGCCGCGAACAGGAAGGCCGGGTCGCGATCGGGCGCATAGGTGCGCACGGGCGTGCGGCCGAGATTGTGCCAGCCGCTCGGCATGTCCATGGGTGCGATCCCCGCCTGCTCGCCGCCGATCATGATCGTGCCGGCCGGAATCCTGGCCCGGGGGTGAACCCGGCGGGAGGTGGCGATCCGCTTGTCGAGGCCGCCGAGATAGGTGAAGCCCGGCAGGAAGCCGATCAGGTAGATCCGATAGACCGCCGATGAATGGATCTCGACGACCTGGTTCGGCGTCAGGCCATGGAGATCTGCGACCTCGTCGAGATCGCTGCCGTAATCGCCGCCATAGACGACCGGCACGCGCCAGCGCCGGCCGACTGCGTTGCGGGGGGCAAGATCCTGCGTTTCCTCTCTCAGGAGCCCGATCAGGGCCTCATAATCGGTCGCCACCGGGTCGAACTGGATCGTGAGGGAGCGATAGGTCGGCACCGTTTCGATCAGGCCCGCCGGGGCGCGGGCCCGGACGAGATCGTCCAGGGCCAGAACCATCCCGTTGATGTTGGGATCGATCGTCTCGCCGAACTCGACGGTCACGGCGCTGTCGCCACAGGGGAGTATTTTCGGTGTCGGCAAGGGTGCACCTGTTGACGATCCGGAACGGCTAGAGCTGTTTCCATTGGCGTGGAATCATCTCTCTTCTCTGCTTAGACGCATTTTCTGGCGGTGAACCGGATCCACTTCACCGAAAAATGCTCTAGAGCATCGGACCCAAAAGTGGGTTCCACTTTTGGGATCCCATCCGATGCTCCATTCTTTGGTTAGCGCATCTCATATCGGGGCGGTTCCGGCAACGGGGCCTGGATCCATCGGGCCATGCATCCGGAGCAGGAGGGGGCCTTGTCCGCGGGGCAGCCTTCCAATGCTTCTTTTTGCTAGGCTCACCCTCGCAACCCCCTTCGTGATATGCCACGTTTCACATGGCGCCTGAAGCTCAGACCCAAGCGGAGTAGATCATGACTTTGACATCCAAGACAGCCGTCGTGACCGGCTCGACCAGCGGCATCGGCCTCGCCATCGCCCGGGCGATGGCCAAGGAGGGCGCCAATGTCGTCATCAATGGCTTCGGCGATGCGGGCGAGATCGAGAGGACGCGTGCCGGCATCGAGAGCGAGTTCGGCGTCAAGGCGATCCATTCGCCGGCCGACATGTCGAAGCCGCACGAGATCGAGGAGATGATCCGCCTCGCCGAGCGGACATTCGGCGGCGTCGACATCCTCGTCAACAACGCGGGTATCCAGTTCGTCTCGCCGGTGGAGAACTTCCCGGTCGAGAAATGGGACCAGATCATCGCCATCAACCTGTCGTCCGCGTTCCATGCCATCCGCGCCGCGGTGCCGGGCATGAAGGCGCGCAAGTGGGGCCGCATCATCAACACGGCCTCGGCCCATTCGCTCGTGGCCTCGCCGTTCAAATCGGCCTATGTGGCCGCCAAGCACGGCATCGCGGGCCTCACCAAGACGGTGGCGCTCGAGGTGGCCACCGACGGCATCACGGTCAACTGCATCAGCCCCGGCTATGTCTGGACGCCCCTCGTCGAGAAGCAGATCCCCGACACCATGAAGGCGCGCAACATGACCA
>JAEWKH010000104.1 GCA_023386155.1 Pseudomonadota bacterium
AGAAGTAATATTCCTTACCATCAAAATTCATCATCTTTGCCAAAGAAAAATGTTCAGAAAATAATCCATGGAAAATTGTCCGGAGCGCTTACTATTTTAATGGATTGTTAGTCTTTGCATGAGCAAACGGACTGATACATTTCTCTTTGTTCTTATTCAGAAAATCTCATCAGTTGGCGTTCTGCCCGATGTTGTGCTTTATGGGAGCGTTACGCTCCTGATGACGTCATTTGACGTTCAACAGCATCACGGGGCCGCACGACATTTCACGTCAGTCAGCGCTATAGCTCAGAAACAAATTTTCCCGAATTGGAATATGCCCGTAAATTGCTGGTGATGTGGGGAGAATCTGGTTGAGTTCGGTAGAATTGATTTGGCGGCAGGACGCTTAAATCGTGGCGTCCTGAAACGAAAAACGGACCTCCGTGGAGGTCCGTTTATATGAATTTGGTGCCGGACTCGGAATCGAAGATTGCTTCTATCATGTTGATATTGGTTAATTTTGTTTGGTTTGGTTAAAAATGTACCCTCTTTTGTACCCTCAGCCCCTTTTGCTGTGAAAAAGGAATCAAACCCGGGAGTTGGGAGATGAGGTGAAAGGGGGGGACGCATATCCTGGTCCATTTCAGTATGTGTTATCTCTGGTTTTTGCCGTTTCCGCTGTTGTATACCCACTCAGCAATAAACTGTTCAGCGGGTAGTGGAGGTGCATAGCGGTATCCCTGCAGATAGCAGCTTCCTTTCTCTGTCATGAACAATTCCTGTGATTCGGTTTCAATGCCTTCGGCAATGATATCAATACCTAACCGGCGAGCCAGCTCAATAACATTTTCTACTATATGCCCGGAGATTTCATCCACGCCGACCATTTGTACAAACCCTTTATCGAGTTTGATGTAATCGACAGGAAACGACTGCAGGTAGCTGTGGGTTGCATAGCCAGTACCAAAATCATCCAGTGCAAACAATATTCCCTGTTGATGTAATTTCGCAAATAACGCTTTTGATTCTGCTGTGACGGATAGCTGGTTTCGTTCTGTCAGTTCCAGAACCAGTTTCACTTTCCCTTTCGGGAAGGTGGATAGAAACTTCATACAGCTATCCTCCAGTCCCGGAGACAGAAAATGCGCTGGTGAAATATTGATCCCAATATGAAATTGATTCGGTAAAAAATGTGCAACAGAATTAAGGCTGTGTTCGACCTGAGACATCAACTGTTGCGTTATCGGGGCAATTAATCCGGTGGACTCTGCCAGCGGGATAAACTGATCTGGTGGGATAATTCCGCTGACGGGGTGATGCCAGCGAATCAGTACTTCGCAGCCGGTTAGCTGGTGATTTTTAGCGGAAATGATGGGCTGAAAATAAGGTCTGAACTCTCCGTGAGCAAGTGCATTTTTCAGCATATCGAGCGGGGAAGATGGACGTCGGCGGGACAGCAGAAAGGCTGTGAGTATTCCACCGAAGATGGCAACAGGGATCATATACCAGGCCTGTTTCCAGGCGTAGGTAAGTTGCATTTTCACCGGGATGATATAAATCAGGGAGAACGGATATTTTTTTGAATGACTTTCTTTTTGTATACCGCTGTCGTCCGGGAGCAGAGTGACATTTTTTCCGCTGGCTGACAGGACCGTGTTTCCCAAACGGAATCGTATTGCAGGAACCGCATGAACCACAGAGATGATGTCCTGAATAAAATAATAATCCGTGGCGGTAATGACCGTGCCGTTTTTGTAAGGTGTTCTTAACAGGATCCAGGGCAGAGTACCTGTATCTTCAGGAAAACGAATCAGCATATCGTGCCGCCACTGTTCCTTTTCAGCAACTGGACCGACAGGCAAACCGGGGTGGGTGCTACAAAATACAGCCTCTTGTCTTGCCAGGCTCAGTGCACGAAGTTGTGGGCGTTTCAGCAGCAGATTGCTTAATTCATGCTGAGTATCTGCGTTACAGTTATTCAGAAGCAAATGTTCTGCTTCCTGGCTGATGCTGTTGTTCTGATTGAGAATGTTTTCTATATAGCCAAGTGCGAAATTAACTCTGATCTGGCTGTCATTCACCAGCTCTGCTTTTTTCCAGAAAAATGTCAGCAGAATAATGAACAGAAATATCAGACTACCTGCCACCATAGCTGGAGTATGTTTTTTTACAAATAATCTGGAAAACATGTTTTTTTGCTCTGAATGACGCCATATTTATCAGAATGTTTTTGTGTATGTACTGAGTCTGTGCTTTGGGTTAAACGGGCGATAAGGTTTCCGGATAGTATTTCGCAATAATATCATTCAGTCTGTCAACCAGCTCTGGTTTCCTGAACGTGATGTGCGCGGAGCCCTTCTTAAAGTATCTGATGCTGAACATCTCATCTTCATAGCAGGCTTTGCCCTGAACGGAGCGGATGTGATCATCCAGCCGAATAATGATATTTTCCCGGCTGTCGGGGATCGGTTTGCCGCTGAACAGGTGCAGCATTCTTTCCAGGTCGGCAAGTCGATCTGCCTGTTGCCCGCTGTTCAGATGAAATCCCCACCGGTCCCATCTCACCAGATTGTTGACGATAATTTTATTACCAAATTTACAGGGGGAGTTGGTTTTGTAATTCCAGCTCAACCCTCTGAAGACGTTGATCACCCCTCGCTCAAACACCTCATCCTTATTC
>JAEWKH010000048.1 GCA_023386155.1 Pseudomonadota bacterium
CCGTAAAGGATGGGTGCGGATGGTGAAGGTCGCCGTTGAGATAGATCCCGCCCTTGTCCTTCAGGAAGTCGCGGGCTTCGGGAGTCATGCCCTCGGTGAGAACCTTCAGGCTCTCGTTGGTCTGGCCCCAGCCCGTGGCGCTGTCGCGGTTGAAGACCGGGATGCGCATCAACTCGCGCATGGACGGGCAGCCGACGATGCGGACCTCGCCAGTCTGGCCGCTGGAGAAGAACACGTAATACTCGTCGAGCTCGCCGGGCTTGACCTCGTACCTGTTGGCGGCCGGCCGGGCCGACGGGGCGGCCGGGGCCGTCTGCGCCTCGGCAGAGGTGATTACACCCGTGTCCTTGAGAGAGATGCCTCCCGCCACGCCTGCAGCTCCTGCTGCCGCCGCCACTGCTGTCGTCCCGAGTACCTGGCGTCGGCTGAGTCCGTTGGTTTTATCTTCCTGTGACACGTGAACCTCCTTCTTGCTTATGCGGATGTTGTTGGAACTTCGGCTGTGATCGGCTCGTCCGTAGGCGCTCCGACGACCTTGCCCTTGTGGGTGACGATAGGTTTAACGGGTCCCTTGCCGCCGTCTTTGATCCCGCGCATGGACGGGGACGAAAGTGCATCGCGCTTCTCCCGCTTGAGGCGCACCTGGATCATGTGCGGGCAGCGGTGGTCGTCGTGGTACAACTCCTGGCAATGCATGCAGTAGATGCACTCATTGACGTTGATCTGCCCCTCGGGGTGGATCGATTGCACCGGGCATTCCTTGGCGCAGCGCTGGCAGGGAGAACCGCATTCGGGCCAGCGCTTGAGCCATTCGAACATCCGTATCCGGCCGGGGATGGCGAGCGCGGCGCCGAGCGGACACAGGTAGCGGCAGAAGAAGCGCTCGATGAACAGGCCGACCGAAAGCAGGGTCAGGGCATAGATGACGAAGGGCCAGTCACGAACGAACTTCAGGATGATGGCCGTCTTGAACGGCTCGACCTCGGCGAAAACCTCTGCCAACGCCACATTGTATAGCGAGAGACCGAACAAGCCCAGGAAAATGATGTACTTGATCGGCCACAGGCGCTCGTGCAGGCCCCAGGGCACCGTGATCTGCGGCACCTTCAGCCATTGCGCGATATTGTTCGTCAGTTCCTGCAGCGCGCCGAACGGGCAGAGCCAGCCGCAGAAGGGGCCGCGTCCCCAGAACAGCAGAGCTGCAGCGACCGCTGCCCACAGGATGAAGATCAGCGGGGCCGCCAGGAAGAACTCCCAGTTGAAGTTGGTGATGAGCGAGTTGGTGAAGGTCAGGACGTTGACCACCGAGAGCTGGGCATTGGCGTACCAGCCGAGCCAGACCAGCGTGAAGGTCAGGTAGGCGCGGCGCACCCAGACGTAAGTCATCGGGCGGCGGACCAGGGCGTCCTGGAAGAAGAAGATCGCGGTCAGGACCAGGAGCGCGACGGCTGCGATGCCGATGGAAACGGTGTTCGTCTTCCAGATCTTCAGCCAGAGCGGCTCCTCGATTTCCCCAGCCGCGAGCGCATCCGCATCGTTCAGCGACGGCTCGGCGGGGGCCTGTGCGGTTGATTGGCCCTGAGCCTGCTGTTGCGGCTGGGCGGGAACTGGAGCCGGAGGCTGCTCGATGCGCAGGTACTGGTCGGGCAGGGTGTAGTCGAGAGTGTAGGTCAGGAAGGCCTTGTCGCGCGCGCCGACATTGCGCTGCACGAGAAGCTGCAATTGCCAGGGTTCCGTGAGGTCGAGCCTGAAGTCGTCGGGCATTACGAACAGGGCGATCTCGCGCAGGGCGGGCGCTCCCGCTGCTGCGAGATCTCCGAGGCGGGTATGGTTGCGGTCGCGGAAGCGCGTGCTCTGGCCTTCCTGGAGCAGCTCGATACGGTCGAAGATGCCGCCGCGCACATAGCCGGAACCCTTGAACGAGTAGGCTCCGTCGCCGGCCACGACGATGGCCTGCTGGTCCGGCTTCAATCGCGCCCTGAGCTGCTCGTAACCCGTATCGCCGAGCAGGCTGCGCCCAATGGTCGGCACGCTCACGGGAGCGAGGTACAGGTCGATGAACGTGTCGGCCGGATCGCCCGTTTCAGCGTTGTTCGCCGCCTCCTGGTTGCCGGCCTTGGCGAATGCCTCGCTGACCTCGCCGACGGTGAGCGACAGGCGCCGGACCGAACCATCGCCGAGGAGGGTCTGCCAGTCGCGCACCTCGCTCTTGGACATGTCGACGGTCTTTGTGGCCTGCGGAGCCGTCGCTGCAGGCGCGCCCTGGGCGCCGCCGAGGCGGCCGCTGCGGATGAGCCGCACGGCCGAACGCACGACGCTGTCGCCCATCACGAGAACCGTCACGGTCGCGCCGCTGACGATGTCGACCTGGGGCGGGCGCTCGGCTCCGGTCGCAACCGGCTTCATGTCCTTGCCGATGAGGGTGTTCATGGCATCGACGATCCGGCGCTCGGGGATGCCGATGAGGACGATGGGCTCCTTGTGGTCGACGAGCTTGATGCCTGTGACGACACCATTGGTGTCGATGCCGATCAGGAGATTGATCGGCTTGCCGGAATAGCCCACCGCGCTTGTGAAATCGGAGTTCAGGTACACGTAGCCGAGAAGGCGGTCGCCCTTATAGGCGGGAACGAGCGGCGGATCGCCCTGGGGCTGGCCGAACCTGTCGGCTTCCGAGAAGAACTCCGTGGGCTGTGCCTTCGGGAGAAACTCCTGCACCCGTCCGGCCGCGGTGGCTTGTCCGGTCCACAGCAGGAGGAACAGGATTCCGAATAAGGCCAGAACCGGAAGGATCCACTGAACGGCAATGGAGAAGGATCGGGCGAAGCGTAACGAGATCGATCTTTCCAACAGGGGACCGTCCAGCGTCAGAGAATTCTTCTGGACAGAAAACACAAAACGGTTTGCGGGCCGAAAAGGTTCCGCGTGCTGTGTCATATTTTCCGGGGCTGGATCGGGAGATCGCAGGGCCCAGCGACTTATGCACCGGCTGAACCCGTCTCACATTGATCTGGCGCAAGTTGACGGATGCCGCATCCCTCGTCAACCTTTCCCTGTGCCGTCAGCATCCCGAGGAGAATCCGATGTCGCTACTGAAAGCCGAGCCGGCAGGGCGGGTGACATCCCTGGAAGAGCTGTTCGCCATCGCGGCCGCCATGGAGCAAGAAGCCGCGACCCGCTATGCCGAGATCGCCGCCCGCATGCGGCAGGAGGGCGATTCCGCGCTGGCTGAGGTGTTCGAGCAGCTCTCTGCCGACGAACGGGGCCACCTCGCCGGTATCGTGCACTGGTCACAGGCCACCAAGGGGAGGAACCCCGATCCGGCGCGAATCCGGTGGAACCTGCCGGAGACCTTCGACGACGAGGGCGTGGCCATCACGGACTCGAAGCTGCTGAGCGCCTACCGCGCGCTCTCGATGGCTGTGCGCAACGAGGAGCGAGCCTTCGCGTTCTGGAGCTACGTGGCGGCACATGCGGAGATTCCCGAAATCCGGCAGGCCGCCGAGATCATGGCGCACGAGGAATTGGGCCATGTGGCGACGTTGAGACGGGAACGCCGGAAGGCCTTTCACGCGGAACGCCGGGAGGCCAGCGAAGGCTCTCGGCCGCGTCCGGGGCAGGGCGATCCGGCGGCCCTCGAGCGGCGACTTGCCGGGCTGCTCGATACCTGGGCCGTGGGAGCGACGGCGCAGGAGCGTTCCCATCTCGAGGAACTGGCGCGGGAGGCGAGACTTCACGCGAAGGCACTCGATGAAGCGCCTGGCGCATTGGTCGTCGACGGGTCCCGGACGGGGGTTCCCGATGATCCACTCGCGCTGGCCGAGCTCCTCACCGAGTTTTACATCGAAGCGGGCGATGCGGTGA
Organism: Pseudomonadota bacterium; assembly: GCA_023386155.1. Lineage (GTDB taxonomy): Bacteria > Pseudomonadota > Alphaproteobacteria > Rhizobiales > Beijerinckiaceae > Microvirga. Next base: position 3,865 of record JAEWKH010000048.1, read on the forward strand.
GCGACGAGCGTGCGTTGCAAGAGGTGCAGGCGATGGCCGGGCGTGCCATCGCCCGCCTCGCATGGTTGCGGAACGATCTTCCGGAGCTGCGGCCGGAAGAAAGCTGAGCGCCATCGTTCCTCAAGTGCTGCTGCACGCTTCCGGAGAGGGACGCCCCGGTATCCGCCGGCGAGAGAATGCCAGAGTGCCAGCGAAGGCCGCCAGGGCGGCGAGCGCGAGAATGCCGCTGCCTCTTCTTCCGGCGTCCCAGCCGACGAGGCCAGCCCCGACCCGGAGGATCACGGATCCATGGAGAAGGACCAATGGACCGTAGAGGGCCGGGGTATAGGCAAGCCGGATCCTCGCGATCGCCGGGAGGATGATGAGCGCGTGTCCGAAGACCATCGACAGGACGAAGCCGATCAGGACCGCATGCAGCACCGCATCGTACGTAAAGCCTTCTCCCGGCGGGAGGGCGATCAGGACAAGTCCGGCCATGGCCAGCCAGGGATATCCTGCCAGCATGCAGACGGCCATGAAACGGACTTGCCCGGTCCTGCGAATGTTCACGAGGGCAATGTCGTGCCGCAGCAGCCACAGTGCAGTCGCGATAAGGGCGATGCCGAACAGCATCGCGCCGTTCGGGCTCGGGAGCCCGTTCTGCGAGCCGGCCGCGAAGAGGCCGATCGCGAACAGGAACAGCGCCTCGGAGCCGCGGCGCTGCGGCAGCACGCGGCTGAGCTCCAGGCGCTCGCCGCCGATCGTCAGGATCAGGAAGGCCAGCCACCAGCCCGTCACGTCCGGCACCGAGTGGCCCATGAACCAGAGGACGTTGCCCGCAAGCCATGACAATGCGCCAAAGAGCAGGGCGCCGGTGAAAAGCGCCGGCTGGTGCGCGGTGATCAGCAGCGATGCCCCGGCCAATGCGACCGACGCGGCGGCATACAATCCTGCGCCGACCTCCACAGGAGCACCGGCGACCAGGGCGAGGGTTCCGCAGGCTGAGAAGATTGGCGCGGCATAAGACCAGCGGTGGCGGAGAGCGACGGCCCGCTCGAGGCTGATCAGCGTCCCGAACAGGCCGCCGATCATGAGCGGCCCATGGATCTCGGCCAATAATGAGCCGTACGGGAGGCTCCATCCGAGCCGCCACCAGGCTCCCCAAAGGCCGGCGGCAAGCGCGACGAAGCCAGCGGCCAAAAGCGCGCCATGGAGACACGCCCTGATGTTGATGGGGCCTGCCGCGGCTATGGAGCCCTGACGGGACGACGTGAATGAGGATGGCTCAGACATCGGGGATCCAACGATGCGGCGGAGCCGGACTTGGCCCCTACCGTGTCGGACGTTGCCCGATGTCGCCGATTCCCTCTTTGCTGCCGCGCAAATATCGCGGCCGAATATCGAAGCTTCCGGTCCGCGCGAAAC
>JAEWKH010000056.1 GCA_023386155.1 Pseudomonadota bacterium
CTATTCTGGATTGCGCGACGGACCGCCTCTGTCGTGGTGGCGCTGCCGTGAAGAACCTGGCCCATAGTGCTTCCTTCCATGCCGCGGAAAAGACTGCTCCATCAAACCCCGGGATCAAACACCTAGCGCATCGGACCCAAAAGTGGATCCGGTTTTTCCGGTCCATCCGATGCGCCAGCCAAGAGAAGAAGCATCGGATGAATCCCAAAAGTGCAAGTCCACTTTTGGGTCCGATGCTCTAGAGATTGATGAGCAGCCTCTCGGAGGGCCAGGAGATGGCTCATGCGCGAATCTGCGCAGGCCGGCGATCGTCGATCACCACCGGCTCCGCGGCGACATGCTCCCACAGGCGCTCGACATTCGACCTGACCTGATGGATGGCCGCGTCCTTGACCGGGCCGTAGCCGCGGATATCCATCGGGGCCTTGGCGATGGCCGTGAGGTCGGCCATGCGCCGACGGTCGAGATTCTCCAGGATCCTGTCGATCTGGCCCTCGTACCAGCCGATCAGGCTCCGCTCCATGCGCCGCTCCGCCGTGTAGCCGAAGATGTCGAAGGGCGTGCCGCGCAGCACCTTCAGCTTGGCGAGAGCGGACATCGGCATCTGGATCCAGGGGCCGAAGCTGCGCTTGCGGGGGCGGCCGCGGGCATCGCGCTTGGCGGGCAGGAGCGGCGGCGCCAGATGGTAATGCACCGTGTAGTCGCCCTCGAAGTGCTGTTTCAGCTCGTCGAGGAAGCCGGTTTCCATGTGAAGGCGCGCGACCTCGTACTCGTCCTTGTAGGCCATGAGCTTGAACAGCGAGCGCGCCACCGCGTCGGTCAGCGTCTCGGAGCCGAGAGCGCTTTCGGCCTTGCGGACCCGCGCCACCAGGGCCTCGAAGCGGGCCGCATAGGCGGCGTTCTGATATGAGGTCAGGAACGCGGTTCGCCGTGCGATCACCTGATCGAGCGTCTCGACCTCCTCCGGCTTGTCCCCGGCGACCCGGTGCACGACGTCGGGATCGGCGCTGAGCAGCCGGCCCCAGGCGAAGGCCTGCCTGTTGCGCTCGACGGTCACGCCATTGAGCGCGATGGCACGTGACAGCGCCTCAAGCGAGACCGGCACGAGGCCCTGCTGCCACGCGAAGCCGAGCATCATCATGTTGGCATAGACGGTGTCGCCGAGCAGAGTCTCGGCGAGCGCATTGGCGTCGAGTGTCGCGAGATTGCCGGCGCCGATCACCCGCTCGATGGCGCGCAGGCGCGCCCGGCTGGCAAGATCGGCGTCGCGGAAGCGCACCACGTCCCCGGTCGGCATTTCCGCGGTGTTGACGACGGCCCGCGTGCCATTGCGATAGGTGCCCGATGCCTTGGGCGAGGAGCTGACGACGAGATCGCAGCCGATCAGCGCGTCGGCTGCGCCCTGATCGATGCGGACCTGATGCAGCGCATCGGGATTTGCCGCAAGGCGCACATAGCTCAGCACGGGCCCGAACTTCTGGGCGAAGCCGGTGAAGTCCAGCACCGACACGCCACGCCCTTCGAGATGGGCCGCCATGCTGATGAGCGCCCCGATGGTCACCACGCCCGTGCCGCCGACGCCGGTCACGAGCAGATCGAAGGGCTTCGCGAGATCGGGAAGAGCAGGCGAGGGCAGCGTCGCGGCCCGCGCGGCGGCGTCGAAGTCACTCGTCGTTTTCGCCCGCCGGCTGGCGCCTTCCACGGTCACGAAGCTGGGGCAGAAGCCCTCCAGGCACGAGAAATCCTTGTTGCAGGTGGAGAGGTTGATCTTGCGCTTGCGCCCGAACGGCGTCTCCTTCGGCTCGACGCTCAGGCAGTTGGACGCGACCGAGCAATCGCCGCAGCCTTCGCAGACGAGATCGTTGATGTAGGCGAAGCGCTTCGGATCCTCCATCTGCCCGCGCTTGCGGCGCCGTCGCTTCTCCGTGGCACAGGTCTGTTCGTAGATCAGCACCGTGACGCCGGAAATCTCGCGCAGTTCCTTCTGCACCGCGTCGAGCTCCTCGCGCGGGTGGATGGTCACGCCCTTCGGCAGATCCGCCGGGTCGAATTTCTCAGGATGGTCCGACACGAGCGCGATGCGCGACACGCCCTCCGCGCGCACGCTGTGGGCGATGGCATGGACACTCACCGGGCCGTCGACCGGCTGGCCGCCGGTCATGGCGACCGCGTCGTTGAACAGGATCTTGTAGGTGATGTTGGCGCCCGCCGCGATGGCCTGGCGGATCGCCATCGAGCCGGAATGGTAATAGGTGCCTTCGCCGAGATTCTGGAAGATGTGGCCCTGGCCGGTGAACCTGGACGAGGCCGCCCAGTTGACCCCTTCGCCGCCCATCTGGATGAGCGAGGAAGTCTCCCGGTCCATCCAGCTCGCCATGAAATGACAGCCGATGCCGGCGAGCGCCTTCGAGCCTTCCGGCACCTTGGTCGAAGTGTTGTGCGGGCAGCCGGAGCAGAAGTAGGGCGTGCGCGTTGCCCCCGGTACGGCGATCACGCGCTCGGGATCCGGTGTCAACGCGGCGACACGCTGCGCGAGGTCGAGACCGGGAAAGATCGGATCGAGCCGCTTGGCGAGAACACCGGCAAGGAAGCGCGGCGAGAGTTCGCCCGTCCAGGGGATCAGCCGCTGGCCGGTCTCGTCGTGCTTGCCGACCATGCGCTCGGGCTTGGAACCCGGGTAATCGTAGAAGTACTCCTTGAACTGGCTCTCGATGATGCCGCGCTTTTCCTCGATCACGAGGATCTCGCGCTTGCCCTTCACGAATTCCATGGCGTCGTGCAGGGCGAGCGGCCAGACCATGCCGACCTTGTAGATGTCGATCCCATGCGCGCGGCACGACGCCTCGTCGAGGCCGATGAGCCGCAAGGCCTCCATCAGGTCGAGATGCGCCTTGCCGGCGGTGACGATGCCATAGGTCGCGTCCGGAATGTCGTAGATGCGTCTGTCGATGGGATTGGCCTTGGCGAAGGCATAGACCGCATGCTTCTTCGCCTCCATGCGTTCCTCGATCTGCGGTCCCGGCAGGTCCGGCCAGCGATAGTGCAGGCCGCCGGGCGGCGGCGTGAAGTCGGGTTCGCGGAACAGGCGCGGCGGACGCAGCTCCACTGACACGCCGGATTCGACGATCTCCGACACCGCCTTGAAGCCGACCCACATGCCGGAGAAGCGGCTTAAGGCATAACCGTATTCGCCGAATTCGAGATATTCGCTGACGCTTGCCGGGTGGAGCGTCGGCATGAACCAGCTCATGAAGGCGACGTCGGATTGATGCGGCATCGACGAGGACACGCAGCCATGATCGTCGCCGGCGATCACCAGAACGCCGCCATGGGGAGAAGACCCATAGGCGTTGCCGTGCTTGAGCGCATCGCCCGAGCGGTCGATTCCGGGCCCCTTGCCGTACCAGAGACCGAACACGCCCTGGACCTGCCGGTCGGGATTGGTCTCGACCTGCTGCGAGCCGAGGACGGCCGTCGCCGCGAGATCCTCGTTGACGGCCGGCAGGAACTCGATCCGGTGCTCCTTGAGCCGATCCTTGATGCGCCAGAGCTCGAGATCGACGCCGCCGAGGGGCGATCCCCGATAGCCGGATACGAAGCCCGCCGTGTCGAGCCCCGCCGTCCTGTCCCGTTTGGCCTGATCGAGGACGATGCGGACGATGGCCTGCGTGCCTGTCATGAAGACCCGGCCCGTCTCGCGGGCGTAGCGGTCGGCAAGCCGATAATCGTCGAGTGACGGAACGCTTTTCATCAGCCTCCTCCCGGAGCAAGGAGCATTCTTTGTTGGCTACAAGGATAATCCCGGAAGGCTGGTAGGTGTTTCCTATCTATTCCTTGTCATGCGCCAAATGTGGTAGATATTTCTCCAAGTCGCCATGGATCTGGCAAAATTTACCAGAGGGGGCCGGGCATGCTGGAAAAGCAGGACGAGGATATTCTGGTGCGGCTCCAGAGGGAGGGGCGCACGACGAACCAGCAGCTCGCCGAGGATGCGGGCATGTCCACCTCGGCCTGCTGGCGGCGCGTGCGGGCGCTCGAGGAATCCGGCGTGATCGTGGGCTATGCGGCGCTGGTGGACCGGGAGAAAGCGGGGTTCGCCACCTCGGCGATCCTGCATGTCTCGCTCGAGCGGCACGACGCGAAATTCGTCGACGAATTTGTTTCACGTGTAACAGAGCGCCCCGAGGTCATGGAGTGCTTCGCGACCACCGGCGATGCCGACTACCACCTGCGCGTCGTCGTGCGCGACATGCACGCCTACAACCAGTTTCTCGACGAGTTCATGTTCCGGCTGCCCGGCATCCGCTATGTGCGCACCAACGTGATCCTGAAGGAGATCAAGACGAGCGTGGCGCTGCCGTTCTAGAGCGGTTTTCGGCGAAGTGGATCCGGTTCGCCGTCAAAAAATGCGGCAGCCCAAAGAAGAGAGATGATTCCACGCAAGTGGAAACAGCTCTAGACATTCGGTCCATAAACCTCTGCCTCATCCTGAGGAGCCGCGGAGCGGCGTCTCGAAGGAGGATCCAGAGAGCAAGGGAGGCGCCCTCGTCCTTCGAGACGGATTGCTGGCGCAATCCCCTCAGGATGAGGGCTTGGGGGAGACGAAGATCGAGTCAGCCACCACTGACGCAAAGTGTTTCTACTTGCCCTCAGCCAGCAGCGCATAAGCGAGCTGTGCCATCGCTACGGGACGCGCGTCGCCGTCCGTCGCGAGCGTTACGCTGCCGAAGGCCATGGTGCGTCCGAGGCGGATGACCCTTGCCTCCGCCAGTACATCGGCATTGGCCGCAGGGCGAAGGAAATGCATGGTCTGATCGACCGTCGTCATCGGCCTGTAGGCGCCTCCGGCGGACGACACGGCGAACACCATCGCGGTGTCGGCAAGGCTCATGAGCGCCTGCCCGCAGATCACGCCGTTGTCGCGACACAGCTTCTCGGAGAACCTCATGCGCAGAACGGCGCCCTCTCTGTCGAGACTCTCGATGGAGAGGTCGAGCGCCTGCACCCAGGGCGCGAAGACGCTTTCGAGCATCTCCTCGGCGGTTGCCCGATCGAACATGAAGAATCCCCCCGTTTATTGTCTTGTGCTTCCGCTCAGGGATAGAACTTCGCTCCCGAAGCGGCCCGCCTGACGAGGCCCTCGGCCGGCTCCCAGCCGGGCCCGTCCCGTTCGGCGCGCTCCCTCACCTGCGCGAGAATCGGCTGCAGCCCCACATGGTCCGCTTCGAACAGGGGGCCGCCGCGCCAGGCCGGATAGCCATAGCCGTGCATCATCACCACGTCGACATCGAGCGGCCGCTCGACGATGCGTTCGTCGAGGATCTTGCAGGCTTCGTTGACGATGGCGGCGCGGATGCGGGACTGGATTTCCTCGGCCGAAATCGGGCGGCGCGTCAGCCCGCGCCGTTTGGACGCCTCTTCGACGAGGGCCGTGACGAAGGGATCGACCTCCCGCTTGCCGCCCTCGTAGCGATACCAGCCCGCCCCGGTCTTGCGCCCGAAGCGTCCCGCCTCGCAGAGCCGGTCGGCAATGTCCACATAGCGTTCGCGCGGATCGCGGGTCGGGGCCAGGCGCTTGCGGCGCGCCCAGGCGATGTCGAGACCCGCGAGGTCCGACACGGCGAAGGGCCCCATGGGAAAACCGAATGCCTCCAAGGCTGCATCGATCTCGTGCGGCAGGGCGCCTTCTTCGAGCAGGTACTCCGCCTGCGGGCGATAGCGCGACAGGATGCGGTTCCCCACGAAGCCGTCGCAGACCCGGCAGACGACCGGGATCTTGCGCAGGCGCTTGGCGAGGGCGAGGCCCGTGGCGACGACCTCGTCGGCCGTGGACTCGGTCCGCACGACCTCGAGGAGCTTCATCACGTTCGCGGGACTGAAGAAATGCAGCCCCACCACATCGGCCGGCCGCGACGTGGCAGCAGCTATCAGATTGACGTCAAGGTAACTGGTATTCGTTGCCAGGATCGTTCCAGGCGGCAGGATGGCGTCGAGATCGCGGAAAAGCGCGCGTTTGACCTCGAGATCCTCGAACACGGCCTCGATGACGAGATCCCGATCCGCCAGGGAGCTCGTACCAAGCGCATACCCGATGGATTGCAGGCGCTCGTCCTTCACGGCCGCCGTGATCCGGCCGCTGGCGACCTGCCTGTCATAGACATCCGCGATGCGCGCCTGCCCGGCGGCGAGAGCCTGTTCGCTCGTCTCGACGACCTTGACGTCGAAACCCGCATCCGCAAAGGCGATGGCGATGCCGGAACCCATCGTCCCGGCGCCCACGATGCCGACCTTCTGGATGGAGCGCGGCTCGATCGAGTCGAAGCCTGGAAGACGCGTCACCTCCCGCTCGGCAAAGAAGGCATGGCGCAGGGCAGCCGATTGCTCGGACGAGCGCAGCTCAAGGAATGTCTCGCGTTCACGCGCCATGCCGTCGTGAAGCGGAAGGCTTGCGGACAACAGGACGAGTTCCGCGGCCCTGCCCGGCGCCTCGGCGCCGCGGGCTTTTCTGCGGATTTCCGCGACCTTCGCTAAGGCCGCTTCGGCCTCCATCGCAGTCACGGCCCGCTCGCCGGTGCGGCGCGGCGGCTGACCGACCAGTTCTCGCGCAAGCGCCATCGCATCCTGGCGCAAATCGCCGGAGGAGAGGCGGTCGACGAGGCCGAGGCGCAGGGCTTCCGCGGCTTTCACGGTTCGTCCGCTCGTCGCGAGATCGAGGGCGGCATCCAGTCCGACGAGCCGGGGCAGGCGCTGCGTACCGCCGGCTCCCGGAACCAGTCCAAGCTTGACCTCCGGCAGGCCAAGGCTTGCCCCCGGCTCGGCCACGCGGGCATGGCAGGCCAGCGCGATCTCGCAGCCTCCGCCGAGGGCCGTGCCATGGATGGCGGCCACGACCGGCTTGGAACAGGACTCGATGGCGTTGATCACGTCGGGCAGGTGCGGCTCGCGGGGAGGCTGGCCGAACTCGCGGATGTCGGCCCCCGCCACGAAGGTGCGGCCGGCGCAGGCGATGACGGCCGCTTCGATCTGCGGATTCCGATCGACGTCATGGATCGCCGCGAGCAACCCGGCCCGAACCGCCTGCGACGTGGCGTTGACCGGAGGATTGTCGATCTCGATCACGGCGACGGGAGCCGTTGGAATCAGCCTGACCGGCCCGGCTCCCTCGGGTGATGCGGCTGCCGTCATGGACGCACCGCGTTCATCGTGAGGAGTTCGTAGGTTGCGATCGTCTCACCCTTGTCCGTCATGATCTCCACGTCCCAGCGTACCTCGCCGTATTGCTCGTTGCGCGGCGATTTGGATTTGGCCGTCAGCCGGACCTTGATGGTCTCGCCCGGCTGCACGGGTTTGACGAAACGTAAGGAGTCGAGGCCGTAATTGGCAAGCACCGGCCCGAGATCCGGATCGACGAAGAGGCCTGCCGCGAAGGACAGCAGCAGATAGCCATGAGCCACGCGGCCGGGGAAGAACGGGTGGTCTTTCGTGGCCTCCTCGCTCATGTGGGCATAGAAGGTATCGCCTGTGAACCCGGCAAAGTGCTCGATGTCTTCCAGAGTGACCGTACGCTCCTTCGAGACGAAGGTCTGGCCGATGGCGAGATCCTCGAAATGGTAGCGGAAGGGATGGCGTCCCTCTTCGACGGTCGGCGCGCCCTTGATCCAGCTTTGCGTCACGCGGGAGAGCATCGCCGGCGAGCCCTGCAGGGCGGTGCGCTGCATGTAATGGTGCACGCCGCGCATGCCGCCGAGCTCCTCGCCGCCGCCGGCGCGTCCCGGCCCGCCATGGACCATATGGGGCATCGGAGAGCCGTGGCCGGTCTGCTCCTTGGCGCAGTCCCGGTCGATCAGCACCAGACGGCCATGGAAGGCTCCGACGCCGAAGACGAGATCGGCCGCCGAGGCGGGATCGTAGGTGTAGAGGGACGCGACTAGGCTGCCGTCGCCGCGATTGGCCAGGGCCACGGCCTGATCGAGGCCGTCATAGCCCATGACCGTGCAGACCGGGCCGAAGGCCTCGACACTGTGCACGTTGGTGGCGCGGATCGGGTCCGGGCAATGCAGAAGGAGAGGCGGAATGAAGGCGCCGCGCTCGCGGTCCGCGCCTTCGACCGTGAAGTTGTCGGGATCGCCGACGACGATGTTGGCTTCCTCGCGCAGCTTCGCCACCTGCGCGAGGACATCGCGGCGCTGCCCGAGGCCGACGACCGGTCCCATGCGGACGTTTTCGAGCTCCGGGTTGCCGACCTTGATCTTGGAGAGCCGCTCGCCCAGGGCCTCGATCGCGGCAGGCACATGAGCGTTGGGCGCGATGGCGCGCCGGATGGCGGTGCATTTCTGGCCGGCCTTGACCGTCATCTCCTTGGCGACCTCCTTGATGAAGAGATCGAACTCCGGTGTGCCGGGGCCCGCGTCCGGGGCAAGGATGGCCGCGTTCAGAGAGTCGCGCTCGGCGATGAAGCGAACGGATTCGCGCGCGATGACCGGATGCCGCTGCAGCTTCTGGGCCGTGTCGGCGGAACCGGTGAACGACACCACGTCCTGGCAGGTCAGATGGTCGAAGAGATCGCCCGTGGATCCGACGATGCATTGAAGTGCGCCATCGGGAAGGATGCGCGATTCCGCGATCATGTGCACGAGCGCATGCGCCACGTAGGACGTGATCGTCGCCGGTTTCGTGACCACCGGCACGCCGGCCAGGATGGCGGGCGCGAGCTTCTCGAGCATGCCCCAGCAAGGGAAATTGAAGGCGTTGATGTGAACGGCGACGCCGTGCAGCGGCGTCATCACGTGCTGCCCGACGAAGCTGCCTCCCTTTGAAAGGTGCTCGACATTTCCATCCAGAAGGAATGTGGTGTTGGGCAGCTCGCGGCGGCCCTTGGACGCATAGACGAAGAGGGTGCCGATGCCGCCGTCCACATCGATGAAGTTGTCGGATTTCGTGGTGCCGGTCTGGTAGGAGAGCTTATAGAGCTGGTCCTTGCGCTCTGACAGATGGATGGCAAGCCGTTTCAGAAGCTCTGCCCGCTGGTGGAAAGTCAGCTTCCGCAAAGCCGGGCCGCCGACCTGACGGGCATAGGCCAGCGTCTCGCCCATATCGAGACCGCCATTGGCGACTTGTGCGACGACCTCGCCGGTGACGGCGCTATGGATGTCGGTCAGGTCCTGACCGGGCGACATCCAACTTCCACGAACGAAGCTCTCGAGTCTCATGGGGCACCTTGAAATGAGGAATCCGCGGCCGCGTTGGCATGGCCGCACCATCGGGGCATTATTGACCGACCGGCCGGTTAGTCAAGGAATTTTGAGCATGGTCCGCGCAGCTTCGACGGCTCGACAGGTAGGACGAACAATGGGTAGGTGAGGGGGAGTCGGGCTGCGACGGCACTCGCCGCCTCGGCCATTGGTAACCGGAGTAGGCTCGTATGGCCGCGTTTGTGGAAACCCTGCTGGACAAGTTTCACGAGCGGACTCCGATCCGGGCGGGATCGCTGATCGTGACGGTCTTCGGGGATGCGGTGGTGCCCAGGGGCGGGGTTCTGTCCCTGGCGTCGCTGCACGAGATCATGCGGGCCTTCCGCATCAGCGACACGCTGGTCAGGACAGCCCTGTCCCGCCTCGTCTCCGAAGGATGGTTCGAGCGCTGGAAGGTCGGACGCAACAGCTATTACCGCCTGACGCCCCAAGGGCAGGAGGCCTTCGCCCAGGCCACCCGGCGGATCTATGCCGATCCGCCTCGGGACTGGCAGGGGGCCTTCGACCTCCTCCTGCTCGAGAACGCTCAGGACCGGAGCGCGCTCAAGAGCGAACTCGCGGCGGCAGGCTATGGCGCCCTCGGCCCGGACCTCCTCATGGCGGCTGCGGCAGCGGCCGGCGCGACGGGGCCTTTCCTGCGGCTCGCCGCGACCCCGGCCGACCTGCCGACCGCCCGGAGGCTGGTGGAGCGGGCATGGCCCTTGGCGGACATCGAGAGCCGCTACAAGCGGTTCATCGACACGTATTCTGGTATCCTGGCGGCCCTGGAGCGAGGAGCCGGGCACACGAATCTCGACGCCTTGCTGGTCCGCGTCCTCCTGATCCACGACTACCGCAGGGCCGTTCTGAAGGATCCCCTGCTGCCGCCCCAGCTCCTCCCCAAGCCCTGGGCCGGAACAGCGGCCCGGGCTCTCTGCGGTACGATCTACCGGACGCTGCTCCCCGCGGCGGAGCATTGGATCGATACCCATGCCCAGAATGACGTGGGACCTCTGCCCGCGGCCGGCCCGGACTTCAAGCAGCGCTTCCCGGCCACGGAGCCGGAGGCCGATTTGAAGACCGGCTGACGAATGTGTTACAAAAAATTCTTGAATAATCCATTTTATGTGACATATTGAGAGGGCCCGCGAAAATCCGGAGAGGCATGGCGCCCGCGCGCCGATAGCGAACGGCGCGGAAGGGCGGCTCCAGCGGGCAGGGTCCGGCGCTCGCCCCTTATGGCTCAGTCTTTCTAAGAGCCGTCCGGATCGGGAAGAGGCCGGCAAGGCATTAAAGTCAGGGAGAAGCGCCGTGTATGCACAGATGGTGAAAACAGGCGTCGAGCACATCCGGTCCAAGGAGGAGATGTCTCCCGAGGAGCGTGCCTTCCAGGACCGCGTCGACGCCGACATCAAGATCGAGCCGAAGGAGTGGATGCCTGAGGCCTACCGCAAGACGCTGATCCGGCAGATCTCCCAGCATGCCCATTCCGAGATCATCGGCATGCAGCCCGAGGGCAACTGGATCACCCGCGCGCCGACCCTGGAGCGGAAGGCCATCCTGCTCGCCAAGGTGCAGGACGAGGCGGGCCACGGCCTCTATCTCTACTGCGCCGCCGAGACGCTCGGCGTGAGCCGTGACGAGCTCATGGAACAGCTCAACAGCGGCAAGGCCAAGTATTCCAGCATCTTCAACTACCCGACGCTCACCTGGGCCGATATCGCCGCCATCGGCTGGCTCGTGGACGGCGCGGCGATCATGAACCAGGTGCCTCTGCAGCGCTGCTCCTACGGACCCTATTCCCGCGCCATGATCCGCATCTGCAAGGAGGAGAGCTTCCATCAGCGGCAGGGCTATGACGCGATGACGAAGCTTGCCCGCGGCACGCCCGAGCAGAAGCAGATGGCGCAGGACGCGCTGAACCGCTGGTGGTGGCCCTCGCTCATGATGTTCGGCCCCTCCGATGCGGACTCGGTCCACAGCGCCCAGTCCATGCGCTGGAAGATCAAGATCAATTCGAACGACGAGCTGCGCCAGAAATTCGTCGACCAGACGGTGCCGCAGGCCGAGTATCTCGGCCTCACCGTTCCGGACCCGGATCTCAAGTGGAACGCAGAGCGCGGGCATTACGATTTCGGCGAGATCAACTGGGACGAGTTCTATCAGGTCATCGCCGGTAATGGCCCCTGCAACCGTCAGCGCCTGCGCACGCGGGTGAAGGCCTACGAAGAGGGCCAATGGGTGCGGGATGCGGCGGACGCCTATGCGGCCAAGAAGGCCGCGCGCGCTCATGCCAAGGCTGCGTAAGCGGGAGAGGAAAGATGACCGACAAGAAGGAATGGCCTCTCTGGGAGGTGTTCATCCGCAGCCAGCACGGATTGGCTCATCGTCATGTGGGCAGCCTGCATGCTCCCGATTCGGAAATGGCGATCATGAATGCGCGCGACGTCTATACGCGCCGCAACGAAGGCGTCAGCATATGGGTCGTGAAGGCGTCCGATATTTCCGCCAGCTCTCCGAGCGAGAAGGGACCGCTGTTCGATCCCGCCAACAGCAAGGTCTATCGCCATCCGACCTTCTACGAGATCCCTGAAGAGCTGGGGCACATGTGATGGACGCGCAGGACACCCTCTTCGAGTATCTGCTGCGTCTCGGCGACAATGCCCTGATCCTGGGGCACCGCCTGTCGGAATGGTGCGGGCACTCTCCCGCTCTCGAGGAGGATCTGGCGCTTTCCAACGTCGCCCTCGATCTCATCGGGCAGACGCAGCTCTGGCTGAATCTCGCGGGCGAGGTCGAAGGCAAGGGACGGGACGCCGACAAGCTCGCCTATCTTCGCGATGCACGCGACTTCCGCAATGTCCTTCTGGTCGAGCAGCCGAACGGCGACTTCGCTTCTACGATGGCGCGGCAGTTCTATTTCGATGCCTGGCATTACCTGCTGCTGCGCGAACTGACCGGCTCGAAGGATCCGCGGATCGCCGAGATCGCCGCGAAAAGCCTCAAGGAGGTCACCTATCATCTGGAGCGGAGCCGGGAGTGGATCCTGCGCCTCGGCGACGGCACGGAGGAGAGCCACCGGCGCATGCAGGCGGCCATCGACGACCTCTGGATGTATACGGGCGAGCTGTTCGAATCCGACGAGGTCGATCAGGCCATGGCCCAGGAGGGCCTGGGGCCGGATCTCGCAACGCTGCACGAGCCCTGGCTCGGCCTGGTCCGCGCGACGGCCGAGGAGGCGACCCTCGCCCTGCCGCAGCCGGGCTGGGCGCAGAGGGGCGGAAAGCGCGGCATCCATTCGGAGCATCTCGGCTACATTTTGGCCGATCTGCAGTTTCTGCAGCGGGCCTATCCCAACGCCACATGGTGAGGAGCGCGGGATCGATGATCGACAGCCTGATACGCCCCGATCCGGACCAGATCAGAGACTGGCTGGCGGAGGTTCCCGACCCGGAGGTTCCGGCGGTCTCCGTCATGGATCTCGGCATCGTCCGCGATGTGCAATGGCATGACGACGAACTCGTCGTCGCCATCACGCCCACCTATTCAGGTTGCCCCGCGACGAGCGTCATCGCCTTCGACATCGAAGCGGCCCTGCGGGCGAGAGGCATCGACCGGATGCGGATCGAGCGCCGGCTCTCGCCGCCCTGGACGACGGATTGGATCACCCAGGAGGGACGGCGGCGTTTGGAGGCCTACGGCATCGCGCCGCCTGCCGAGAGGGCGGGCGGGCCGTCCCCCTTCGACCGGTTTCTGCGCAAGCCATTGACGATCCCTTGCCCACGCTGCAAGTCCGGCAACACGGACCGGGTCAGCGAGTTCGGCTCGACGCCATGCAAGGCACAGTACCGGTGCCGTGATTGCCTCGAGCCCTTCGACTACTTCAAGTGCATTTGAAACGAGCGGACGCTCCATGACGAAGTTCTACCCCGTCACCGTTGCCGACGTGCGGCGCGAAACACGCGATGCCATCATCCTCACTCTCGACGTGCCGGATGAGCACAAGGAGGCTTTCCGCTTCTCGCCGGGACAGTACCTGACCTTGCGCACCAATATCGACGGCGACGAGGTGCGGCGGTCCTATTCCATCTGCGCCACGCCGATGGAGGGCAGGCTTCGGGTCGGCATCAAGAAGATCGCCGGCGGGGCGTTTTCCGGCTGGGCCAGCGAGCAGCTTTCTCCCGGGCAGGTCATCGAGGCCATGCCGCCCATGGGCAATTTCTTTGTGCCGCTCGATGCGCAGCGCAAGCGGCATTTCGTGGGCTTCGCGGCAGGCAGCGGCATCACGCCGTTGCTCAGCATCGTCAAGACGACCCTCGTCGCCGAGCCGCAATCCTCCTTCACGCTGTTCTACGGCAATCGCGCGTCGAGCTCGATCATGTTCCGGGAGGAGCTGGAGGACCTCAAGAACGAGCATCTCGAGCGATTCAGCCTCATCCACATCCTCAGCCGCGAGCAGCAGGACATCGATCTCTTCAACGGGCGCCTGACGAAGGAGAAATGCGACCAGCTTCTCGATCATTGGGTCGACGCGTCGTCCATCGACACCGCCTTCATCTGCGGGCCGCAGGACATGATGCTGGGCGTCGCGCAAAGCCTCGAAGAGCACGGCCTCGACAAGCGCCGGATCAAGTTCGAGCTCTTCGCCACGTCGACCGCGAGCCGTCGTGAGCGCAGGCCCGAGGAGACGAGAGGCGAGGATCGCAGGAACATGTGCGAGGCGACCATCGTGATCGATGGGCGGGCCCGCACCCTGTCGTTCGAGAAGGGAACCGCCTCGGTGCTCGATGCGGCGACGAACGAGGGTCTCGAATTGCCCTATGCCTGCAAGGGCGGCGTCTGCTCCACCTGCCGGGCGATGCTCGTCGAAGGCGAAGTGGACATGGACGCGAACTTCGCCCTGGAGGATTACGAGATCGCGCGGGGCTACATTCTGACCTGCCAGAGCTATCCGGTCAGCGACAAGATCCTGGTCGATTTCGACAAATGATGAGAGGGGTTCTCCCATGGTCGATGAAGAAAGCCTCGTCAGCTTCGTGGCAGGCGGCGGCCGCCTGAGCGCCCCCGACAACGTCACGCCCCGCTATCGCGGCGAGCTCATGCGCCTGATGGCGATCTTCGTCGATTCCGAGATGGCGGGCGCCTCGGGCTTCGCCGATTGCATCAATCTGGCTCCGGGACTGAAGGAGCGGATCATCGCCACCCGGATCGTCTTCGACAAGTTCAACCATGCCCGCCAGGTCCTGGCCCTGATGGAGCAGTTCGGCGCCAACACGGCCCAATACGTGGGGGCGCATCCCTGGGCGTCCCGCCTCGACCGGAGCGTCAATCTCGGCACGCGGCGCATGGAAGGCGACATGCGCCTCAACGTCTTCCACTCCCCGATCAATGGCTGGGTCGATGCGGTGGTGATGAACTGTCTGATGGGGCAGGCCACCGTGGTGCAGCTCGAGGAGCTGGCACGCGGTTCCTACCAGCCTCTCGCCGATGCCTTCTCGGACATCCTTCCCGTCGAGAGGCGTCACGCGGAGCTCGGGCAGCAGGGATTGCAGGCCGCCCTGGAGAAGGGTCACGACAGGACCGACGCTCAGGCATCGGTCAATTATTGGTATCCGCGCGTCGCCGACAGCTTCGGCAGCAGCACGTCGGACCATTATGTCCAGCATCGAAAATACGGGTTGCGCCAGAAGGGCAGGGAAGAGCTCACGGTCCAGTGGCAGAATCTCGTTCACCCGATGCTCTCAGGCTTTGGACTCAGCGTTCCGGGGCATTCATCCCTGGAGATCGGCGGTCAGGTGTCCCTGCAATGACCGCCCGTCGCGGAAGGCCTATTCCGCAGCGCTGACGCGCCGGGACAAGGCGGCAGGTTCCGGATGGAGATTGCGGGTTCCGTCGACGATGAGCTGCGAAACGAGCTCGGCATAATCCGCTCGCGTCACCTCGCCGTTGCTCTTGAACCAGAGATAGTGCCAGTTGATCATGCCGAAGAGCGACATCGTGACGGGCTTGAGCAGCTTGGTTCCCTTGATCTGCGGCGCGACGCCTGCGACCGCGTCCGAGAAGATCCGCACCAGGTCCCGCTCCATGGCCTTGAGCTCGCCCTGGCGGTCCGGGGGGAGCAGGCGCAGGCCGTTGATCTGCACGTTGTGCTGGGCGTCGGCGTCGCGATAGGCCTCGAGCAGGGCGGCGACCAGCGCCTTCAGGCGATCGGCCGGGGCGAGATCCGGCCGGTCCGCGGCCTCCACCACCTCGAGCAGCTTCTCGAGGTGGAAGCGGATCACGTCGAAGAGCAGCTCCTCCTTATCCTTGTAGTAATGATAAAGATTGGCCTTGGAGACGCCGCAGGCTTCGGCGATCCTGCTCATCGAGGCGCGGTCGTAGCCGTGCTCTGCAAATAGTTCGGCCGAGCGATCGAGGATCGCCCGGCGCTTGTCGTCGTAATCGGTGGCACGGGTGCGGGCCATGGGATTCTTCTATTCTTTCGGTCTGCGGTCGATGACGCGCCGCGCTTTGCCGAGCGAGCGCTCGATGCCTTCAGGGTCGAGGACATTTACCTGAGCTGTAATGCCGATGGTATCCTTAATTGCCTGGCTCAGGCGCTGGGCGGCGGCCTGCCGGGTTTCGGGGTAATCGGCATCCGGCCGGATCTCGGCCCGGACCTCCACCTGGTCCATCCGCCCCTCGCGGGTCAGGATGATCTGGTAATGCCCCGACAGGGTCGGGATCGCCAGGAGCTTCTCCTCGATCTGGGTCGGGAAGACGTTGACGCCGCGGATGATCATCATGTCGTCGGTGCGCCCGGTGATCTTCTCCATGCGGCGCATGTTTCGCGCCGTGCCGGGCAGGAGGCGCGTCAGGTCCCGGGTGCGGTAGCGGATGACGGGCATCGCTTCCTTGGTCAGGGAGGTAAAGACGAGCTCGCCTTCCTCCCCGTCCGGCAGGACCTCGCCCGTCGCCGGGTCGATCACCTCGGGATAGAAATGGTCTTCCCAGATGTGCAGCCCGTCCTTGGTTTCCACGCATTCGCAGGCGACGCCCGGTCCCATGACCTCGGAGAGGCCGTAGATGTCCACTGCATGGATGTCGAAGGCTTCCTCGATCTCGGTCCGCATGGCGTTTGTCCAGGGCTCGGCGCCGAAGATGCCGACCTTCAGCGAGGATTGGCGCGGGTCGAGGCCCTGTTTCTTGAATTCGTCGAGGATCGCCAGCATGTAGGACGGCGTGACCATGATGATGTCGGGTTGGAAATCCTGGATCAGCTGTACCTGACGTTCCGTCATGCCGCCCGACATGGGGATCACCATGCAGCCCAGGCGCTCGGCGCCGTAATGCGCGCCCAGACCTCCGGTGAAAAGGCCGTAGCCATAGGCCACGTGCACCTTCATGCCCGGACGCCCGCCGCTGGCCCGGATCGAGCGGGCCACCACGTCGGCCCAGGTGTCGATGTCGCGCTTGGTATAGCCGACGACCGTCGGCTTTCCGGTGGTGCCCGACGAGCCGTGCACGCGGGCGATCTGATCCTGGGGAACGGCGAACATGCCGAAGGGATAATTGTCCCGCAGATCCGCCTTGGTCGTGAAGGGAAACTTGGAAAGATCGCCCAGATCCTTGAAGTCATCCGGATGCACGCCCGCGGCATCGAACTTCGCCCTGTAGTGCGGCACGTTCTCGTAGGCGTGGCGCAGGGTCCAGGCGAGGCGCTCGCGCTGCCAGGCGGCGAGCTCGTCCCGGGATGCCGTCTCATAGCGATCGAGGAGCGCCGGCTGCGGCTTGAGTTCAGAGAGCTTACGGAGCGGGATCTGAAGCAAGGGAACCTCCCATTCGTTCGTTCTTATTGGGTATCGCGATCGGCCTCTCGGCCGAGAAGCGTGCCCGTAATGGTGCGGGAATGTCCGCGGAATTCGGCAACCGCCTCGCCTTTGCCGTTGCGGACCGTTACGTCATAGATGCCGGAGCGGCCGGAGCGATTGCGCTCGACCGCATGGGCCGTGAGCGTGTCGCCCCGGCGGCCCGGCTGCAGGAACGTCACCGCGCAATGCTGGGCGACCGTGCGCTGGTTGTAGCTGTTGCAGGCGAACGCGAAGGCGGAGTCGGCGAGCGTGAAGATGAAGCCGCCATGGCAGATGCCGTGCCCGTTCGTCATGTCGGGGCGGATCGGCATGGAGATGACGGCCTCGCCGGGAGACACGCGCTCGATCACCATGCCGAGCCCTTGGCTCGCCTGATCTTCGGCCCACATGGCCTCGGCGCAGGCGGCGGCGATCTCTTGTGCGTCCTTGTCAGGGAGAGGCGATTGCGCGTCCATCAGGCTCTCCCGGTGAATTTCGGCTGCCGCTTTTCGAAGAAGGCCGTGACGCCCTCCAGGTAATCCGGCGTGCGGCCTGCTTGTCCCTGCAGGTCGCGTTCCAGGTCGAGCTGCCGGTCGATATCGTTCGTCTCCGCGGCATCGAGCGCCTGCTTGATCAGGCCGAGGCCGATTGTCGGCTGAACCGCGAAGTGAGCCGCGAGGCGGTGCGCCTCGTCCATCAGGCCGGCATCGTCGACCGCTTTCCAGATCATGCCCCAGGCTTCCGCCTGCTCGGCGGGAACCGGCTCGGCCAGCAGGGCGAGGGCGCGGGCGCGCGCCGTGCCGACGAGGCGCGGCAGGAACCAGGTTCCGCCCGAATCCGGAACGAGGCCGAGCTTCGCGAAGGCCTGGATGAACTTGGCCGAGCGGGCCGCCAGGACGATGTCGCAGGCGAAGGCGATGTTGGCGCCCGCTCCGGCCGCAACGCCGTTGACGGCGCAGATGACGGGCATCGACAGAGACCGGATCTTGCGCACGAGGGGATTGTAGAGCCGCTCCAGGGTGGAGGAGAGATCCGGGGCCTGGCCGGGGCTGAAGACCCGGTCCGACAGGTCCTGCCCGGCGCAGAACCCGCGTCCGGCGCCCGTAAGGACGAGGGCCCGGCAGGAGCTGTCGGCTTCGGCATCGAGCAGGGCGGCCATCAGGGCCGCATGCATCGATTCGTTGAAGGAGTTCAGGCGATCGGGCCTGTTCAGGGTAAGGACCCGGTAGCCCTCCCGACTCTCCGTGATGATGAGATCGTTCTCCACCATGGCCCTCCGAATTTTCTTTGATGGCAAGCGGGTGGTCTTGCGACTTGTTTACTATTGACCAACCGTCCGGTCAATTATATTGATGGAAGAAACAGCGTCAATGAGACAACACTCGGCCCTTCAGGGAGCAAAGCGGGATGGCATGTTTCGATGGCCGGCAGGATTTAGGTGCGCAGCAACGCCAGCTTGTGCATTCCTGCCCGATTGCTCCCTTCCACGCAGAGAGAGGCAGGCTCCTGGAAGCCTGATCCCTGCGCAACAACAAGAACAACCAACGACAACAAACCCGGAGGAAACAGATGAACTCGAAGGCAACACTCAAAACTCTGCTGGCCGCTTCCGTCATGGGCTTCGGCCTCTCCCACGCTGCGCACGCACAGGACACCATCAAGATCGGCTCGGTCCTCTCGGTCACCGGACCGTCGTCCTTCCTGGGCGAGCCCGAGGACAAGACGCTGAAGATCTATGTCGACAAGATCAATGCGGCCGGCGGCGTCGCGGGCAAGAAGATTGAGCTCGTGATCTACGACGACGGCGGCGATGCCAACAAGGCGCGCACCTTCGCGACCCGGCTCATCGAGGACGACGAGGTGATCGCCATGGTCGGCGGGACGACCACGGGCAGCACCATGGCCATGATACCGGTCTTCGAAGAGGCACAGATTCCCTTCATCTCGCTGGCCGGCGCCATCGAGGTGATCGATCCCGTCCGCAAGTTCGTCTTCAAGACGCCGCACACGGACAAGATGGCATGCGAGAAGATCTTCGAGGACCTGAAGAAGCGCAACCTCACCAAGATCGGCATGATCTCGGGCACGGACGGCTTCGGGGCTTCCATGCGGGCGCAATGCGTCAAGGTCGCGCCGAACTATGGCATGCAGATCCTCATCGATGAGAATTACGGCCCGCGCGACAGCGACATGACGGCCCAGCTCACGAAGATCAAGAACACGGCCGGCGTGCAGGCCGTGGTCAATCCGGGCTTCGGCCAGGGGCCGGCCATCGTGACCCGCAACTATGCCCAGCTCGGCATGACGAACATCCCGTTCTACCAGAGCCATGGCGTCGCCTCGAAGAGCTTCATCGATCTGGCCGGCGCCGCGGCCGAAGGCGTCCGACTGCCGGCGGCAGCGCTTCTCGTCGGCGACAAGCTGCCGGAGAGCGACCCGCAGAAGAAGGTCGTGACGGAATACAAGCAGACTTATGAGAGCGCGACGAAGCAGCCGGTCTCGACCTTCGGCGGCCACGCCTATGACGGCCTCTTCATCCTGGTCGAAGCCATGAAGCGCGCGAACTCGACCGACCCGAAGAAGATCCGCGACGAGATCGAGAAGACCAAGGGCTTCGTCGGCACCGGCGGCATCGTGAACATGTCGCCCACCGACCATCTCGGTCTCGACCTCTCGGCGTTCCGCATGCTCGAGATCAAGGGCGGCGACTGGAACCTGGTCGCCTCCGGAAGCTGATCCCTCGCTGCAACTGATCGGTCGGGAGGCTGCTCGCCAGCCTCCCGTTCGGCAACCTGAAGGTCGCGGAACAGCAACATGGCCGAGTTCCTCCAGTTCCTTATTTCCGGTCTGACGGTGGGAGCCGTCTATGCGCTGGTCGCACTCGGCTTCACCCTGATCTACAACGCCTCCGGCGTGGTGAACTTCGCGCAGGGCGAGTTCGTCATGCTCGGCGGCATGGTGACGGTCTTCGCCTCGGCCGCCGGGATACCCCTTCCGCTGGCGGCCCTCGTCGCCATTTGCGTTGCGGTCGTGATAGGCCTTCTGCTGCACAGGCTTGCCATCGAGCCGGCCCGCGGCGCATCGGCCGTGACACTCATCATCATCACCATCGGCGCATCGATCTTTTTGCGCGGCTTAGCTGCGATCGTCTTCGACAAGCAGTTTCACAAGCTGCCCGCCTTCACGGGCGATACGCCGGTCGATCTGCTGGGAGCCGCCGTCCAGCCGCAGAGCTTCTGGGTGCTTGGTGGAACGGCCGTGGTCGTGCTGGCGCTCTATGTCTTCCTCGAGCACACGCTCGTCGGCAAAGCCGTGCTGGCGACCGCCGCGAACCGTCTGGCGGCGCGGCTCGTCGGGATCAACACGACAACGATCATGGCTTTGGCCTTCGGCGGCTCCGCTGCCATCGGGGCGATTGCCGGCATCCTGGTCACCCCGATCACCTTGACGAGCTACGATGTCGGCACGCTGCTCGCCCTGAAGGGTTTTGCCGCCGCTATGCTCGGCGGCATGGGCAACCCGGTCGGCGCGGTCGTCGGCGGGCTGCTGCTCGGTCTGCTCGAGGCCTTCGGCGCGGGCTACATCAGTTCGACCTACAAGGACGCCTTTGCGTTCCTTGTCATCCTCATCGTTCTGTTCGCCGCGCCCCAGG
The DNA here is from genome assembly GCA_023386155.1 of Pseudomonadota bacterium. Taxonomy (GTDB): domain Bacteria; phylum Pseudomonadota; class Alphaproteobacteria; order Rhizobiales; family Beijerinckiaceae; genus Microvirga. The sequence goes on from JAEWKH010000056.1 coordinate 20,712, forward strand.
GCCTGTTCGGACGCCGCGTCGTGGAGAGGGTGTGAGAATGCGTGCTCTCGTCAATCAGCGCTACCTCACCCTCGCCGTGCTGGCGGTGGTGATCGCCGTTCTCCCGCTCGTCTTTCCGTCGAGCTACTATTTCCGCGTGGCCTCGCTCGTATGGGTCTCGGCGCTGGCGGCCATCGGCCTCAACATTCTCATGGGGCAGGCGGGGCAGGTCAGCCTGGGGCACGCGGCATTCTTCGGCATCGGCGCCTATGCGGTGGCCATCGGGCCAGCCCATCTCGGCATTCCACCCTGGGCGGCGCTTTTCATCGGAGCGGCCCTTTCGGCGGCTCTCGCCTATCTGGTGGGGCGTCCGATCCTGCGCCTGAAGGGGCATTATCTCGCCATTGCCACCTTGGGCCTCGGCGTCCTCGTGGCCCTTATCATCACGACGGAAAGCGGCTGGACTGGCGGGCCCGATGGCATGCCGGTCGAGCGGCTCTCCGTTTTCGGCTGGCGGGTCAGCGGATCCTATACATGGTACTGGGTGACGGGAGGCCTCTTGCTCGTCGGGACCTGGATCGCGCTCAACCTCGATGAAACGCCGACAGGGAGGGCATTCCGCGCCCTGCACGACAGCGAGGTGGCCGCGCAGGTGGTCGGCGTGGATGTGGCGCGCTTCAAGCTGCAGGCCTTCGTGATCGCCGCCGTCTATGCCTCGTTCGCGGGCTCCGCACTCGCGTTCATGAATGGCTTCATCAATCCCGACCAGGCGGGCTTCCTGCACTCGGTGGAACTCGTCACGATCGTGGTGCTGGGTGGGCTCGGCTCCGTGGTCGGGAGCATCGTCGGTGCCGTCGTGCTCGTGACGCTTCCGCAGGCATTGACCGTCTTTCAGGAATACGAGCACCTTCTGCTCGGCCTCATCATCATCGTGGCGATGATCTTCATGCGCAACGGCATCGTGCCGAGCCTCTCGGCACTGGTCTTCCGGAGGGCGCGCTCATGAGCATCCTGAAGGCAACCGACATCGGAATTTCCTTCGGCGGCGTGAAGGCTGTCGACGGCGTGAGCTTCGCTGTCGCTCCCGGGGAGATCCTGTCGATCATCGGTCCGAACGGCGCTGGGAAGACCACCCTGTTCAACATCGTGTCCGGGGTGTATGCCGCGAGCCGCGGATCAATTCAGCTCGGCGGCGAGGATGTGACGGGGCTTGCTCCTCACAAGCTGGCCGAGCGCGGTTTGTCCCGGACCTTCCAGAACCTGCAGATCTTCCAGCGCATGACGGCCTGCGAGAACGTCATGGTGGGACGCCACCTGAGGGAAAAGCGCAGGCTTCTGTCAGCCTTGTTCCGGACTCCTTCCGTCACGCGCCAGAATCGCGAAACGCGGATGGCAGCCCTCGATCTTCTCGCTTATGTGGGCCTGAAGGATGTGGCGGATGCTCCCGCAGGCTCGCTTCCCTATGGGGCCTGCAAGCGTCTCGAGATCGCCCGTGCGCTTGCTGCGGAGCCGCGCGTGCTTCTTCTCGACGAGCCCGCCGCAGGCTGCAATGCGGTGGAGACCGAGGAGATCGACCACCTGATCAAGCAGGTCGCGGACCGGGGAGTGGCTGTCGTCCTCGTCGAGCACGACATGAAGCTCGTGATGAAGATCTCGGACAGGATCCTCGTGCTCGAGCGCGGACGGCCGCTGGCCGAGGGAACCCCGCGGGAGGTGCGCGATGATCCAAGGGTCCTTGAGGCTTATCTTGGACAGCACGGTGCACGGGAGGCCGCCCGTGCTTGAAGTGCAGGACCTGCGCAGCGCCTATGGCCGCATCGAGGTGCTCAAGGGCGTCAGTCTCGAGGTCATGGCCGGCGAGATCGTGGCGCTGATCGGATCGAACGGTGCCGGCAAGACAACGCTGCTGCGCACTCTCTCCGGCGTTCAGCCGGTCACCGGCGGCGAAATCCGATTCAAGGGGCAGCGCATCGATCGCCTCCCGCCTCACCAGAGGGTGGAGCTGGGCATCACGCAATCGCCGGAAGGCCGGCAGGTGTTCGGCCCGCTGACGGTTGAGGACAACCTCCGGCTCGGCGCCTATCGGCGGCGTGACAAGGAGATCGACCGGGATCGCGACCGCATCTTCGCCATGTTCCCGATCCTGGCCGAGAAGCGGCACCTCCTGGCAGGAGGATTGTCGGGCGGCCAGCAGCAGATGCTGGCGATCGGCCGCGCATTCATGGGACAGCCCAAGCTTCTGTTGCTGGACGAGCCTTCCCTCGGATTGTCGCCGCTTCTGGTCGATCAAATTCTGGACGCCATCGTGTCGCTCAAGAAGGACGGCATCACGGTTCTTCTCGTCGAGCAGAATGCCAGTGCGGCTTTGGCGATTGCGGATCGCGGCTATGTGCTGGAAACCGGGAAGGTCGCCTATAGTGGAGAAGGCTCGGCCCTGCTGGCTGACCCCCAGGTCAAGGCGGCCTATCTCGGCATCGAGTGATCGAGCCGTCGCATTATCCTGATGTGGCGTTCGCCTGCTTCAGGCTCTGCTTCGCAAGAGTAAGAGCCTGCTGCAGCACGGCCGGGTCGCCGATATGATTGGCCAGGATCAGAACGAGAGACGTGTTGAGTGCCGCGCTCTCTTCGTCCGACAATCCCCGATGCGCTTCGATCAGTGCGCGATAGGCCCGGTCCGGATCGGGAAAGCGGCTTTCGGTAACGAGCGCCATCAAGCGTGCCCTCCCACAAGGCCTCTCATGCGGCGTGAGGCCTGCTCGATCTGCGCTGCCACCGCATGACGCCAGCGTGCCGCAAGGTGCTGATCGGGACGGACGAGATAGGTGCTGCCCGGTGTGGCGCCGAACCGACGGGTGAAGAATCCCTCCTCGTCGACAAGATCCTTGCCGATGACGAGGACGCGTGAACCAGCCGGCGGCGGCCCTCCGTTCGGCACATGGATGAGGGTCTCCTCGCCGCCCAAGGCTTCGAGCAGCCAGATCGGCTTGCCCTCGCCGTTGCGCATCGGTGCATCCGGCAGGGGCGCGCCGAGGTTGGCGGAGCCCGACCATGGGCCTTCATCCGGTGTCGACAAGGGCGTCTCATAGGCCGATGGCATCGACAGCCTTCCCGAGTTCACCATTCTTTTGGCGAAAGGGGCGTGTCGCGCGAGAGCAAGGGTTGCGTCGCGAAAGCGCAACTCCTGTGCCGATCGCGGCGCGATGAAATCCGTGGAGCCGGTCGAATGGCCGATGTTCTCGTCCGCCGCTGCCGAACGCTCGAGATCGTAGGTATCGAGCAGGCTCGCCGGTGCCTCGCCCATGATGATGAGAGCAAGTTTCCAGGCGATGTTTTCCGCATCCTGAATGCCGGAATTCGCCCCGCGGGCTCCAAAGGGTGAAACCTGATGCGCGGCATCGCCGGCAAAGACCACGCGGCCATGGACGAAGCGCTCCAGACGTCGACACTGGAACGTGTAAACGGACATCCATTCGAGCGTGAAGGCATCATGCCCCAGCATCTGGCGCAGGCGGGGAATCACGCGCTCCGGCGCCTGCTCGGCCTTCGCATCCGCATCGGGGCCGAGTTGCAGGTCGATGCGCCAGACGTCGTCCGGCTGCTTGTGAAGAAGTGCGGAGCGGCCATTGTGAAACGGCGGATCGAACCAGAACCATCGTTCGGGCGGAAAGTCGCCCTTCATCTTCACGTCGGCGATGAGAAAGCGATCCTCGAAGACCTCGCCCTTGAAGTCGAGCCCGAGCATCCCGCGGAGGGCCGAACGCGCGCCATCGGCCGCCACCACCCAATCGGTATCGAGGTCGTAAGGCCCCTCGGGCGTCTCGATGGTGAGCGTCACGCCGTCGTTGCGATGCTTGAGACCGCTCACCCTGTTGCGCCAGCGAAGGTCGAGACGAGGCAGCTCGGCCGCGCGCTCCACGAGCGCGTGCTCCAGGTAGTATTGCTGGAGGTTGATGAAGGCTGGCATCTTGTGCCCGTCCTCGGGCAACAGGTCGAAGGCATAGAGCTGCTCGTCGCGCTGAAAGACCTTGCCGAGTTTCCAGGTCACGCCTTTCTCGAGACAAGCATCGGCAACGCCAAGCCGGTCGAGAATTTCAAGCGTCCGTTTGGCATAGCAGATGCCGCGCGATCCCTCTCCGATGCGATCCGCATCGTCGAGAAGCACCACCGGCACGCCGCGCTGCGCCAGGTCGATGGCGGTGCAAAGCCCGACGGGGCCTGCCCCCACGACGACGACAGGATGCCGGGCCGGGGAGGGACGATCCTGATCGGCGCTGCGGCGGTAGCCGAACTGGAAGAGGATTTTGCGGGTGTTCATGTCGTGGCCCACGCAGCACTGAACATGGAAGCATTGTCCCCAGCGACGGAGGCGCATGATTTCGATCCGATCATGGTGATCGGCATCGTCCTGCCAGCCGCGCTGCCGGTCGAGACAAAGGCCTTCTCGGCCATGGCGTTCTCCCTGTCTTCAGCGCATCCCATCAAGAGCTCCGAGCGAGCATTGAAGCGGATGGCTGGCGCTGTTTTAACGACAGGGTAATCTCGATCCGGCGACCGTCAAGTCAGCATTGAGTCGGCAGAAACCGGGCTCAACGCAAGTTGAAGCGTAGCGGCACGGTGAACGTCGTCTGCGGGATGAAGTCCGGTATAGGCGGCAGGGACGTTCCAGGGCTGGCCGCTGCAAGCGCAGCTTGGTCGAGGGCCGGATGGCCTGCGCTCCGCACGAGGGACGCGCTGACGATTCGACCGGACCGGTCCATCGTGAACCGCACGGTCGCAGCGCCCGTGATGCCCTGACTGCGTGCGGCATCCGGATAGCGCAGCCGGTTGCGCAAGGAAGCCACAAGGCTGGCCAGATAGCGATTGCGCGCGGTCGGATCGGCCGAAGCGGCCTGACCGCTCATATTCTCGCGCGAGGCCGAAGCCTGCCCCTGGCGCGCGTCCGATGGGAGCGGCTTCGGTTGTGCAGCTGTCCGGCGTGGAGGAGGCTTGCGTTCCACCGGCTTCGGCGGAGGCTTCTTCTCTAGCTTGGGCGGGGGCGGCTCATCAAGAGGCTTCGCAACCACCGTTTCAGGAGGAGGCGGAAGGACGACAGCCTCTGTCTCCACCGTCTCCTGTTCGACGGGCACAGCTTCAACGGGCACTGCTTCAGTCACTTCCTGGGGCTGAGCCTCGATGATCTCCTCCGGCGGTTGTTCCTCGACGGTTTCCGACTCGATCGGCAGAGGCTCGGACTCGACAGGCGGCACTGCCTGGGATTGCTCAAGCGATGGAGCCACCGATACGAGCTCTTCCATCGCAGGAGCGAGATCGATGGTGATCTCCTGCTCGCCGGGCGGGTTCTCGGTATCGGACGGCCAGTAGGTCACGGCCGTCAACGCGGCGCCATGCAGGAGCAGCGCCGTGAGAAAGGCGATCCCGAGCCGGCTCGGCTCCTGTGTCGGTCTGAGAGTTTGTGCGGACATCGGACGTGCTGCAGATCCTACTGAGCCGGTGTTCCGCTCGGTGCCTGCGCGATCAGCGACACCTTGCTGAAGCCGGCCGCATTGATCTGGCCCATGATCTCGATGATGCGTCCGTAAGGAACGGCCTTGTCGCCGCGGACCAGGACAACCTGACCGGGGTCGACGCTCGCGAGTTGCCGCAGGCGGGGCATCATGGTCTCGGGGGCAAGGGGCTCCTTGTCGAGGAACGGCTGGCCTTGCGCGTCGATGGTGACGACGACCGGCTGCTTCGGCTGCGACACTTTCGGAGCGGCCGTCTTCGGCAGCTGCACAGGGACGCCGACAGTCATGAGCGGCGCGGCCACCATGAAAATGATGAGCAGAACGAGCATCACGTCCACGAGCGGCGTGACGTTGATCTCGGACAGGGGAGCAGCCCCGAACTCGTCGTCCGTGTCCTGCGTCCGGATTGGTCCCATACCCATTATTCGGCAGCCTCTGCTCGAACGTGGGGCTTGCGGTCGCGTGCCAGGCGGTCGCCGAGCGCCGTGATGCCGGCGACAAAGGATTGCTGCAGGCGGCCGAGATCGGTCGTCAGCTTGTTGTAGGCGATGACAGCGGGAATGGCGGCCACGAGGCCTATGGCCGTTGCGAACAGGGCTTCGGCAATGCCGGGCGCCACGACCGATAGGCTCGTATCCTGGCTCGCCGCGATGGCGGAGAACGAGTTCATGATGCCCCAGACCGTGCCGAACAGACCGATGAAGGGCGCGGCCGAGCCGATGGTGGCGAGGAACGGCAACCCGACCTGGAGCTGGCGCATGTCGACGGAGAGTGCAGACCGCATGGCCCGCTCGATGCGTTCCCGCCGCTCCGCGCGGGTTTCGGAGACGTCCTGGTCGCGCCATGCCTCATGACCGGCAGTGACGATCCGGCCCGTTACTCCGGGCATCTGCGGATGAAGCCGATCGCCCAAACGGGCTGCGGCCTCGAACGCGCGGGCTTGGCGGCGGACGCTTCTGAGGCGCATGAGCTTCTCGAAGACGATTGTCCAGCATCCGAGAGAGGCCAGAACGAGCAGGACCATGACGCTCTTGACGATCGGGTCGGCTTGCAGGAACAAGCCGAGGAAGGACATGTCATGCGGTGTTGCAGGCATAACTTCGGTCATGACGGAAATCTCACTTCACGAAGGATACGGCGTCGATCTTGGAGGCTGTCTCAATCACCGACAGGCATTCCTCCCGTGAGTTGATCGCACCGTCACATGTCAGAACATCGTTGAGAAGAACGCGGCCAAAGCGGGAGCAGTTCAGCCCAGGAAAGTCGAAGAGCTTGATCAGGGTCTTGCGGCGCGGCACCGGGCCGACCTCCACGGCGAGCCTCTTGGCGGCAACGCCGTCGGTATCGAGAGCGAACAGGTCGAGCTTCAGGGATTTCCAGCTCTCGCCCTTCTGATTGTCGATAAGAAAGTAGGTTCTGCAGCTTTCCCCCGCAGCCTCGATCTTGTTCAGCTCGATGCGTACGGGGTCGGGGGACGAGCCATTGTCCTGAGCAAGAGCAGTCGTGCTGAAAGGAAGGAGCAGGGCCAGACAGGCGAAGATGCTGCCGGCTGCAGATCCAGGCTCATTCCAAGTGCTCATGCCCATGTACTCTTTCTCCCTCCTGCCAGCGAACGACCGTCCGATGTGATGCGCCATTTCAGAGCCTCCCATGGAGGCGTTGAGCGCAGATGTCTCGGCAGATCAACTGAAAGCCCGAAATCGGGAGACTTTCCCGTAGGCGGCCCTGATGAGATATCTGAAAGAACTCAGATTGATCAAGGGCTTAGGAGAAGATCAGAGGTGTTCTAAAACAACCGCTAGGACTTTGAGAACGGGGTGAAATTCGGCTCTTTAAAAGAGCTTCAATGTAAATTTCCTGCATTCCATCGCGCAGTCTGCGTCGTGGCGGGTCTCATCCTCGGGGTGCGGATATCAAGCCAGCCACCCTTCGGTCTCACATGAATTTCACGAAATCACCATCTTGCGAGGAGAAGAGGGGGGCCTCTTATCCAGGAGAAAACGCTTGAGCTTCAACGGTCACGAAAAGCCTTTTCCCACGTGGTATCCGTACGCGTTCATTGGTGCGATAGCAGTGCTGGGAGTCGCATTTTACGTCTTCGGCTGAGAGCAGCGCGATTTTTAGCCCGCCTTCGATCGGCTCAACCAATGATCAGAAGACAGTATACGGAACTTGAGAAGCATCGCGCCGGGCTCTCAGGGCGGACCCGTGTTGCCATGAACCCGGGCCTGCATCCCAAAGCGAATCGAGGCGGTACATCCGCGCCCCGTTCGCTTTTGGGAGAGTGCTGATCCGCGTGGGATCAGTACAGAGATCATCGCTTCGCTATGGTTGCCAATTGGTTAACGTATTCCTGAAGAAGGTTTTGTCGCATGTAATGAAGTATCGCCGAACCGGGACGGGATCACATGACGGCGCCGACCTGCCAAGGAACGAACTCGAGATCGCCGTAGCCGAGTTCTTCCGATTTCGTATGTTCTCCCGATGCGACGCGCAGCAGGATCTCGAAAATCTCCTCGCCCTTGGTCTCGAGCGAAACACCGTCGAGGATGTCGCCGCAATTGACGTCCATGTCATCCAGCATGCGGCGGTAGATATCGGAATTCGTGGCGAGCTTCAGGGAGGGAACGGGCTTGCAGCCGAAAGCCGAGCCCCGTCCGGTGGTGAAGGCGATCAGGTTCGCCCCACCGGCCACCTGGCCCGTTGCGGCGACGGGATCGTAGCCCGGCGTATCCATGTAGACGAAACCATGCTCCCTCACAGGCTCGGCATACTCGTAGACGGCACGCAGCGTCGAGCGCCCGCCTTTCGCCGCAGCACCCAGGGATTTCTCGAGGATGGTCGTCAGACCGCCCGCCTTGTTGCCGGGTGATGGATTGTTGTTCATCTCTCCGCCGTTGCGTGCCGTGTAATCCTCCCACCATCTGATCCGCGAGACGAGCTTTTCACCGACCTCCCTCGTGGCGGCGCGCCGGGTGAGCAGGTGCTCCGCTCCATAGATCTCCGGTGTTTCTGACAGGATCGAGGTTCCGCCGTGGCGCACCAGCAGGTCGGAGGCGACCCCGAGAGCCGGGTTGGCGGTGAGGGCTGAATAGCCATCCGAGCCGCCGCACTGAAGCGCCAGGACCAGTTCCGATGCAGGGCGCGTCTCGCGCTGAGCCCTGGCGGCAATCGGGAGCATGTCCTTCACGGCTTCGACGATGGCCTGAACGGTGCGCTTCGTGCCGCCTGTCTCCTGAATCGTGAGCGTGCGGAATGTCTCGCTCTCCGTAAGGCCGTATTCCTGCTTCATCCGGCCGATCTGGAAGACCTCGCATCCGAGGCCGACCATGATCACGCCGGCGAAGTTGGGATGGCTGGCATAGCCCCATTGGGTCCGGCGCAGGATATCGAATCCTTCGCCATAGGCCGCGTGTCCGCAGCCCGTGCCGTGGACGATGGCCACGACGCCGTCGATGCCGGGATAATCGCGCAGAGCGCCGGAGCGCTCCACTTCCGCCGCGGCGAAGCGCGCGACGGAGGCCGAGCAGTTCACCGATGTCAGGATGCCGATATAGTTGCGCGTGCCCGTCCGGCCGGAGGCGCGGCGGTACCCCTCGAAAGTGGCGCGCATCTCGGGCGGAAGCAGATCGTCATCCCGCGCTTCGACACTGAACGCATAATCGCGTTCGAAGTCGTGCAGAACGACATTGTGCTCATGCACCCATTCGCCAGGGGCGATGTGGGTCTTGGCGAAGCCGATGATCTGGCCGAATTTCCGGATCGGCTCGCCCTCGCGGATCGGTTCCGCTGCCATCTTGTGGCCCCGCAGGATGCGTTCCCGCGCGGTCAACCCCGCCGCGCGGGCGCCCTGGTTCACGAGATCGATGGCGATGACCACGTTGTCATCGGGCGAGAGGCGGATAGTGCGGGAGGTGCTCATAGGTGTCTCATAACTGGTGATAAGCGGCTGTCGGACGACTCGTCATCGTCCCAAGCCCATCTTCTGCGGGAGCCAAAGAGTCAGTTCCGGAATATAGGTAATCGCGATGAGCGCAAGCATCAGCGGGACGAGCCACGGAAGGATCGCCACGGTGGTGCGTTCGACCGAGAGCCTGGAAACCCTGGCCAGGACGAAGAGCACCATGCCGAGGGGCGGATGAAGCAGCCCGATCATCAGATTGAGCGTCATGATGAGCCCGAAGTGAATCGGGTCAATGCCAAGCTTCAGCACGATCGGCAGCAGGATCGGGACGAGAATCGTGATCGCCGCAATGGTGTCGATGAAGCATCCGACGAACAGGATGAGAATGTTGGCCAGCAGCAAGAATACCCACTTGTTCTGTGTGAACCCGAGGATGGCGTCCGAGAGGAGCTGGGCGGCCTGGCTGACGGTCAGAAGCCATGCGAAGATCGACGCAGCGGTCACGATGAAGAGAACCGATGCCGTCGTCTCAATGGTGTCGAAGGTCGCCTTGGCAAGGGTCCTGAAGGTCATGGAACGATAGCGAACGAGACCTAGGAACAATGACCAGATGACGGCCGCGACGGCAGCCTCGGTCGGCGTGAAGAGACCGAGCGTCATCCCGCCGATCAGGATAACAGGCGCCATCAGGGCCATCACGGCCGAGAAGTCGAAATACCAGTCGAGGGCGAGAAGGACAGCCAGCGCGATCCCGATGGCGACATTGGTTGAGAGCCCGGCCTGGATCATCAGCCACACGGCGACGGGAAACGCGAGGACGGTGATGACTTCTATGGTCGCATGGCCCAGCTGCTGCCATGAGAAGGGGGTATCTGAGCCCCAACCATTCTTATAGGCGAAGTAAGCCACGGTCCCCATCATGAGCAGCGTCATCACGATGCCCGGGAGAAGGCCGCCCAGAAAAAGAGCGCCAATGGAGACGTTCGCCATCATTCCGTAGATGACGAACGGCAGGGACGGCGGAATGATCGGCCCGAGGGTTGCGGATGCCGCCGTCACGCCGACCGCGAACTCGGTCGAATAGCCATGGTCCTTCATGGCCTTGATTTCGATCGTTCCAAGGCCGGCCGCATCGGCGATCGCGGTTCCGGACATACCGGAAAAGATCACCGATCCAATGATATTAACCTGGCCGAGGCCGCCCTTCATCCAGCCGACGAGGGCGACCGCAAAAGAGTAGATGCGGCCGGTGACGCCCGCGATGTTCATCAGATTGCCGGCGAGGATGAAGAACGGGACTGCGAGAAGCGGGAAGCTCTCAACGCCAGCGATCATCCGCTGCGCAACGATGACGTCGGGCACCGTTCCGCTGGCAAGGATGTAGAGAAGGGACGCGACGGCCATCGAGAGGGCCACCGGCAACCCCAGTATCATCAGGATAAGAAAAGAGCCGATCAGGGTGAGCATCTAGGTTTCCGCCACTAGGGGTGCATCGAAGGCTTCGGGACGCTCGAGAACGGAATAGCCGCGACGCCAATTGACGACGGCAACCTGGACCGAGCGGAAGCACATCAGAACAAAGCCGATGAAGACAAACGCGTAGCTGAGGTTCTTCGGTAGGGCGATCGTCGTCATCTGCTCGTCGCCGACGATGCTTATGAAGCGCCAGACAAGGAGCGATCCATAGGCAAAGAAGGCGATCCGGATGATGTCGATCACCGTTGCCAGCATCCGCCCGAGGCCGGCAGGGAGATACCGGTAAAGGAAGTCGACATGAATGTGGCGGCTCATCCGCACACACATGGCCGAGCCGACGAAAACAAGGGCCACGTTGAGATTGGTCGCGATCTCTTCCGTCCAGGCGAAGGAGTCGTTCAACACGTAGCGTGTGAAGAACTGAACGAAGACCGCGAGCGACATCGCCCAGAACAGAGCCAGGGACAGCCAGTCTTCGAAGGCATAGCCCGAGAGGTCGACCGGCGTGTTCTCGCTCACGTCGAAGGTCTGCGCCAACTCCTGGGCGCTGACTTGAGTGTGGACTTCAGTCGTCATGTCTTGTTGAACCTCGCCCTGCGGGACTGGAGCAATCTCCCTGCGGCGCGGTCTGTCGCGGAGCCGCAGGCCGGAGGGAGGTGGGCCGCCCGAAAGCGGCCCACCCAAAGGAACTCAGAGTCCTTCCGATTTCAGGGCCTGGATCTTGTCGTAATCCGCCTTCCGGTAGCCCAGGGACTCCAGCGTCACGCTCTTCATAACCGCGTCCTTGAAATCGTCCTTGTTGACCTCCGTGACGGTCAGGCCCTTCTGCTTGAAGGTTTCGATCAATTCCTTCTCCTTCGCCTGAATCTCGGCTGAGGCGCGGGTTGCGGCCTCCTGCGCGACGGCGGTGAAGGTCTTTTTGTCTTCGTCCGAGAGCTTGGCCCAGAGCTGCTTGGAGATGATCGTTGCAAGATGATCGACGATATGCCCGGTGAGCACGATGTTCTTCTGGACCTCGAAGAATTTCTTCGCCTCGATCGTCGTCAGCGGGTTCTCCTGCGCGTCGACGGTGCCATTCTGAAGCGCTAGATAGACTTCGGCAAAGGCAATCGGTGTGGTGTTGGCTCCGCAGGAGCGTGGCATGGCCAGATAGGCTGGGGCATCGGGCACGCGGATCTTGAGCCCCTTCATCTCCGCACAGGTCTTGAACGGCTTGTTCGTGGAGCTGTGGCGAACCCCGTAATAGGTGAGGGCCACCATCTGGTGTCCCGTCTTGTCGGCATAACCCGCGCTGAGCTCCTTGAACACGTCGCTCTTCGCAAATGCGAGAAGATGGGCGGAATCGCGGAAGATGTAGGGGTAGTAACCGATCCCGATGGGTGGGTAGCTGCGCGCAGCGAAACTTGGGCCCGAAATGATCATGTCGACCGTGCCGAGCGATAGGCCCTGGTTGATATCGCTCTCCTTGCCAAGCTGCGATGCCGGATAGACATCGATCTGATAGCGGTTATTGGTCCGCTTCGCGATTTCCTGTGCAGCCCAGACGGACTGGGTGTGAAAAGGTTCCGAAGTTTCGTAGACATGAGCCCATTTCAGCTTTGTCTGGGCACTGGCGGGCAGGGCAGGAAGCACGGCGGTCGCAGCTGCGATGAGGCCGAACGCTAGGCGGCGGGTCAGAAATGGCATAGGCGTTCCTCCGAAAAGCCGGCTCTGCGGCCGGTTGGAAAGGTCGTGAGCGGTTCCGCTCGCGGGGGGAGAACCGACAAGCTGTTGGCGGCCGCCGGTCGGTTGAGCTAACATGTTAGGCAAATGGACGCGATCGACAAGAGAAAAAGATACGATTTCCTCGCTCCCCTGGAGCGGGCGGCACGGGGGCACACGACCGACCAGGTGGAGCGATCCCTCCGGTCGGCCATCGTGGCGCTCGATTTTTCCCCTGGCGAGTTCATCGATAAGGGGGCCGTCTGCGCGGCTCTCGGGGTCTCCCGGTTCCCGGTCTCCGAGGCGCTCGCACGCCTCGCAGCGGAGGGGCTCGTCGAGATCCTGCCTCAGCGTGGCTCCCGGGCGGCACGGATCCGCCTTTCGGAAATCAAGGAATCGATGCTGATCCGGCAGGCTCTGGAAGGCTCAGTGGCCGAGACGGCCGCAAAGCACCTGTCCCCCAGGGTGATCGAAGCCCTCCGCAGCAACCTGGAGGCGCAACAGGAGGCTGTCTCGAGAGGAGATCGCTCCGGCTTCCACGCCCTGGATCTCGAGTTCCATACGATTCTGGTTGAGGGTTTGGAGATGCCACGGGTGGCCGCCGTGATCGAAGCCTCACGCGCCAATATCGACCGTGTGCGCCGCCTTCTCTCGTCCCCGCGCCGGCATGTCGTGACCCTCGCCGAGCATCGGGAGATCTTTCGTGCTCTCGAGGCGCATGATGCCCTGGCGGCCCGCCGAGCGATGGACGCTCATCTGGCGGCGGTCGTCGAGGAGTTGGGTCGTTTCTCGGTCGAGCACGCCGAAGTCTTCACGCAGGATTGAAGACGAAGAGAGGCGCTCGGCACGTCGGAACGCCATTCGCTTCCTCATGACGTACCGCCGAGGCGTTTCTCGCGCTGTGCCGGGCGCCACTTCACCCTCGCGGGCTTGAGGTATATACATGTCAACCGGCGAAGGGGCCCACTTGAGTCAGGAGGTTCTTCATGACGCTCCAGATTGGTGATGTCGCGCCGGATTTCGAAGCCGAGACGACGGAAGGACGCATTCGCTTCCACGATTGGATCGGCGATTCATGGTGCGTGCTCTTCTCCCATCCCAAGACCTTTACCCCGGTCTGCACGACCGAGCTGGGATACATGGCCCAGATCAAGCCCGAGTTCGACCGGCGCAATGTGAAGATCATCGGTCTCAGCGTCGATCCCGTGGGCGATCACGCGCGGTGGGCAGAGGACATCAGGGAGACACAGGGTGCCGCGCCCAATTTCCCGATGATCGGCGACTCCGATCTCGCGATCTCCAAGCTCTATGGGATGCTCCCGGCCAGCACGGGTGGCACCTCGGAAGGCAGGACCCCGGCCGACAATCAGACCGTTCGCAATGTGTTCGTCGTCGGGCCGGATAAGAAGATCAAGCTGGTCCTGGTTTATCCGATGACCACAGGTCGCAATTTCGACGAGGTGCTTCGCGTCATCGATTCCCTTCAGCTGACGGCGAAGCACCGGGTGGCGACGCCGGCGAACTGGAAGCAGGGAGAGGACGTCATCATTGCGGGCTCTGTGCCGGACGAGGAAGCCAAGAAAATCTACCCGCAGGGCTGGAAGGCTCCGAAACCCTATATCCGGATCGTGCCGCAGCCCGGCGGCTGACGATTCTCAAGCTCATTGGAGTATGCCGGTCTTCCTTGCCGCTTCATGGCAGGGCCGCAGGTCAACGCATTCTTCGGCAGCCGCACCTGTAGCGTTCGGTATGGGGTGTCCGACCCTGCAACGCGATGCTGCATGCGGACCACTTTTCTGCGGCCTTTTATCTGGGAGCAGACGGAGGGACTGTGCCTGGGAGGCTCGTCCGGCAGCTCGGGCCAGGGCACACTATCGTGACCGTCCTGTGCGATTGCGGCACGCGCTACCAGTCCAAGCTCTTCAATCCGGACGTCCTGCGCTCGAAGAACCTGCCCGTGCCAGGATGCTGGAGCGCGGGACAGCACCCTGGACACGTGCCTCGTTTGAAAGGCAGCCGTCAGGGAGGCCCTGCCATATGTTCCAGGTCTTCGAACATCGCCTCCGGTGCTATAATGGCCTCGGTCCGGTAGAACCTTTTAAACAGGATGAGCCTTCAGGGCGGACCGGCCATGTTCGGGTAACCATGGGGGTATGGGTGAGCGCCATCATGCCGCCGAAGAGCGAACAAAGCCCTGTGCAGACCCTGCGCCCGTCCGTAACGGCGCCGGTCTTTCCCAGTACCTCGACCGAGTTCATCAACCTCATGGCGCATTACCACCGGGCCGAGATCGCCCGCATGGCCGGCTGGCGCGACCGGATCGACCGGACCACCAACTGGGCCATTACCGTGGTCGCCGCCATGCTGTCGGTCTCGCTTTCCACGCCGACCGCTCATCATGGCGTGCTGGTCTTCGCCATGGTCCTGGTCCTGCTTCTCCTGGTGATCGAGGCGCGCCGGTACCGCTTCTTCGATGTCTACCGCAATCGCGTGCGTCGCATGGAACGCAACTACTTCGCCCAGATCTTCGCCCCGGAGGAGGGGACGACGGACGATTGGATCCGGACGCTGGGAGAGGACCTCAGGCGTCCCCTGTTCCTGACGAGCACCAGCCAGGCCCTTTCGCGCCGTCTCCGCCGCAATTACTGCTGGATGTTCCTGATCCTCCTTTTCGCCTGGATCGTGAAGACGACCTTCATCCGGATGCAGGAGAACGCGGTCGATGCTCACCTTGTTACGTCATTTGGCGAATGGGTCAGGAACGCCGCCATCGGGCCCATTCCCGGATTGGCCGTCATCGTCGGGCTGACGATCTTCTATGGCTGGATTCTTTATGCCACCCTGCGCAAGCCCAAGGGGGAAGGGGAATTGGCCTTCGGAAACGTGCATGTCTGAGGGCGCAGCACGAAGATATGATGTGCCACATACAGGCTTCGGGAGTATAGTAGTCTTCAGGCACGACTGGCAGGCAGGCCGAGGTGGTTGCCATGAAAGCCATTCTGGTTCCGGTTGAACAGCATAGCTTGATCCGCTCGGTCCTCGACGCCGCCCTGTTGATGGCTGGCCGGTTCGGGAGCCATGTGGAGGGCCTGGCTCTCGGTCCCGATATTCCCGATGTGATTGCCTTCGATGTTCCGGTGGGCTGGACCATCCTGAGCGAAAAGGAGCAGCGCGAGCTCGTGGAGCGGTCGCGCCACATCTTCGAGGAGTTCATGCTCTCCTGTGCCGTGCCGAGAAGGGCGGAGGCCCCGGACGAGACCTCCTGCGGATGGCTCGGCCAGCACCTGTTCGGGGACAGCTATATCGGCAGCTTCGGCCGGGTGTTCGACCTGATCGTGCTCGGCCGTCCCGGATCGGGCGATGAGCCGCCGCGGCTGGCGACCCTCGAGGCTGCCTTGTTCGAGGGCGGTCGTCCCGTGCTGATGGTTCCGCCATCGACGCCAGGATCGATCGGCGAGACCGTGGTGATTGCCTGGAACGGAAGCACGGAAACGGCCCGGACCGTGGCGCTGGCGATGCCCATTCTGCAGAAGGCCGGGCGTGTCGTCGTCCTGACCCTGGAAGGCTGGGGTGTCGAGGGGCCGAGCGGTGCGGAACTGGCTCTCCGTCTCCAGCGGAACGGCATTCAGGCCGAGACGGCAGCGCGCAGGCTGAACAACCGCTCTCCGGGCGAAGCCATTCTCGAAGACGCAGCTTCATTCCGCGCCGATCTGCTCGTCAAGGGCGCCTATACCCAAAGCCGCCTGCGACAGATGATTTTCGGCGGGGCTACGAGCCACATCATCACGCATGCCGACATACCGGTTCTGATGGCTCATTGAGGATGGGTGCCTGTCGGGCATTCCCTTTTCCGTGAGAATGCCCAGCGACAGAGGAGGGCGTGAAGCATGGTCAGCAATCGTACGGACATGACGATCAACATCACCAATGCGGTGCTCGGCGCGACCCTGTTCCTCTCCCCATGGCTGCTCGGTTACGGTCAGGTGACTTCGGCCGCTCTGAACGCGAGACTCAGCGGAGGGATTGTCGTTCTGTTGGCTCTTCTGGCGGTGATCCGAACCCATGACTGGGAGGAGTGGCTCAATGTGATCGCAGGCCTTTGGATCGCGGGCGCACCCTGGCTCTTCTGGTTCGAGAATGTGCTCGCCGCGCGTTGGGTCCATGTGGTCATCGGTTTCTGCATTGTGGCTATTGCAGCTTTCGAGCTGTACCGGCTCTATACAGAGCAGGAGGGCATGGTCTCTCGCGGTGGGCGGTCAAGATAGGCGCTGTGTTCTTCGGCCTGGGTCTTGTTCTGCTGCCAAGCGTTCCTATCCAGTTCGTGAAGCATCGACTCGTTCTAACGTTGCTTGGGGTTGCGCCGGTCTGTAGCAGGTGGAGGAATCCATGCATGTCGTCATTCGCAAATTCAGCAACATGCGCTCAGTGTCCGAAGCGGCACGGCGGGCCGAGAGCGGGATCGGCCAGATTCTGCGGAAATCTCCGGGATTCCAGGGGTACTACGTCTTCGATTGCGGCAACGGTGTCGGCGGCTCTATCACTCTGTTCGACAGTCGGGAGGCTGCGCTTGCGGCAAATGAGAAGGCTCTGACGTGGATTCGCGCCAGTTTGGCCGATCTGGTTCAGGGCGAACCGGAAGTCACGGCGGGTGAGATCTTGGCAACCGTGAAGCCCTGACCAAGTGGGCAGATACATGCCCGTTTACGGAGCTTGTCGATAACCAGCATCTGCCTCTTTCGATATGGCTCAGCCTATGGCCGAATGGTGTTTCGTTCCTAGTTCTCTCAGGAGGAGAACGAAAGACCATGACCGATTACGGACCGCTGACCCTTCACGTACCCGAACCGGCTGTTCGACCGGGGGGGGCTCCAGACTTCTCGAATGTGAAAATTCCCAAGGCCGGAGCCATCCCACGGCCGGACGTCGATGTGGATCCGGAAACTATCCGCGATCTCGCCTTTTCCATCATCCGCGTACTCAACCGCGCAGGAGAGGCGGTCGGTCCCTGGGCCGGGCTCCTGAGTGATGAGGATCTTATCGAGGGAATGCGTCACATGATGACGCTGCGCACCTTCGACGCACGGATGCTGATCGCGCAGCGACAGGGAAAGACCTCCTTCTACATGCAGCACCTGGGCGAGGAAGCCATCAGCTGTGCCTTTCGAAAGGCGCTCAAGCCGGGGGATATGAACTTTCCGACCTACCGGCAGGCAGGCCTCCTGATCGCCAGCGGCTACTCGATGGTCGACATGATGTGCCAGGTCTATTCGAACTCCCGCGATCCGTTGAAGGGGCGCCAGCTGCCCGTCATGTATTCCTCCAAGGAGCACGGGTTCTTCACGATCTCAGGCAATCTCGCCACGCAATACGTTCAGGCGGTCGGCTGGGCGATGGCCTCGGCGATCCGTAACGATACCAAGATCGCGGCCGCCTGGATCGGAGACGGCTCGACGGCTGAATCGGATTTTCACGCAGCGCTGGTCTTCGCCTCCACCTACAAGGCGCCGGTCATCCTCAACATCGTCAACAACCAATGGGCGATCTCCACGTTCCAGGGGATCGCGCGAGGCGGAGCGGGAACGTTCGCCGCACGTGGATTGGGCTTCGGAATTCCCTCGCTGCGGGTTGACGGAAACGACTATCTCGCTGTCTACGCGGTGGCGAAATGGGCGGCAGAACGGGCACGGCGCAATCTCGGCCCGACGCTCGTCGAATACGTCACCTATCGGGTCGGCGCCCATTCGACCTCCGACGATCCATCGGCGTATCGTCCGAAGACGGAATCCGACGCATGGCCTCTCGGCGACCCGATCATTCGACTGAAGAACCACCTGATCCTGCGAGGAGCCTGGTCGGAGGAGCGCCACAAGCAGGCGGAGGCGGAAATCCTCGATACGGTAATCGCGGCGCAGAAGGAGGCCGAGAGCTATGGCACCCTTCACGCCGGCGCCAAGCCATCCGCGCGTGAGATGTTCGACGGCGTCTATGCCGAGATGCCGCCGCATCTGCGCCGTCAGCGCCAGCAGGCGGGAGTCTGAGCTATGACGCGCATGACGATGATCGAGGCCATCCGCGACGCCATGGATGTGATGATGGGGCGCGACGAGCGCGTCGTGGTCTTTGGTGAGGACGTAGGCTATTTCGGTGGCGTCTTCCGCTGCACGGCAGGCCTTCAGCAGAAATATGGAAAGACGCGCTGCTTCGATGCGCCGATCAGCGAATCCGGCATTGTCGGAACGGCGATTGGGATGGCGAGCTACGGATTGCGCCCCTGCATCGAAATTCAGTTCGCCGATTACATGTATCCGGCTTACGACCAGATCGTGTCCGAGGCGGCCCGGCTGCGCTACCGCTCGAATGGCGAATTCACCTGTCCGATGGTGATCCGCATGCCGACCGGCGGCGGCATTTTCGGCGGGCAGACCCATAGCCAGAGCCCCGAAGCGCTGTTCACCCATGTCTCGGGGCTGAAGACGGTCGTGCCGTCCAATCCGCATGATGCCAAGGGGCTCCTGATCGCGGCGATCGAGGATCCCGATCCCGTGATCTTCCTGGAGCCGAAGCGGCTCTACAACGGCCCCTTCGATGGGCATCACGACCGTCCGGTGACGCCCTGGTCGAAGCACGAATTGAGTGAAGTGCCAACCGGTCATTTCAACCTCCCTCTCGGCAGGGCCTCGATCGTGCGGGAAGGCGCTGCCGTCACCGTGCTGGCCTATGGCACGATGGTCTATGTCGCGCAGGCCGCCGCAGCCGAGACCGGCATCGATGCGGAAATCATCGATCTGCGCACGCTGCTCCCGCTCGACATGGACACGATTGCGGCATCCGTCCGGAAGACCGGCCGTTGCGTGGTCGTGCATGAGGCCACTCTCACATCAGGCTTCGGGGCGGAGCTGGCGGCCCTCGTTCAGGAAGCCTGCTTCTTCCAGCTGGAGGCACCCGTGGTTCGCGTGACCGGATGGGACACGCCCTATCCGCATGCTCAGGAATGGGATTACTTCCCGGGGCCGGCCCGTGTCGGCCGGGCCCTGGTCGAGACGATGGAGGCCTGACATGGGCGAGCACCTGATCAAAATGCCCGATGTCGGCGAAGGCATTGCCGAGGCCGAGCTCGTCGAATGGCACGTCAAGGTCGGCGATCTCGTCCGCGAGGATGCGGTGCTGGCTGCGGTGATGACCGATAAGGCAACCGTGGAAATCCCGTCCCCCGTCGATGGCGAGGTCCTATGGCTCGGGGCGGAGATCGGCGATGTGGTGGCCATCGGCTCGCCCCTGATCCGCCTCAAGGTGGAAGGAGGGGACAGCGCCACGTCCGACGGCAGTCCTGAACAGAAGGCCGATGAACCGCCCGCCCAAGCCGAGGCGATCGAGGCTCAGGCGGACGGTGCCGTCAAGGTTCCCGATGCCATCGTCGAACGGCAAGCCAGGAGCACGCCGCCCCAGCCGGCGGAGAGGCCGCAGCCCCCTGCCGCAAGGATGCACCATGCGCCCGTCGCGCGTGCCGAGGGCGAGAAGCCGGTTGCGTCCCCGGCTGTTCGCTTGAGGGCGCGCGAGGCTGGGGTCGATCTGCGGCAGGTTCCCGGCTCCGGTCCCGCGGGCCGGATCACCCATGAGGACCTGGACGCCTTCTTCACGCATGGTCGGCACATCGGCAAGGCATCGAGGCTATCCCAGAACACATCGGTCGAGCACATCAAGGTCGTCGGCCTGCGCCGCAGGATTGCGGAGAAGATGGCGCTTTCCAAGTCGCGCATCCCGCACATCACCTATGTCGAAGAGGTCGATATGACGGCGCTCGAGGATCTGCGGGCGTCGCTCAATGCGAACAAGCGGGCCGACCGGCCGAAACTGACGCTACTCCCGTTCCTCATGCGCGCGATGGTGAAGGCCATCGCCGAGCACCCTCACCTGAATTCCACCTACGACGATGACGCCGGAATCGTACACCAGCATGGCGGCGTTCATATCGGAATCGCGACGCAGACCAGTTCAGGGCTCATGGTCCCGGTGGTGAAACATGCGGAATCCCGCGACCTTTGGGATTGCGCGGCCGAGCTGAACCGGCTCGCCGAGGCGGCGAAGTCAGGTCTCGCAAGCCGGGAGGAGCTGAGCGGATCGACGATCACGATCACCTCTCTCGGCGCCATGGGAGGCATCGTCACCACGCCGGTCATCAACTATCCCGAGGTCGCCATCGTCGGCGTCAACAAGATGGTTGTGCGTCCGGTCTGGGACGGATCGACCTTCATTCCCCGCAAAATGATGAATCTCTCCTCCAGCTTCGATCACCGGATCATCGACGGCTGGGACGCGGCGGTTTTCGTGCAGCGCATCAAGACGCTTCTGGAGACCCCCGCCATGATCTTCGTGGAGGCTTGAAGCCGATGAAGGATATTTCCTGCAAGCTCCTCGTCATCGGAGCTGGTCCCGGGGGCTATGTCTGCGCCATCCGCGCCGGGCAATTGGGAATCGACACGGTCATCGTCGAGATGGCGAAGCCCGGCGGAACCTGCCTCAATGTCGGCTGCATTCCGTCCAAGGCGCTCATTCACGCGGCGGAGGAATACGAGAAGATCGCGCACTTGGCGAACGGACGTAACGCCCTCGGGATCAGGACGACGAAGCCCGAGCTCGACCTCTCCCAGACCATCGCCTGGAAGGACGGCATCGTCGGGCGCCTCAACAGCGGCGTGTCCGGGCTGCTCAAGAAAGCGAAGGTCAAGATCGTCCAGGGCCGGGCACGCTTTCGCGACGGCAGGACGGTCGAGGTGGAAACGGAAATGGGGCGCCAGGTCATCCGGGCCGAGAATATCGTGATCGCAACCGGATCCGCTCCCGTCGAGTTGCCGGGCCTGCCGTTCGGCGGACCCGTGATCTCTTCCACCGAGGCGCTGTCGCTCACCGATGTTCCGGAGCGCCTCGTCGTGGTCGGCGGCGGCTATATCGGCCTGGAGCTCGGCACGGCTTTCGCGAAGATGGGAGCGAAGGTGAGCGTCGTCGAGGCCCAATCCCGCATCCTGCCGCAATACGATGCGGAACTGACACGCCCTGTCGCCAAGAGGCTGCAGGTTCTCGGAATCGAGGTGATGACCGGCGCCAAAGCGAGAGGCTTGGCGAAGGCCGGCGGTGCGCTGCTGGTCGAAGCGGCGGATGGGGCGGAGGTCTCGCTCGCAGCCGACAAGATCCTCGTCACGGTCGGACGGAGGCCGATGACGCAGGGCTGGGGGCTGGACGAACTCGTCCTCGACATGGACGGACCTTTCATCCGCATCGACGAGCGATGCCGAACCTCCATGCGCGGGATCTATGCCATCGGAGATGTGACCGGCGAGCCCATGCTGGCTCACCGCGCCATGGCGCAGGGTGAGATGGTGGCCGAGATCGTCGCGGGCCACAAACGCGTCTGGGACAAGCGCAGCATCCCGGCGATCTGCTTCACGGATCCCGAGATCGTCACCGTGGGATTGTCTCCCGAGGAGGCGCGTCGAGCAGATATGGACATCAAGATCGGTCAGTTTCCGTTCTCGGCCAACGGCCGGGCGATGACCAGAATTGGCGAGGATGGCTTCGTGCGCGTCGTCGCCCGTGCGGATAATCATCTGGTGCTTGGCATTCAAGCGGTCGGCCAGGGTGTTTCCGAAATGGCAGCGGCCTTTGGACTCGCGATGGAAATGGGCGCACGCCTGGAGGATATTGGCGGGACGATCCACGCTCACCCGACGCAAGGCGAGGCTTTCCAGGAAGCGGCGCTCAAGGCCTTGGGGCAGGAGCTACATATTTGACACCGTGCCATGTCGCTGTCTTAGCGCATCGTGCGGAAAAGTGGGTCCGGTTTCTCGCACTCAACGATGCGCTCTCTATAGGCGGAGCATCGGATGCTCTAGGGAGAGATAACAACGCTGTAGGCTTCCAGATCGCCCTTGCCCTTGATTGGGATCGGGCCAAGCGGAGCGGCCTTGATGCGGGTTTTCACGGCCTCCCACACGGCCGCGCTGACATTGATGCTGCTGCTCGTGCCATAGGCTGCCAGGCGCGCGGCGACATTCACGGTATCGCCCCAGATATCGAAGCTGAACTTCTGCCGGCCGACGACGCCAGCCACCACAGGACCGACATGAATTCCCACCCGCACATCCCACGGAATCGGCAACTGTCGGGCTGAGGCGATAGTCGAGGCGGCACATTCAATGCTGGCCATCACCGGGTCGGCATTCGGCAGGAGAAGGCCGGCGGTGGCGAGAAGTCCGTCACCGATCGTCTTGATCTTCTCAAGCCCATGTTCCGTCGCGTTGTCCTCAAAGGCCGTGGCAAAGACGTGAAGGTTGGCGACGATCTCCTCAGGCGCGAGAAGATCGCAATAGGCCGTGAACCCGACCACGTCCGCAAAGAGCACGACGACATTCTCATACCGACGGGGTGTGACGCTCTGATAGCGTTCGAGCTCATCCACCGCCTGAGCTGGGAGAAGGGCATGAAGAAGCGCCTCGGCCCGGGCGCGTTGTCGCTTGATCTCCTCAATATAGCTCTTTTCCTGGTCGTGCAGCCGCTTCTTTTCCAGGCAAGCACCGACCCTGGCCCGCAGCAAGGCCGGATTGAACGGCTTTGGCAGGTAATCTTCCGCGCCAAGCTCGATGCAACGGACGACGCTCTCGAACTCGGAAAGCGCCGAGATCATCAGGACCGGGATATCGCGCGTTGCCGGATCGGATTTCAGGCATTTCAGAACCTCGTATCCATTCATCTCTGGCATCATGATGTCGAGGAGGATGAGATCGAACCGTTCTTGGGCGATCTTGTCCAGCGCTTCACGACCATTCTCGGCAGTGGCCACATCCGTCCAGCCCTCCCGCTGCAAGCGCCGCGTCAAGGTATATCGGTTGTCTTCGTTGTCATCCACGACGAGGATGCGAGCTCCGGCATAGATCATGGCGGAATCCGATTCCATAGAAGGCTGCCGATCTTCGCCAGAAGCCTCTCGAAATCGATTGGCTTGGCATCGTATTCGTCGCAACCCGCCGCCAGGGCGCGCTCGCGGTCGCCAGGCATCGTGTGCGCGGAAAGGGCGATGATCGGGACTTTGCTGGTGTCAGGGGCTTCCTTCAGCAGGCGAGTCGCACTCCAGCCATCCATGGATGGCAGGCCAAGATCCATCAGGATGAGATCAGGCGCCTTCTCCCGTGCCATCTCGATCCCCTGCTCGCCATCGGAGGCGACGATGACCTCGAAGCCATGCCGCTTCAGACGCTGAGACAGCATGTACACATTGTCCTCATTGTCCTCGACATACAGAATCCGGATCATGTTCGCTCCCGATGGTGGACGCGCCCAAGTCTCAGGCAATCGACAATCACCTCCCGCAAAGTGGAAAGAACCTCGTCTTTCCCGCCGGGCCGCTTGCGCAGGATTCTCCCAATGCCGCCATTGAGGCGCCGGAGGTCCTCGCTGCTGAGGTCCGCCGCCGTCAGAACGATCAAGGGTAGATGACGGGTCTTCTCATCCCGGCGAATCTCGTCGACGAACTCGAAACCATCGAGCTCCGGCATCATCAGGTCCAGAAGGATGATGTCGGGATTGATGAGGGGCAGCCGTCCAAGTGCAACCCGTCCGTTCTCCGCTTCGGCAACCTCCCATCCATTCTCTCGAAGGATGCGGGTCAGCCATCCACGGGTATGGGCGTCATCCTCGACGACCAGAACGCGCGGGCTCGCATGCTCTGGACGGCAGGACGCCAGCG
The DNA here is from genome assembly GCA_023386155.1 of Pseudomonadota bacterium. Classification (GTDB taxonomy): domain Bacteria; phylum Pseudomonadota; class Alphaproteobacteria; order Rhizobiales; family Beijerinckiaceae; genus Microvirga. The sequence goes on from JAEWKH010000056.1 coordinate 45,013, forward strand.
CCTTCAGGAGACATTCCCGGTTAACCGGCTTCGTCAGGTAGGCTGCGGCTCCAAGGGCATAGCCGCGATTCTCCTCATCGAGGATTGTCACCATGATGACGGGAATGTCTCTCAGCTCGGCATCCCGCTTCAATTCCTGCAGAGTGCCCCAGCCATCGAGATCGGACATCAGGACATCGAGCGTGATGACGGAGGGCTGGTAGTCACGGGCCATCTGAATGCCCTGGCGGCCGCTGCTCGCTGTCATGACCTCGAAGCCTTCGCGTGCAAGGATCTGCCGCAGGATATCCCGTGACGTATCCTCGTCATCGATAACCAAGGCACGCTGTCCTCGACCAGCAGGTTGCGAATGGATCGGCGAGAGCTTCATCCCGGAATGGATGCCGCGCCTGTCAGGCGTCCCTCGACCGGCAGGAAGCGTGACAGTGAAAGTGCTCCCTTTCCCGACTGAACTGCGAACCTCGATGTCCCCGCCCATGATGCGACAGAGACGGCGGCTGATAGCGAGACCAAGTCCGGTTCCTCCATACTTTCGCGTCGTCGAGCTGTCGGCCTGAGTGAATTCCTGAAAGAGCTTGGCGCATTGTTCATCTGTCAGGCCGATTCCTGTGTCCTGTACGGAAATCGACACCTGATCCCCGGCGGGGCCGGTTACCCGGTTGGCCCGGAGAGTGATGGTGCCGCTTTTGGTGAACTTGCAGGCATTGCTCAGAAGATTGAGCACCACTTGGCGAATTCGGACGGGATCTGCATGAATGCGGCCCAGATTTCGAGAGAACTCGATATCGAGGCTGTTTCCGTTCTTCGCCGCAAGGGGTTCCGCCGTTCTGAAGACGTCCTCCAGCAGGCATTCGAGATCGATCTCCTCGGAATGGAGTTCGAGTTTCCCGGATTCGATCTTGGCGAGATCGAGAATCTCATTAATGAGTGCCAGGAGGTGAGAACCGGCATGATGGATGCGTTCCAGAGGCTCGATCAATGGTCCGTCGCCCGTCTCCTGGGCATCCTCCTTCAGCATCTCGGTGATCCCGATGATGGCATTCAGGGGCGTCCTCAGTTCATGGCTCATATTAGTGAGGAACTGGCTCTTTGCCCTGGTGGCAGCCATGGCCTGGTCTCGGGCAAGCTCAAGCTGTGCCGCGTGACGCTTGATCTGGGTAACGTCCGTGTAGACGGCAACGGTTCCGCCCCCGGCGATCCTACGTTCGCTCACCTGAATCCAACGATCCCCATTACGGTGTTGGGTTTCGGATGCAACAGGATTCCTGTGGCGGGCCATTCTCTCGGCCACCCAAGCGTCGATCCGACCCTCTGCTTCCTGAATGAGACCCAGTTCCGCAGCGCGCCGGATCACGGTCTCGAACGGAGTGCCTGGCGTCATCGGCACATTCGTTGCGGGATAGAGCAGTTCCTCATAGCGGCTGTTACACAATACGAGACGATCGTCGGCATCATAGAGTGCAAAACCCTCGTTGATGCTCTCGATGGCGTCGATCAGGCGTTGCCGGGCTCCGGCTACCTCGCGCAGGTTCTTTTCCTCGACCTCGATCGCTGTGTCACGGAAGACGGATAGAGCCCTCGCCATCTGTCCGATCTCATCGCCTCTGTCGACCGGGATAGGAGCACGCAAGTTTCCGCCGGCGATCGCCAGCATGGAGTCGCTCAGGTTGCGAAGGCGTGCGACCAGATTGCGGTCGACATAGAGCCAGACGATGAGAAGCGAGCTGAGGAGGCTCAAGGCGACGACACCGCGGAGCACATTGTTGCCGACACGCTGCGCCATCAACGCTTCCTTGCTCGCCGTCTGAATATCCAGCCGGGCCGTATCGACGAGCCCGTCGACGGCCTTCGTAAGCTGCGACGAGAGCCCTGCATTCTCCTGCAGGAGGCGCTCAGCATCTTCTACCAGCCCGAGCTCCGTCCTCCGGGTAGATAGCAGGCTGTCAGCACCCTCGACCAATTTGGCGAAGTCAGAGATGCGCTGATCGAAACGGGAGCGTAGACGAGAATCGGCCAGGTCGGCCGAGATTTGCCGCAGGGCTGAGAGAGAGCGGTTCAATGGAAAACTCAGGACGGCGATATCCGCGATATTCTCGGCCAGGGAGGCTTTGAGCAAGCCATCGCCAAGCGCCGCGAATTCCAGTTGGGCCTTTTGCATCAGCAGGTCTTCGGCAATCTCCTGGATGATCACGGCTGGCGGTTGGGGCGAGCCTTGAGTTGGCTGCTCGCGACGTGAGGCAGCAAACTTCGAGTCGAGAACCACGAGGGCTGGAGCGACAAGGCGTTGTGCTGCCACGGTGGCATTTGAAAGGCGCCGCAGGAGAGCATCCTTGTGAGCCGAAACGGCAAGGCGGCCAGCGACAAGTCCGGCGAGTGCCGTGAGATTGCGACGAAGTCTTTCGACGGCAGGCTCTATTGCCGTCCCCATTGCGGGATCGACATCGCTCCTGATCTGTGCAAGCAGCATCTCCAGGCGGTCGACCTCCGCGGTGATCGTCGCCGAGACCTCCTGGTATTGCGCTTGCGATCGGGCGCTCAGCAAGGTAGGCGCGGCCGCGACGATGCGCTCGGCTTGACGGGATAGATCGAGAGCCGTGAGAGCCGAGGGGACACGTTGCTCCGTGATCCGCTCGATGACATAGGCCATCTGGCGGAAGGCGTAGGTGCCTGCAGCAGCGGCAAGGACCGCGAAGGCGCTGATTCCGAGAAACGCAAGCAGAAGGCGCCAGCGGACGCTCAGTCGGACAGGCATGATGGTAAGGGCATTGCCCCTCCCTCACTCCAGAGGAACATATCGATCGCTCTGCCAGACGAACCATTCGAAGCCGGGCTGCCTTACATCGCCCTTCTCGTCGAAACGGATCTGACCGAGGACCGTATCGAACTCGTTGCTGCGCAGAGCGCCGATGACGGATTTGGCTTCCGTCGATCCTGCTGTCGCGACGGCCTGAGCCCAGGCCTGGATAGCTCCGTAGCTGTAGAGCGTATAACCTTCAGGCTCGAAGCCTTGCTGGCGAAAGCGTTCGACGACAGATGCCGCCGCTGGGCTTCGGCGCGGGTCGCGAAATGACGTGAAGAGCGTGCCTTTCCCGGCTTCTCCCGTGACCTGCACGAAGGCTTCGCTGGCAATTCCGTCCCCCGACACCAATTGCAGCCGATAGCCCTCCTCAAAAGCGCCGCGGATCAGCAATGCGGCTTCTCGGTAATAGCCGCCGAAATAGACGACCTCGACCCTGGCTTCCCGCAGCTTCGCAATCAGCGAGGAATAGTCGCTCTGGCCGGGGACAAGGTCCTCAAAAAGAGTTTCGGATATGCCGTGCTTGCGGAGTTGCCGCCGGGTTTCCTCGGCGAGGCCCTTCCCGTAGACGGAGTTGTCGCTGACGATCGCAATCTTGGTGTCCCGCCATCGTGCAGCAAGGAAATCGCCGGCGATGGCGCCCTGCTGATCGTCGCGGCCGCAAATACGGAAAACGTTGGACCGGCCCTCTTCCGTGAGACGCGGATTGGTCGAAGCGGGCGTCATCTGGATGATGCCTGCTCTCGCATAGACCGCGGATGCCGGAATCGACGCGCCTGAGCACTGGTGACCAACAATGAACGACACCTTGGCCGCAACAAGCCGCTGCGCGGCAGCAATCGCCTGACCGCTGTCGCACGCATCATCGATGGAAATGAGCCGTACTTGCTGGCCGAGGATCCCGCCGGCGGCATTCAAATCCGCGATGGCCAATTCGACACCCTGCTGCTGCTGCTCGCCTTGGTAGGCATTCGGTCCTGTCAGAGCTCCTGCCATTCCGATCAGGATCTCGGCATTGGCTGCAGCCGCGCTCATGGCCCAAGCGACGACGGAGAGACACCGCAGTAGCTGTATCATAGTGAGCCTCCCGAGATCCGGGTGCATCAAGGAGTGCCTGCCGCTGATCCAGAAGGTTAATCGTTACAACAGATCATCTTTGGTTTCTAAGCATCGTATGCGTGCCGAAGGCCTTGCCATGACCCACGAAACCTTCCGCCGACAGCAATAGGCTAAGCTCCAGATCGCATACTAAACGATCTGATCAGGAGGGTCGATGCCGTTAATCCATACTTTCAAGGAAAGCAGGAACTGCGCCTGCCATGTGACGGGTACGCTGGGATGCACGGGCCCTTCAGGTTTCAGCCCGCGTTGCTCATTTCGGATGGTGAGCCCGATTGAGTGTCCGATCGCCTTCATGGGAGTTCCGTCCCCCGCTCGGGTGCAGAATGAGCAATGGGTGTTTCTTCCAGAGGGAGCGAGCAGAGGTGCGCAGCTTGGAGGAGCCCATAGCCGTAAGTCTTGTCTCGGCCCGGCGGTCCAAGATCGAGAGTGCTGCTTTCGAGGATCGCCTGAAGGTCCGTCGAATGAAAAGTGTTACTGGTCGCGCTCAGGATGGCTGCCGCGGCCGATATGAAAGGTGCGGCGTAGGATGTGCCGCTTTTGGCGGAGGCGCCGCCGTCGGCCGAGGCGACCCACAAGTCCACTCCAGGAGCGGCTAGGTCTATATACTCGCCCTGCGTTGCCCGAGAATAGATTGTGAGTTTCTTGTCCACGGCGGTGACGGCGATTACCCCGGGATAAGCGGCTGGATAGGACGGCTCTGCGCCTGCACCATTATTGCCAGCGGCTGCAACGATGATCATGCCCTTCTCCTGGGCCGCAGCAATCGCTCTTTTCAGGACTTCATTGTCCGAGCCGGACAGGCTCATGTTGACGACATGTACGCCGTGTTCCGCCAAGGCCTCCAACGCGCGAACGAGCGTTAGCACGTCCGTTCGGTCTGCAGTCCCGCCATCTCGATAAAAAGCGTCCACGGCCAGCAGCCTCGCTCCAGGCAGGAGCCCGGGGGTGCTGCTGCCGCTTCGGCCGACAAGGATTGCCGCGACAGCCGTGCCGTGATCGCGCAGAGAAGGGCTTCCGCGGAGATCGAGGTCATCCAGGACTTCTATCGCTTGCCCTTTCAGCGCTTCATGATCGCGATTAATCCCCGTATCGATCAATCCGATAGTCGGAGCAGGGCCACATTGTTCCGACGCGGGCATGTTCCAGCCGATCAGGGAAATAGCCTCGCAGCTTGGGCCGACGCAGGATGAACCTTCATCCGTGTAGTAGTAATGATCGAAATCCGTTGCGGCCCCCGCGTCGACCACGCGAACCCTGCGTTGCGCCTCGCCAAGAGACATTCCGCGTGGCGGAATGAGCCTGACGACACTCACGAGAGTCCCCTTCGTCTGCACTTCCGTCCGGAAACCCTGGGCGTTTAGCCGAGCCAACCCGGTTGGCGTGAGACCAGCCGCAACAATCGAATTCCTGGCGCGGATGGGTTTGGGAAGCGATCGATCTACTGTTGCTGCAGGGACCCCAGGGCGGGCGTTCGGCGTTCTGTGCGCTGCAACTGCCTTTTCGTTCTTTCTCCCGACCGCCTTGCCGCTTCCTGCTTGATGCTTCCCTTGCTGATCCGTGCGGGAGATCTGCCTTGATTCAGTGATGCCAGAATTGGATTTCGTCTTCGCAACGCTCTTGCGGTTTCTTGCCTTGTCGGCAGCTCTTTCAGGGGAGCTCGCGAGGGGACGAAGGCCATTGGAGATGGCTCCGAAAAGAGCCGACAATCCTCCAGCTATCGCGGATGCAGGTGGGTTTGCCCCGAGTGTGCTTCCTGCTCTCGGGCCCGTCGTCCTTCCCATGTCGGATGACCTCCCTTGAGCATTCGAATGGTTCTGGCCGGAGGCGCCTTGACCCGATGCCCTGCCAGGATTCGCGGAGTTCCCCTGATTTGATGCACGTCCTGACCCGTCGGAAGTACCCCGCCCGGCGTTCGCATTCTCTCCGCTGCGACCATTGCCGTTGCCGACACCGCCCGATGGGCCGCCCTCTCTACCGTTCCCACTATTCCCTGCATTGCCTGCCGCTCCACCGTTCCCGGGAGCGCCATTGCCGCCTGAATTCCCTTTACTTCCATCGTTTCCCTTGTTCCCGGAATTACCGTTATTCCCGGAATTGCCCTTGCCGCCTGAATTCCCGTTGCCATTGCCTCCGCCGTCTCCTCGCCCGCCGCCATCGTTGCCTTCCTTGGCAATAGCGGGTGCGGCCTCAAGGACCATGCCGCCGCTTTTTGCGATATCGATCTGGATCGTCACCGGGCAGGTAAGGGCGAAGCACGATACGGCGACCAAAAGACTGCGCTGGCTTGGTTTCATTGAAACGACTCACCTTCGCGGTTGAACACCAATGAGAGCCTGCGGCCGATTCCGAAGATACACCCAAAAAGCCATAACGGCTAAGGCATGGGATTGTTTCAAGAGTGGGACAGAGCGTGTCAGTCATGACGGGGCAGTCTCAATTTGAGACTTCGGGCATTTGCATCGAGATCTCATTCACGCAATGGCCAGGTTTGTTGGTTTAGATGAACGGAAGATGAATAATTGCAAAGTATATGTTCCACCTGAGGATGGGATCATATCAATTCGCCCTGTGGAAAGCTATAAATTTGCCCTATGACCCGTGCCTTGATTTGAAACTACTTGATGGATCGCGCGTTGTCGGTTGCCGGGTGCGAAACCCGAAGATTCATTCAGGAGTAAGCTCATGTTTAAGAAGATCCTTCTTGCCGGCGCTGTTCTGGCCAGTCTTGCCCCTGCCGCGGCCTTCGCTCAGTCGGGTGGCGCGGCGGCCGGTGCTGCTACCGGCGCGGTTGGCGGCGCAATTGTCGGCGGTCCGGTCGGTGCGGCCGTGGGTGGCGTCACGGGCGCCATCGTGGGCGGCATCGCGGATCAGCAGCAGCCGCAGTTCCGTCAGTACGTGACCACGCAGAATGTGCCGTCTTATACGTACAGGGAAGAGGTGCGCGTAGGCGCTGTCCTGCCTGAGTCCGGCGTGACCCTTCATGAGGTGCCGGCCGAGTACAAGGTGAAGGGCTATCGGTACACGATTGTGAACGACACTCCCGTGCTAGTGGAGCCAGGGAGCCGCAAGATCGTGCAGGTTATCCGCTAAGACTTGCAGCTTCTCGAACTCATCCATGGGCGGCCGAGCGGCCGCCCATTTTTGCATGGTCAATCAGGGCCGATCTCGGGTTGATCCTGTTCCCCGAAGCGAGCCCCTTCGCCTCCTGTTCCCATCGCCTGGAAGCGTCCTGCTTGAGATCGGAATAAATCGACTAGGTTCTCCGTTATGGTGTGAAGAGGCCACGCGGAGAGGGAATGCCTGTAGCCATAGGACAAGAATTGGTGGCGCTCCTGCCTCGATTGAGGCGTTTTGCGCTCGTGCTTTGTCGCTCCCAGGCCCTTGCGGATGACCTCGTTCAGGGGGCCTGCGAGCGCGCACTCGCCCATGCAGGCAGCTGGACGCCGGGGACCAAGTTCGATGCCTGGATGTTCCGAATTCTCCGCAATTGCTGGATTGATCACTTGAGGCGCTTGAGAACTGAAGGAATGACGGAGGATGTATCGGTGCAGACGCAACTCATCGGCGACCCGGGAGAAGGACCCATCCTGAACAAGCTTGTCCTGTCCGAGGTCCAGCGTGCCATCGATGGTTTGCCTCAGGAGCAGCGGGAGGTCCTCCTCCTCGTATGTGCAGACGATCTCAGTTACCGCGAGACCGCCGAGGTTCTGGGCGTCCCGATCGGGACTGTCATGAGCCGGCTCGCACGGGCACGCAAGCGGCTGATGGAGATGACGGCTGCCGCCTGAAGACTGACGAGAAACGAAAGCAGAGCGATAGCAATGTCTCAGCTCCACTTTAGCGATGAGATCCTGATGGCCTTTGCCGACGGGGAACTTGAGGAGCCCACGGCGACCGCAATTGCCAAGGCGATGGCGGAGGATCCGGCTGTGGCCAAACGGATCATGGATTTTCAACAAAGCCGGCGCCTGACGCGTTCTGCCTTGTCTGTTTTTCCCGATGTGCCGCCGGAGTTGCAGGCTGCCGTGTCAGCTCGGGTCGCGGCCTATGAGGCCGCTGACGAGGCGAGAATGCCTCCGGCAGCCATTCCGGCATCGAGCGAGGCAACTCGGCCAAGGAGGTCATTTCTACCAATCGCCTTGGCCGCATCCATTGTCGTGGGCTCGCTCGGTTTGGGCTACTTCGTGGGGAGGCAGGACAGGTCGGAGGCAAATCGTCTGATGGCCCAGTTGGATAATCCCGTGGTTCATCGTGAGTTGAATACGATTGCATCTGGGAAGAATGTGGAATTGCCTTTTGGCAGCCTGCGGATAATCTCGACGTATCGCGTTGCAAATGGCTCCCTGTGCCGCGAATTCCGGCTTCAGTCGCGTGCAGAGGAAGCACAAGCTGTCGCTTGCCGCAATGGCGGGTGGAACGTGAAGTTCGCATTGTCTGGCCCCTCCAAGTCCTCTGAATATGTTCCAAGCGGAGAAAGCGACTTGGTGACCGCGTACTTGCAGAGCATGAATGCTGGGCAGCCCCTTGTCGATGAGGCTGAAGACAGGGCTCTCTCCGAGAGTGCGCGGTAGGCTGCAGACCACATGCCCTTCGAAGCACAATCTCCTGCGCTTTGAGAAGATTTCCAAACAAGGTGGAATAAACCGGCGAGTTGCTCCGTTCTCTGTCTGATTTGGCGAGTGATAGAGGATGAGCATGAGAGCCGCGTATCGTCTGGCTTTTATCGTATTCTCTGTGGGGGCTGTTGCGGCGCCCGCCATGGCGCCGACGGTGATCGAACCGCTTGCGACGGCATCGGCAATTTCCTCACAGGCCATCCCCGATGTCGTGCGCAACGTTGCTACGGACCTCACCCTGCTGCTTAATGCGAGCCTGGAAGGTTCCCCGATGCTCTCCCCGAGCCGGTTAATCTCTGTCGGAGAAAGTCTGCCCGTGGCGGTAGAAGTATATCCGATCCCGAAACATGAAACGTATCGGTATGCCCTCTTGGACGGGCAGCGCGTCATCGTCGATGCGGCGTCCCGTAAGGTTGTCTACGTCATACAATGAGAAATGAAAGCCAGGCGACGACAAAGAACGAACTTGCATGAAAAGAGGCAGGCCTACCAATGTCATTGCAGAGCTCTAGCGGGATGCATCTGGTATCCGACAATGTCTCAGTCCCCACGGCTATCGTATTCCCCGTTTGCACGAATCCATTGTTGCGCTTTGGCCTGGAGAACGTCCTATGTGAAGCAGGCTTTGTCGTATGGCATGAAATCTTGGACGGCTTTTCAAGCCTGCCTGTTATAGAAGATGCGTTGCCGGCACTCTTCATAATAGATGGAAGTCGTTTCGCCATCGGGACTGTCGATCTGATAAGGAGATTGAAGGCCCACGCGCCATCGGCAAGAATCGTCGTGCTAGCGAGTGCCTTCGATCCAGGTGTTATATCGGCTGCCTGGAATGCAGGGGCCCAAGGGTTCTGCCTCTCGACCCATAAACATGACGTGCTCGTCAAGTCACTCGAACTGGTGATGCTGGGGGAGACAGTGATTCCTGCAGAGATTGTCCTCCCGGCTGCCGGAATACTTCCCTATAACAGTTACCCTGAGTCAGCCGAGTGCTTGAACGACATGAGAACCGATGGCCATTCAGTCCGGAAGCTGTCCAGCAGGGAGTCGGAAATATTGACCTGCCTGAAGGACGGCGCACCCAACAAGGTCATTGCGCGCAAACTCAATCTCTCCGAGGCTACTGTGAAGGTCCATGTGAAGACCATTCTGAAGAAGATCGGCGCACGCAATCGCACCCAAGCCGCGCTTTGGGCAGCACGGCATATCCCGGCAGACCTGAAGCCATTGTAATCGGGTGATCCCGTTCAACGATGCCGGGTGGCGAGTTTTTCCCGAAGGTTTCGCGGGTCGCGGTTCGCCGTTTCAGTATCCCAAAATGCTTCTCTGCCATGTCAGCGCACTCCTCGACGCGACTGACGATCTGCCCTGACCAGGGCTGACCTTCACGTTGCCGGCCGTCATCGGGTTCCATCCATTTTCTGATGGTGCTCGATATAGACCCGCAACGACTTGCCGACCTCCTCGATATGCGCCTTCAGGAGAGAACAGGCGGCTGCAATCCGGCCGCCCTGGCAGAGGCGTACAAGCTCGGCATGTTCGGTCTCGGCGCGTTGCATGCCGTCCGTAAGGGAGAGCTGAAGCCGCGTGTGCCTGTCGCATTCCTGAAGGAGGTTGGCCACGATTGCCGAGGTGCGGGGTTGCTCGGCGTGGCGATAGAGAAGCATGTGGAACTCCGTGTTCAGCTCTCCCCAGCGCCTGACATGGTTCGCCCGTAGTTCCTCGCTGTATTCCTGAAGGATTTGATTGAGCTTGTCGTAGTCGCTCTGAGTGAGATGGCGGACGGAGGCCTCCAGGAGGCGTGGCTCGAGCAGAGCCCTAAGCTCAAAAAGCTCCTGGACCTCGTCGGTCGAAAGCTCCGAGACGATGGCGCCGCGGTGGGGATGAATCTTGACGAGCCCCTCCGCCTCAAGCTGCATCAGAGCCTCTCGAATCGGGATGCGGCTCACCCCGAACTCGCCCGCCAGCGCGTCCTGGCGGAGCGGAAATCCGGCCTTGAAATCGCCGTCGAGAATCCGATGGCGCAGGCTGTCTGCCACGGCAGCGGCTATCGTCCGATGCTGAAGAGACTTCTGCGCTGGTCTGGGGGCAGGCTTGGATTCGAGCGTCATGGGTCTGTCATCAGTGCAAAATGGGGCGGCTTCCTCTTGTCAGAACCCTCTGGGACGGCTTGACAAGGTAGATTTTATACAATCTACAATAATGTGCATAATGTCCAGAGTGGGAGAAGGGCGCAATGGCGAGGATCGGATGGGAAGGGGTCTTCCCCGCAGTAACGACCCAGTTCAAGACGAATTACGACCTGGATCTCGAGGCGACCGCCAAGGTGATCGACGGGTTGATCAGGGACGGGGTTTCCGGACTGATCGTCTGCGGAACGGTCGGGGAGAACACGTCTCTCAGCCGGTCCGAGAAGGTGGCCGTCATGGAGGCCGCCAAGGATGTCTCCCGTGGCCGGGTGCCGGTGATCGCCGGTATCGCCGAGTTCACGACAGCCTTCGCATCCGAGGTCGCCAGGGAGGCGGAGCGGGTCGGAATCGACGGTGTGATGGTCATGCCGGCCCTGGTCTATTCCTCGAAGCCGCATGAGACCGCCGCGCATTTTCGGGGGGTCGCCAAGTCCACAGACCTGCCGGTCATGGTCTACAACAACCCTCCCATCTACAAGAATGACGTGACGCCGGACATTCTTGCTTCTCTCGCGGATTGCGAAACGATCGTCTGCTTCAAGGACTCATCTGGCGATACGCGCCGGTTCACCGATACGAAGAACATGGTCGGAGACCGGTTCGTCCTCTTCTCCGGTCTCGACGACGTCGTCGTCGAAAGCGTGATGCTGGGCGCTGCCGGCTGGGTTTCCGGTATGTCGAATGCTTTCCCGCAGGAGGGCGAGACGCTGTTCCGTCTGGCAAAGGCAGGGCGCTATGAGGAGGCGAGGGCGCTCTACGAGTGGTTCATGCCTCTGCTCCACCTCGATGCCCGCCCCGATCTCGTGCAGTGCATCAAGCTGTGCGAGGCCATCATGGGCCGTGGCTCGGAACTGACGCGCCCTCCACGCCTTCCCCTCGCGGCTCAGGAGCGTGCAGAGGTTGAGGCGATCATGGACAAGGCCCTGAAACATCGCCCGGCTCTTCCTGATGTCGGCCTGAAAACAGCCGCGTGATATGCCGATGGCGAAGGACGATGTCCTTCGCCATTTCCTTGATTGCCGACAAGTTCATGATCAATGAGTGAAGCGATGGCGCGCCACACCTTCTTTTGCATCGATGGCCATACCTGCGGCAACCCGGTACGGGTGGTTTCCGGTGGCAGCATTCCCCAGTTGAAGGGGGAAACGATGTTCGAGCGCCGTCAGCATTTCCTGGCGGAATACGACTGGATTCGAACCGGCCTCATGTTCGAGCCCCGTGGGCACGACATGATGTCGGGCTCGATCCTCTACCCTCCGACGCGCCCTGATTGCGACGTCGGGATCCTGTTCATCGAGACATCCGGCTGCCTCCCCATGTGCGGGCATGGGACGATCGGCACCGTCACCATCGCTCTCGAGAACGGCCTGATCCATCCGAAGACACCGGGCCTTCTGCGGCTCGATACGCCGGCAGGCGTCGTCGAAGCACGCTACGAACAGAATGGTCCCTTCATCGAGCGGGTGCGCATCACCAATATTCCATCCTTCCTGTATGGAACAGGCTACGAAGTCGAGGTCGAAGGGCTCGGGCACTTGATCGTGGATGTCGCCTATGGAGGCAACTTCTATGCGATCGTCGAGCCGCAGCCTCTCTATTCCGACCTGTCGGACGTCGACCCTTCGGACATTCTGCGCTGGAGCCCGAAGCTGCGGGAGGCCTTCAACGCGCGCTACCGGATCGCTCATCCGGAAAACCCGGACATCAATCGCCTGACCCACGTCTTGTGGACGGGACGTGCGCAGACCAAGGACGGGAATGCCCGCAACGCCGTGTTCTACGGCGACAAGGCCATCGACCGCTCTCCCTGCGGCACTGGAACCTCGGCACGCATGGCTCATCTCGCAGCGCGCGGCGAGTTGAAGGAAGGCGACGAGTTCGTCCATGAGAGCATCATCGGTTCAACCTTCGTCGGGCGTATCGAGGGGCGGGCGAAAGCCGGAGACCGCGACGCCATCATTCCCTCGATCGAGGGATGGGCGCGGGTGACAGGCTTCAATACGATCATCATCGATGACCGCGACCCCTTCGCGCAAGGATTCCAGGTCGTTGATCGGGCCACACGGGCATGACGGCCAAGGCGCCAGCGGCAGCCCAATCCTTACCCTGAACAGGATACACGATGCGGATCGCGATTGTCGGAGCTGGAATCGTCGGCCTTGCGGCCGCCCATGCCCTCCTTGACAGGGGATACCAGGTGACCCTGGTCGCGCCGGGCGATCAGGCGGCACGACCGACGGACGGCAATGCCGGCTGGATCGCTCATACCGACATCATGCCGCTGGCCTCGCCCAAGGTCTGGAGAAATCTGCCAAACTGGCTCGCGGATCCGCTGGGTCCCCTCACCATCAGACCTTCCTATCTGCCTGCTCTGACGCCCTGGCTGATGCGCTTCATCCTGGCGTCGTCTCCGGCGAGAATCAAGGCGAGCATGGCTGCCATACGCGCCATCAACGCGGAGGCTCTGCCCTGCTGGAGGGATAGGCTTAGTTCATTGGGGCTGAGCGCACATCTGCGCGAGCATGGCATTCTGTCCGTGTGGAAGCGCCGTGCGGCTTTTCTCCGGGCCCAGGATGTTATCGACCGTCAGCGGGACCTCGGCATCGGAGCAGAGGTCATCGACCTGAGCGATCTCTCACGGCTGGAGCCGGCGCTGCGCAACGTCGAGGTCGGCGTCCTTTATCCGGAGGCCTGCCACATCTCCGATCCGGCTCATCTGGCGTCCGATCTGATGAGACTTGCTTTGGAGCGGGGCGTACGGCATGTGGCCGCCCGCGCCCTGGCCGTGGAGCCGAAAGATGGCGAAATCCAGGTTCACACGAACGATCCTGCAAATGTCGTTGCCGCTGACCGGGTTCTCATCGCAGCAGGCATCTGGTCGCGACCGCTCGCAAAGACGCTGGGGGATCGAGTTCCCCTCGATACCGAGCGTGGGTATAACGCGACTTACCCCAAGGGGGCATTCGGGCTCGGGCGACCTGTCATGTTCGAAGGCGAGGGATTCGTTGCCTCTCCTCTCGACACGGGCGACAGGGTCGGAGGTGCGGTTGAGTTCGCAGGATTGGATGCCGAGCCCAATCATGATCGTACATCCGCGATGATCGCTCGCCTGAAACGCTTCCTCCCCGATTTCGATGCCGGCCAGGATGCAAGACGGTGGATGGGCTTTCGCCCATCCATTCCCGATTCTCTGCCCGTGATAGGCTCGTCCAGGCGGGACAAGCGCATGGTCTATGCCTTCGGGCATGGTCATCATGGCCTGACCCAGGCTGCGATCACAGCGCAGTTGGTTGCAGATCTGATCGGCGGAGCAACCAGCAGGATCGATCTGAAACCATACTCGGCACAGCGTTTTTAAAGGCGCCCGGGAGCTCCGCCGGCGGGGGAAGGCCTGACCGGGTCGAGGCGCCGCATCTGTCTGACATCCAGAGAGATATCAGGCGGTAGGCTGGGGCGTCGTTGGCGTGACGGGGATCTCCTGCGGTGACGTTGGCGGCACTCCGACAGGTTCGCCCGGAGGCGGGATGTCCCCAGGCGTCGTCGGTGGCACGCCGATGGGCTCGGGCGGAGGCGCCTCTGGCGGTGTCGGCGGGCTCACCGGCGCCGGGTTGGGATCCGCCGGTGTGGGCTCTGGGTAAGGCTGATTCGGCAGGGGAATAGGCATCCCGTCGGCGCTCCGCTGTTGAGGCATGTATAGGGTTCTGAAAGGCAATCGCCAGCGGGGCCGGATGTTCCGGCCACGAGGTCTTGCGCTTGCCGGAGTTCTATTCCTGGCCGCGCTCGCGGCGGCGGCGCTCCACCTCCTGTTTGATGAGAACGTCCAGGATCTCGCTCGGCACCGCCTTCGAGGGTCGGCTGTTGATGGCGCGCAGGCGCTCAAGATCGAATTTCGGCTCGCGGTTCACCGTGAGCAGCCCGTTGGTTTCCTGCGCCGTATCGGTAAGCTGCGTGTAGCAGAAGCCTGCAAGCGCGGTAGAGGCCAGCAAGGCATCGACGAGTTCCTCATAACGGGCGAGCAGGTCGTCGGGGCTGGCGAATTGACCATAGCCGAACCAGTCCTCGCTGGCCTGCGGCACGAAGCCGAGTCCTCCGAACTCGCTGATCACGATCGGCTCGTCCTCGATCTCGATGCCCTCGCCGAGCAATGGATGATGGTGCGGGCGCACTTCCCGGAATGTACGCGCGATGGTCTGTCGGTCTGCGTAACGCTCTCGCAGCATGTCGCCGGTCGGCGCATAATCATGCACGCCGAAGATGTCGCCGGCTGCGTGCTGCCAGCCGTCATTGCCGATCACCGGCCGTGTCGGGTCGAGCGCTCTCGTGAGGTGGTAGAGGGCCCGCACGAAATCGCGCTGCTGACGCGAGCGGTCGAGATCCGGCACACCCCAGCTCTCGTTCAAGGGCACCCAGGTGATGATGGAAGGATGGTTGTAGTCGCGGCGGACAGCATCCAGCCATTCGCGGGTCAGCATCTCGGCGGCACGGTCCGAGTACACATAGGCATTGGCGGCCTCGCTCCAGACGAGCATGCCGAGCCGGTCGCACCAGTACAGAAAGCGTGGATCTTCCACCTTCTGATGGATGCGGACGCCGTTGAAGCCGAGCGATTGCGCCAGTTCCACCTCGCGCCTGAGCGCATCCGCGTCAGGGGCGGTCAGGAGGGAATCCGGCCAGTAGTTCTGGGCTAGGACGAGCCTCAGGAACGTGGGAATGCCGTTGATGATGAAGCGCCCGTCGCGGGCTTCGATGCGGCGCAGGCCGAAATAGCTCTCGACGCGATCGACGACCGTGCCGCTTTCATCAATCAGTTCGATTGTGGCTTCGATGAGGTTGGGGTGCTCCGGGGCCCAGAGCAGCGTGCGGCGCCGGCGGATCGCCGCGTCGTTGATGTCGAGGAGGATGTCCCGACGCAACTCGCGCCCCGAGAGCAAACAGGTGTCGTCGACGAGAAGGCGGATGGGGCGATCGCCTTTCAGCTGTATGCGCACCCGCCAGCCGGCCGGAGGCGTCCGGTCGAGCCGGAGGATGAGTCCGGTACCGAAGCGGTCCACATCGGGCGTCCAACGCAGCTCGGCAATCGCAACCTTCGGGATCGGCTCCAGCCAGACCGGCTGCCAGATGCCCGTGGTGCGGTGATACCAGATATAGCCGGGATGCTCCTCCCAATATTGCTTGCCTCGGGGCTGCTGCAAATCCCGGGGCTCGTCCTCGGCACGGACCACGATGGTCTGGCTCTCGCCAGGAACGAGCAAGGAGCTGATGTCGGCCGAGAAAGGCGTCTGCCCGCCTGTATGCTCGACAGCCATGCGACCGTTGACCCAGACCGTGGCCTTGTAGTCGACGGCGCCAAAATGAACGAGGAGCCGGTCGCGACGGTCCGCATCGTCCACCTGTATCTCACGCCGGTACCAGACGACAGGATGAAACCCGGTCTCGTGGATGCCGGAGCGTTTGCTCTCGGGGGCAAAGGGTACCACGATCTCGCGGTCGAAGGGCTCCGCCCGCTCGAACCAGCGCTCGACAAGCCCCTGGTCCTCATCGTCGAAGGCAAAGCCCCACTGTCCGCACAGGTCAATCCAGCGCTCCCGGCGTAGCTGCGGGCGGGGGTGAAGGTCGCCTGGCTGGATTGTATCAGTCATGTCCTGTCCGCTCGGTGTTCTTGCCGACGCTGTCAGGGTGAGGCCAGGCCGGGATCGGCATGGTCCTGAAAAATCTCCCAGGAGAGGCCGGCTTTCCCTCCCGTCCCGACCAACGCGCGAAGCGCACGGATGTTCTCGAAGGGCAGGTCGGTGCAACTTTCTCGCATGTGAGCCGTTTCCTAGCCTGGATCCCATGACGGCCGAGGTTCGCCCGCGGCCCAATCGCTGTGCTGCAGTGGAAGCACTGACGCTCAAGAGACGGCCACGGCATGACCCGATCACTTCCGCCTCGATCTCAGCTCCAGCGCTTGACGGCGCCCGATGCGTTCTGGTGGTCGACCGGCATCGAGGACACCTTCATCACGGCGCCTCATCCGACCACAGGGCGAACCCTGGACGAGTACGAGCTGACCGGCCACTACGACCGCTGGCATGACGATCTCGGCCTTGTTGCCGAACTCGGTGTGCCTTGTGCCCGATATGGCGTGCCCTGGCATCGGATCCAGCCCGCCCCGAACACCTGGGATTGGACATTTCCCGACGAAACGCTGGAACGCCTGCTCGAGCTTGGCGTCGATCCTCAGGTCGACCTTGTCCATTACGGGTTGCCAGCGTGGATCGAAGGAGCCTTCCTCCATCCTGACTACCCGAAGCTCGTCTCGGACTATGCGGCCCGGCTTGCCGAGCGCTTCCGTGGACGGATCACCTGGTACACTCCCCTCAACGAGCCGCGCATTACTGGCTGGTATTGCGGGCGGCTCGGCTGGTGGCCCCCGTTCCGCCGCAGCTGGCCCGGCTTC
Source organism: Pseudomonadota bacterium (assembly GCA_023386155.1). Classification (GTDB taxonomy): domain Bacteria; phylum Pseudomonadota; class Alphaproteobacteria; order Rhizobiales; family Beijerinckiaceae; genus Microvirga. Next base: position 62,173 of record JAEWKH010000056.1, read on the forward strand.
GTGGCCCTGATGCTGGCCATCGCAAAGGGCATGGTGGAAACCGTCAGGGCATTGGAGGCTGTCGATCCTGAAATCGTGCCGTACTTCGTCGATGCCACCGACCTGTTCGATACGGACGATCCCGCATTCGAGGATGAAGCCCGGCGCCGTCAGGACATCGTTTTCCTCGCCCTCGACCTCGTTTCGGGGCGGATCGACGAGCGCCATTCGCTATGGGCGTGGCTGTTGAAGAACGGAGCGCGGGAGGCCGATCTCGCCTATTTCCTCGACAATGCTGTCACGCTTCCCGTCATCGGCATGAATCTCTACCCCATGTTCACGCAGAAGAAGCTCCTGCGGGACGCCGGAGGACGCTTTCGCATCCGCATGCCTTATGCCGGGGCCGATCTCATCACTCGGCTCGGGCGGCTTTATTACGAGCGCTACCGGGCGCCGCTGATGATCTCGGAGACGGCCTCGATGGGCTCCCTGCGCCGTCGGCTCGATTGGCTCGACGCGTCCGTCTCGGCCACACGGCAGCTGCGCCAGGAGGGCATCCCACTGGTGGGATATACCTGGTGGCCGATGTTCGCGCTTGTGACCTGGGCTTACCGGCAAGGCCGCCGCCCCGTGACCGAGCACCTGGCCCAGATGGGGTTATGGGACATCGTCCCGGGCGAGTCGGATCCGCTGCGCCGGGTGCGAACGCCTGCCGTCGATGTCTATCAGGACTTGGTACGCGGCGGTGTCGAAAGTATCGGCATGCTCTCCGCGGCGCCGGCCCGCGTTGCGGCAAGCCTTTAATGGAAAATGGGGAGAGCGGGATGTTCCGAAGCTTCTTTCTGGCCGGGTTCGAGGGATCCACAGGCTATAACCGGCATGGCCATTGGTTCGATCAAGTGGTCGCGACGGGTCATGACAAAACGGTCGATGACGACTACCGGCAACTCGCCGAACTCGACATTCACGCGGCGCGTGAAACCATCCGGTGGCCCCTGGTGGATCTAGGCCGTGGACGCTATGATTTTTCCACCGTCGAGCCTTTTGTCGAGGCAGCCCGTCGCCATGGCGTGGAAGTGATCTGGGATCTCTTCCATTATGGCTATCCGCAGGGGCTCGATCTCTGGAGCGAGGAATTCCCGAAGCGCTTCGCCGATTATTGCTATGCCGTGGGCCGGTACATCGCGCGGCGCACGGAGGGAACGTGTGCCTTCACCCCAGTGAACGAACCCTCCTTTATGGCGTATGCCGCCGGCGAGAAGGGCCTGTTCGCGCCGCATGCCACCGGACGCGGCTGGGATCTCAAGGTGGCACTCACGCGCGCGGCCATTGCCGGCATAGACGCCCTGTGGGCGGCCTGTCCCGATGCTCGGATCGTCAATGTCGACCCCTTGTGCCGGGTAGCCCGACCGTTCGACCGCCCAGAACTTGAGGAGGAGGTTCGGGACTTCAATGAACGGCTCGTTTTCCAGAGTTGGGATATGCTCTGCGGGCGCCTGCTGCCGGAGCTTGGCGGCAGCCGGAAGCACCTGGACATCGTGGGCATCAATTACTACTGGACCAATCAGTGGGAGTTCGGCGGAACGCCATTGGCCGATGGAGTAATTCCCCCACTCGTCGATGACGATCCGCGCCGCTGGCCCCTGAGTGCCCTTGTGCGTTCCGTGTGGGAGCGCTATGGCGGCGAGGTCATGATCACGGAAACCAGCCATATCGGCGACAAGCGCGGCCACTGGCTGCGGGAAGTGGCGCAGGAATCGGAGGAATTGCTTCAGGATGGCGTTCCGCTGCGGGGCGTGTGCCTCTATCCGATCCTAGGGATGCCGGAATGGCACGACCCGGAAATCTGGACGCCGATGGGCCTTTGGGATCCCGTCTGCCATCGGGAGCCCTGCGGAGAACGACTGATCTGCGGGCCCATGCTCGAGGCGCTGCAATCGGTGCGCCATGTGGATGAGCTCCATCACAGGCTCTTCTCCCGCGGCGAGCACCGGAGAGCCCTGTATCGCTCCGGACGAGCGGCCGAAGCGATGTCGGGCTCCGTCGCTGCCGGGTGATGGGTTCGAAGCGGATTCGGATATTTAGTCGCTCAGGACCACCTTGAAGCGAACCAGGTCCCTGTTCATCGTGGGGCGCTTTGACTGCCAGTTGAAGCGCGTCATATACAAATAGAAAGTGTTCCCGGCCGATTGGAAGACCGGTGACTGACTGTCATGGTCGATAATCGAGGGATAGTCGTAATAGATCTTCTTCTCGGTTGTTCCCCATGGAGGATCGAATGGGGCAAGGAGGCTCGCCGGCGACCAGTTCGTCAGATCCGGCGAGGTTGCATAGAAGACGCCACCGGTATCGTTGAAACGGGTCGACCAGACGGCCATCCAGAGGTTCCTGGTCTCAAGCCAGATCAGAGACCGCACCTTGCTCGTCATGTCGCCGTTGCCGAGGCGGTCGCATTTCGCCTGGACGGGTTCTTGGCCATTCGCCGGATAGGGATTGGGTGGAGAAACGAAGCGACCGCCGCTCATCATCTGCCAACCCGACACGAGATTGGACCGTGGCGCGCGGAACAGGCAGTTTCCGCGCCCGCCCGGTTCCGCAGCGTCCTCCGTCCAAGCGATGAAATAGGCGTAGTCTCCATGGAAGACTGTGTTCGAGAGGGTAAGAAACCCGGCGGCATTGACGTCCGTGCCGAAGGGCCTGTTCGATCCTGCGATGAGGCGCTGTTCGCGAGGCAGCAGTTTGAACGAGAAATCCCGATCGTCCGCTTCCAACGCGACGATCGAAAGGTACCAGCATTCCGGCTTGCCTGATCCCTTCGCGCAGAGCCCGCCATGGCGAAGGCCGGAGAATTCCTGGCTTGCCAGTCCGAGAATGCGCCCGTCGCCAAGCGGGATGAGGCTTTGCACCCAGAACCGATCGTCGAAGGCAGAAGGGTCGGCCGACTCCCTGCCCTGGGAGACGATTGAGCATAGGGGACGAAGCTCGGTGAAGGTTTGTCCCTCAAAAACCCTGTTTCGGAAATGCGCTGCGATCAGAGCCACGGAGCCGTCGCGGCGGCGATAGGCCCGGGCCGGTGAATCCGGAATCGATCGCCAGTCGCATCGCTGCCGCTCATAGCTATAGACCTCCTCGGGCTCGCGGGAGACCGAAAAGTGAAGGGGCTCAGCCGAGGCCGCTGCCATGCTCATCATGAACATCAGAACCGCCTGCCAGGCGAAGGCGTTCCAACGTCGGATCCTGTTCATGAATTTAGGCAAGCGCACTGCTCACGTCGCGCGGGGGGCATGAGAGAACCGCCTCATGACCCGCCGGCTGCAAGCCGGTTCAAAAAGGCGGCCGGCTGGAGCCTGTTCGCGGTCAGAAAGTCGAGATACTTCGAAGCGGCTTCGCTCCGATGCCTGTCATAGGCATCAGGGTCGAAATGAATCATCTTCTTCAGGCTGGAGCGGGTGAGCGGCATGGTCAGATCGGCCGCGGCGACATGCGGGACGCCCGTATTCTCGCAGAGTTCCCGCGTTCGAGAGTCGATCGTGACCGTCAGGCCCATGCGCTCGGCCTGAAGAGCCAGGGCGACGCCATGGTACCGGGATCCGATCGTGAAATCGTGCCGTCGCAGGGTGTCCATCCAGGCCGGGACGTCATAGAACGAGCGGACATAGTTTCGGCACCACGCCTTGAACTCCTCGAAGGAGTAATGAGGAACGGTATGGTTATGAATCTCCTTGAGAGCATGCGGATCGATCTCCTCGAAGATGCCCCGGGAGACTCTGATCATCTCGCCCATCGACTGGACCACGTATTGACCGGGATACATCGGGTCCATCATCAATGCGATCAGCTGATGCTCGATGTCGCGAGTCTTCAGCCACGCCTGATGGCCTGCCGCAACCGATATCGAGCCTGGCAGGGCCGTCCCCGACCAGTGCTTGTGGATCTTCTTGCCGAGGCCGGGATCCTGGTTCGTAAAGTACGATGGGCAGCCCCCGGCGACCGAGCCGTGGATTCCGAGCTTGTCGAGCTGCGAGCTGGTGAAGGCGCCACGCGTATAGATGTTAGAGCTTGACGAAGATGAGTTGGATCGCGCGATCACCTGCGCCCACCGGTGCGTGCCATCGGTGAGTTGGACGTCCTGATCGTAGCTGTCCGCCTGGGCGCCGAGCCCGATGGCAACGATCGGCAGTCCGGATCTCTCCAGATTGTCGGCCATGCTGCCGTAATCCGTGTGGCGCCCCAGCTGGTTGGCACAGGGAATGACGATGATGTCGGCATTCTCCTTCAGGGTTTCCGCCGATGCGCTCCAGCCGAAGAACTTGACCGGATTGGAGATGTGACTGGCGATGGCATAGACAAAGGCCAGATTTCCGTTGTTGTGACCGATGCCGTTGTAAAGATCCTCAAATGCCGAGTTCGAGTAGAGCCCAAGCGATGGATACTTCCAAAGAATTGCGACCCGCAGGGGTTTGGCAGGTGCTGCGGGCTTGCGTGCGGGCTGATCGAGTGTCTTGTCCTTGGTGATTTCATCCAACATATGAATTCCATCCTGAAATTGAGTATCTTCCGGAAGACGATGGCCAACACTGGCTACGTCGCTTTTGGCATCAAAAGGCAATTGCTTTATGGCAGTGAGATTGGCGATCTTCAGGATCGCGGCGCTCCCTGCCATGAATCCGATTAAGCAGCTTCCGCCCGGCGTAACTTCAGACTGTTCTCCCATGCCAATGCATGGCTGATAATCGCTTCGAGATCGTCGAGCTTCGGAGACCAGTTCAGGAGCTTTCGAATCCGATCGGCGCTTGCGATCAGCGTGGCAGGGTCGCCTGAGCGCCGCGGGGCAAAGTCAACCGGGAAATCGACGCCCGAGACCCGCTTCACGGCCTCGATGACTTCGAGCACCGAGTATCCGCGGCCGTAGCCGCAATTGAGAACCGTGCTGTCGCCGCCCTCGTCCAGATAGTCGAGAGCAAGAGTATGAGCATGAGCCAGGTCGGTCACATGAATGTAATCGCGCAAGCATGTGCCGTCAGGCGTCGGATAATCTGTTCCGAAGACGGAGAGGTGAGATCTCTCACCGAGAGCCGCCTGGGTTGCGACCTTGATGAGATGCGTCGCCTGACGCGTGCTTTGCCCGCTTCGTCCTTGCGGATCGGCGCCGGCAACGTTGAAGTATCGCAGGGCGACAAAACGAAGTGGATGAACGCGGGACACGTCTCTCAGCATCAGCTCGGTCATGAGCTTCGATGTGCCGTAGGGCGAAACCGGGTTAAGGGGCGCCGACTCGGTAATCGGGCTTTCCCTGGCATCGCCATAAACGGCCGCGGTCGAAGAGAAGAGAAACCGCTCAACCCCATGACGCACTGCCACGCTGAGAAGGGATCGGGATTTAACGGTGTTGTTGAGATAGTAGCCCAAAGGGTCGGTGACGGATTCCGGAACCACGATTGAGCCGGCAAAGTGTGCAATCGCCGTGACTCCATGAGACTGGATGATATCACCAACGAGGCTCTCGTCGCCCACATCCCCCTGGATGAGAGTTGCCGAGGGTGTCACCATCCAGTCGAAGCCGGTGCTGAGATCGTCCAAGACGACAACGTCTCTCCCAGCATCCGCGAGCGCCAGAGCCATGTGGCTTCCAATATAGCCGGCACCGCCTGTTACCAACACAGTCATGTCTGACCCTTCGCTTTTCCCATGGTCGCACAAGAATTGAAGGAGATGCCGAAACCGACCGGCATCCCCGATGAGACAGCTAGGCTGCTTGCAGCTGCCTGTACTCGGTCTGCCTCATCACAGGCTGCATCTTCGTATCGGCCCTATTCTCGACGAGGAACTGATGCATTTCACGGTATGTGTGATGATAGGCGCGATTGAACTTGTCGAAGAGCGATTGATCCCAGTACTCTTCGAGGTTGAATGCCTTGCCGGAGAACACGTCGAAGCTCGGGATCTGGTATGTTTCCGCGAACTCGACCGTCCGGCTGTCATAGGTGAAGTAGATGGACGGAATGCCGTTTGCGAGCGCCATCAGGTTGCCGTGAAGCCGGTATCCCAGAACGAGATCCTTCTGCTGCACAAGATCCTCATAATCGGCGACGACGTCGGAATAGAACAATCGATCCCGGTGCAGTTTCTCCATTGTCTCGTCGAGATACCATTCGCTCACCTGCTTGTCGCCACGCAGGGCTGCGAACGCCTCCTCTCTTTGCTCCGGCGTTCCCAGGGCGATTTTCTTCTCCTCGATCTCCCCTTGGGCCATCAGGACCACGTCGAACCGCGCCGCAAGGCTCTTCACGAGATCCCGATGGAAAGTCAGGTACTGCTTGATATCGCGGGCATAGGTAGAAGACACCTCCCGGCGCATCGTAATGCCTGCGGTTCGAATGCTCTCAAGCGGCGGCAATTGGATGGCGAGATCAGGATTGTTCCGCCGAAAGGCGGTCGGGCAGCCTACGATCCGGATGTTCTTGATTCCAATGTCCCAGAGAACCTGAGCCGAATAGGCCCCGCGAACACCGATGGACGTTGTCGAATCCGCCATCAGGCGCAGGACCGTCTTGGTCTCCTCGGACAGCTCGATCTTGCCCTTGACCGGCGCCTGAGCGCCAATGCCCCACGCAATGACGGGAATCTTGAGCTTCCTGAGGACATCGGCCGCCTGGTTCCACACCATATCCTTGTGAACATAGTTGGATCCCCGCAGAAAGACATAATCGTACTCGGCGTTGATCCGGTCGATCTGAGAAAGATCGGGATTGGCGATCTCCAAGGCGTCGAGCTTGTCGTAGTTCAGGAGCTTCAGCGACGAGTCGAACACGAAGGCATCGCCGATGTTGTGATAATGATTGATGCTTCGCTGGATTTCCTTGTGCCTATACCAGCGGACGTTGTCATGGTCATAAACTTCGCCTGAGGGGCTGATGACGAGAATTCGTTTCATCGGGTTATCTCCAATTTGGGTCAGGCCAGGATCGCTAGGCCGTCAGTGCGACAGATGAACTGCTCGCTGCCTTCTTCGTGGCAAGGTCCTGGTAGAGTTCGAGATGCAGCCTGGCGCATTCTTCATAACTGATCGGTTGCGGAACGCCTGCTCGCAGGCTCTCCCAGAGCTTCGGGGTCGTCAGCGCCTCTGTCATGCGGTCGACCAGATCCTGGGACGAGCCGACACGAAAATGCAGCCCATTGACGCCGTCAGTGATCTTTTCAGCCATTCCGCCGATGTTGCTGCAGATCATCGGGCGGCCATGAAAGAAGGATTCCTGAATCACGATCGGCGAGTTCTCCCACCAGATCGACGGAATGATCGTCCAGTCAATCGAGCGCATCAGACGCGGCATCTCGCTGTTCTGATAGGATCCGTAGAAGCGAACCCGGGGGCCTGCCCGTTCCACCAGCTTCCTGATCTTCTCCTGGAATCCTTCCGGTTGCCGTTCCAGGTTGCCGCCGAATATCATGAGCTGCGCGTCATCGCCCCAGACGGATTCCGGGATGCAGGTTACCGCGTCCAGAAGAATATCGACGCCCTTGAACTGCGTGATCTGTCCGAAATAACCGAACCGCGAGCGCCTTCCTCCCCGTTGCGGGAGCGCGCGCGCCGGCGCAGGCTCGGCGATGTCGAGGCCGTTCTCGATGACGATGAAACGGGAGCGGTCAAGTCCCCACTCGACATAGCGATCGACGAGGAACTGGCTTGGCGAAACGAAGTAGTCGGCGACATCCAGAAGGCCACGTATGAAATTCTCGCGCCGCAGGAAACGTGCCGGCGAGATCTCCGGGAAACAGGCATTGCAATCTGAAGGCGAGGCCCTGTGGCAGAGCTTTGTGCCGCCTGTCTTCACCATCTGCCCGTGGTGATTGCATATCGAGAGGAATTCATGGAACGTGATTACGATCACGCAATCCGGAAGTGCCCTGCGAACCGCATAAATCATCTCCAGGCCAAGGCCTATGAAGTGATGGAAGTGAACGACATCGGGCTTCAGGTCCCTCAGGACACGCAGAAAATCACGCTCGATCTCTTCCGTATTCCGGTTGGAAATGAGGAAATGATCATACTCGTCGGCATGGTAGAGAAACTCGCCCTCTGTTTGCCGGAGGCTCATCAGGGCCGTCCCGCCATGGCGCGCGACCGGGTGGCCGACGCGCGCGAAGAAGCGAGATTCGACATCGCCGATCCGGTTGAGGCCCTTATGGAGATTATAGGCCGCGATCTCGGCTCCTCCGAGAGAGAAGCTCGGGTGGCCATGAGAGACGATGAGAACGCGGGGAGGGTGCCTGGACATCATTCCACTACCTCATGTTGTTGATGAGGAGCGACCATTTCCGGTCGAAGCTCCAACGGTCGATTTTCTGAGCGAGGCGATGGATGGGCAGGGCCGACGCGGTAACGTCATTGTCGGCCGAGATCATCTCGACATCCGGCAGCCATACGGCAAGGGTGCCTCCGAGCCGCATCTTGAGGCAGAGATCACGTCCCTTTTCACTGGAACTAAGGTAGGAGCGGGTGAACCCGCCAGCCGATACGACAGCCTCACGGGAGACGATGCAGCATGCCAACGAGCCTGCGACGACCTCTGTCGGCTGCGATCCATGCACGACGTCGCGCGGGTACCCGATATACCGATCGGCAAGCTTCTGCTCCTCGTTGTCGAGCCATGTTCCCGCGAAGCGAATGGAGTTGTCCTCATAGAGAATCGTAGGGCTGATCAAGGCCTTGTTGCCGCGATTCCGATAGGCCCGCTCCAGCGAGGAGACCCATCCTTGCTGGCGAGGAAGAACTCCTGCGGCGAGGAGAATCAGCGTGTCCGCCTTTGTCGCCTGAACCGCGGCCTCGAATGCGTCGCAGGCATCCTGCACGCCTGCCGCGCCGACAACCCGGACTTTGATGCCGTAGAAGCGAGACAGCCTTTCGACTTCAGGAGCTATGGTGCCGAAGGCTTCGACGGGAATGGAAACGATGATGGGAACATTTCGCGTTTCAGCATCGAGCGCGAGAAGTGACAGTGTCACGGACACCTCCTCGACATCGAGGCCGGCCCCGAGGACCAAAACCTTGCCGTTTTCCGTGTCGGTGAAGTCGATGTCGCGAATTTCCATCACGCTCGGCGCAGGTGAGATCATCGACTGCATCATCGGCCCGATATGACGCTCGATTGCAGCTCCGGCCGCGGCGGTTCGCGGATCGAGGGGCGCGATCAGTTTCTCCAGGGCCCGTCGCGACAGATTGCGAAGCGGCGCAAGAGGGTAAAAAGCGACGGTGTCTCCGACGGTCATCTCGAAATAGACCGCCGTGTCGGCCAAAGTGGGATCGCAAGGGACAAACGCCAGGAAGCCATGGTCGCAGCGCGCCGGATCGAGACGCCCTGAAAACAGGCCGTTATGCTGAAACGCCATCGTTACGTCCGCTCGTGGAAGACGTGTCCAGGTCTCATCGATCCGCCGACCATACGTGCCGGCCCGCAGAGTCAGGGCATCCACGTGCCCCTCCGGGTCGAGCATCCAGCCGGCCACGAGGAAGCCTCCGCCAGGGACCTCTGCGACCATATCCATGCCGAGGCGAACCGGCACGCTGAGGTCCGACACGGTGTCGCGGCCGTCGAACCGCTCCCCAGCTCGCCGCAAGGTCAGCATTGTGGCTGGATTCGCGCTCGCGCGGGCGAGGCCATCCCGAATATGGGCAGGAACGTCCATCGGCGACAGGAGGACGCGGCGGTCGTAGACTTCAAGGGCCCGCCAGCCGTCTCTTCCACGAAAGAACAGCTTCCTCAGTTGAGCGGGATCGATCGTCTTGCCGGCATCGAGCAACCCGACGAAGCCCTTGCCCTGTTCTCCCAGATCGCTGCGAGGAACCGACGCAGACCTGAACTCTCCAGCGGTAAGTCCCTCATGTGCGGCTAGAACGTGTACCAGATCGCCAGGCAGACCAGATGCCCAACCTTGCAGAAAGACCTGCCCTGTATCGACAGCGCCGATAACCTCGATCCAGCCATCCGCAGGTCCAGTCGATGCCAGGAGCGATTGGGCAGCGTCCAGCCGCTTCTGATTGGCCTTTCCGCCGATCAGCGCAAGAACGATACGGTCGAGGATGATTGAGGATTGATCTCCGGCATCGGCGGATACGACCTGGGCCAATGCCGGGAGAGACAGTGCCGGCTTGATCAACGTGTAACGGATCGGTTGCCCGTTGCGACGCATGACGACCGAGCGCAGGCGGACCTTGCCCGAGAGATGGACCGGAACGATGGCCACGAAGCCGATAGCCGCATCGGCGGGTGCATCCTTCCGGGACCAATGGCTGATGTCGGACTTCATCGACATGGAGGGATCGCCGTTCAGCAGAACTTCGACCTTGTCGGCCATTGTGTCTGCTACGCCGGCAATCAGGATAAGGTCATCTCCGACTGGAGTGACAAGGACACTCTCTCCGTCGAGAGGGAGGTCACGTCGTTCCTGCACCATTCGTGTATCGTGTTGCATCGAGATTCCGGACTTCTGTTCGATGATCGCCTTAACCCTAGCTTTAGGGCTTCTCATCACCAGGGGGGATGGCGCAGAAAGGCGACGAGGGTTGCTATGGAGGTTGCAGCGGAGATTGCCCCGAACGCGATCAAGAGCGCGACCGCTCTGCGCATCGGGCGGTCTACCGACGATCCCAGGTCCTCGATTCTCTGCCCGAACTCGGAGAGAACCCTATCGAAGCGCATAAGAAAGACTTCGATGTCGGATATCTTTTGGGATAGGTCGGATTGATTGGAGCGTATGACATCGAGAGCGGCCGCGATGCCATCGTCTTCGCCGACCATCGCATTGATCTGCTCGGACGTACCGCGAAGTGCCTCAACTGTCTCGCGCTGAAGAACCTGGGACCGGCGCTGCGCTTCTATCAGCAGCTCGAGCCGGTCGAAAACGCGTCCCAGCGGCGCATTGATCGCGGCCTCGGCGGCGCGCTCGCTCTGGCTGGGAGAACGGAGAACGATATCCTCGCCAGCCGATGACGTCGCGATGACGGATAGGAGATCCGCGTCCTGCTCCGTCGTCCCCGGGAGCTCGATCTCGAAGGCGTATCCACCGTCTCCGATTCCGTTGCGACGCAGATCGACGCGCGGCATGTCGGCCGTGGCCGACGCGATGGTGCGATCGCCTAAGATGACGCGCACCTGAAGCCGCTCAGTCGGCCGGGAGCGATCCCATACCCATCCGAACAGGCGGTGCCCCTCGATCGCATCGACGCGACCTTGAAGCTGCGACTTGCCTGCCGCCGCCGATATGGTCACCACATGATTGGACTGTGCTTTGCTCATGCCGCGCTTGCCTTCAGTTCAATGATCTCGGCGCCCTTGAGGAGGCTATGGTAGAGCGCAATGTGTCGCTCGGCGACGACGGCGATATCAGCCGGCGGATTGATCGCCGTGACGAGCGTCTCCCAGAGATCAGGCGTCTCTGCAGCTCTCTGCATGACGGCCGCGAGGGAGACGGGATCGTTCGGGCGGGCGTGCAAGCCGTCAATCCCGTCCCGGACCGCTTCTGCCATTCCTCCGATGCCGCTCACGATGACAGGTCGCCGGTGCATGAATGATTCCTGTATCACCAGAGGGGCGTTCTCCCACCAGATCGAGGGCACCACCACCCAGTCGACAGCAGACATCAGGCTCGAAACATCGTCGCGGCCATAGGGTCCGAGCCTCACCACATGAGGCTCGGTCTCTGCCAGAAGGCTGTCCGTATCCTCGACAAACTTCTGCGACTGAAACAATGCGCCGCCGTGCAGGCGAAGCTCGAAGTCGTCGAAACCTCCTGAAGCCATGCGCTGGGCGGCCTTGAGCAGAACCGGGATGCCTTTCCAGGGGTTGAGGTTGCCGAAATAGCCGAACACGGACCGTCGGCCTGTCGAAGTCGGCCGGTGGGGTGCCGGAACCACGGCCGGGCGCCCATTCGCGATGACCTCGATCAACCCGGATCGCAAGCCCCAGCTCGTGAAGCGATCCTTGATGAAGCGGCTCGGCGCGATGAAGCGATGAACGAGGCTGAAATGGGTTTGGATGTGCTTCTCACGCAGGAGAAAGCGATCTGCGGTCGTGCTCGGAAAGCATCCGTTGCAGCGATTCGGCGTGGCATGGTCGCATCTTTCACCCCCCTTTGTCCGCATCATGAGACCGTCATGAGCGCAGATCGGGTAATAGTCGTGAAGCGTCATCACGATGCGGGCGCCTGGCAGGATGCGGCGTACGAGCGCGATGAACTCCACCCCGATGAGCAGAACATGGTGGATATGAACGATGTCAGGGCGGAAGTCCTCGAGCAGATTAACGAGGTGAGGGACGACGCCGTAGCTGTCGATCTGGCTCAGGTTGAACTGGTCAAAATGGCCGCACCACATGACGACTTCATCCGGAGCGTTTCCCGGTGACTGAAAGCTGGTTCCCGGCCGTTGCCCGCGATGGAGATTGTTGGTCGCGGCAAGGAACAGGGCCTCCACATCCGGGCGCGCACGGTACTCGCGAAAGAGGTCATGGGCGAAGATCTCGGTCCCGCCGGGATGAAAATCCGGATGGTTATGGGCTACGACGAGCACGCGTGTAGTCAAGAGAGCTACTCCGGCTTCGAGGCGATGACGACATCCTGATAATGACTGCTTTCGATTCCGCGCCAGTGGCCGAGGCTGAGGCGTCGAATCCGCAAGCCCGCCTTCTTCAGGGCGTCCTCGATGATCCCGGCGTCGAAGCCGATTGCGCCCAGAGGGGCCAGGGGATCGCCATACCAGGTTCCGGGCTCTCCCCCCCGCGTGAAGCGCGGGCGCGCTGTCGGCCTCTCTGGGTCTCCCGCCGCGACGATGAAGGCAGTCAGGAACAGGCGCCCGCCCGGACGCAGCAGTCGCATGACCTCACGCGCGTAAGCGGCGATTTCTGCTTCGGGGAGATGGGTTGCGACAGAGACCATCGTGACGAAGTCGAATCTCGAGTCCGCGAATGGCAGAACGATCTCATGCCCGGCAATCGCCCCGCCGGGATTGTAAAGCTCGTGAGCAATATCCACGCGGCAGAACCGGAAGTTCGGATAGATCGACGTGATGTTCTGGACGCACCACTCGATGCCGGCATTCACGGGGTCGACACCTTCGTAAGTCGCTGTTTCGGCATCCAGGTATTGCGTCAGCGGGACAGCCATCCGGCCGATGCCGCACCCGATATCGAGCACGGATTCAGATGGCGTGAGACCTCCGAGGCGAACGAAGTGGCCGAGATATTCAGCGCCGATGGCTCGGTAGTCTCCGTCGCCGACGAAGACATTCTCAGGCGGTGGCGCCGGCAGCGTGGTGTCCCGGGCAATCTGTTCCAGAAGTCGGCTGAATCCGGATCCATGATCGGAATGGGCTTTCAGCGCATCCGATGCATTCGTAAGATCGAACTGCACATTCATATTGCGACATTCCTTCCTTTGCGAGGGCGTCCAGCCTGCACTGCTGCCATCATGAGATCGCGCCAGCGCTCGGTGTGGAGAGCGCAGTTGTACTGCCAGGCAATTCCACGCATGTACTCGGCGTTGAGGGACATCGACTTCCGTTCCAGGTGGTAGAGTTCGACATCCGGGAGGTACGCGATCTTGCGCTCCGTCATGGTGATTTTGAGGCAAAGATCGCTGTCTTCATAATCTCCGACCACATAATCTTCCGTGAAGCCGCCAACGGCATCGAACACCGCCTTCGGTGTAACGACGCAGGCGCCTGTTACAGCAGGAACAATGCGTTCCTCACAGGCTGGTGCGTAGTCGCGTGGCATGCCTTTGTGGAAGTGCTGGTTGAGCCAGTACCCACGGTGATCCTGAGAGAAGTACATGCCCGCATGCTGGATCGATCCATCTTCGAACAGGAGCTTCGGTCCGACGGCGCCTATCCGGCGGCGGCCGCTGAGACGCGCCGCCATTCGCTCGAGCCAACCAGGGGAGACGGGAATGACGTCGGAGTTGACGAGCGCCAGAATATCGCCTCGGGCGACGGAGGCTCCCGTATTGTTGGCCCGCGCGTACCCGCTGTTTCTTTCCATGATGACGAGGGTCACGGGCAGGCCATAGATGAGGTGGAGGCCGCCCAGCAGATGCTCAACCTCCTGCGCCTGCTCAGGCGAGTCGAGGACATAGATGAGTTCGGCGTTCGCCCGAAACCAGGAATCCGCGGCGAAGGCGGCGATCTGGAAACGAAGAAATTCCAAATTTCTGTAAAGCGGAATGATCACCGAAACTTTCGGGCGCGCCAGAGGCGTTCCGATTGTCTGGATCGTGGGGCGGCCTATCCGCTCGCGTGCCCGCTCATGAAGGTTCGCGATGACGGGGCTCAGTATCCGCGTCAGGACGGATTGATCAACGTGATGGGCCGGAATGGACCGCAAGGCTGCGGCTCGCGCTGCGACGGGGTCGGCAGGCTGGATCGGCGGCACGAGCGGATGACGCGCCCCGGATTTGAGGCGCAGGTGAAAGCGCGGCTGCAGGATCTGTGCCGGGCCGGTCGTAGCGGGAGCAAGGACGGCAAAGCCCGTAGCCGATAGGCGCGATCCCTCCGCAGGTCCCGCGACTTCGACCGGAAACCTGAACAGGTCGGCCGTCAGATCCTTCGGATCGTCATCCTGCGCACTCATCTCGATTCCTGCGAAGAGGCCGACAGGGTCGCGATACCAACCGGTCACCAGGGTCCCGACAGGAGTTGCAAGGGCGGAGACGATCTCGGACGATGGAGTGGTGAGGCTGCTTGAGATCCGACGCGGCCGCAAGGGTGAACGCAACTGCAGTTCGAGTGCATGGGCTTGTCCTGCCGCGGATCGCTCGGAAACCTCCATCAGGACATGCTCTCGCAAGCCGGGCGCCGTTTGTGCCTGCTCGCGGAACCAGCGCTCCACCGATGGGAGAAGGGCATCCGCTTCGAACAGCCGCCGGACGGACAATCCCCTGGGACCGATCAGGACAAGAAGGGCGTCGTCAGAGATGATCTGCGACCGGTCGAGCAGGAGATGGACGATGTCCCGTCCATCTCTTCCGTGAGAGATTCTGTAGGGGCGCGCATGAACGCGGGTCAGTCCGTTCCGACCGAAGACGTATATGGCATCGACTTTGCCGAAACCCGATACAAGCGACGTTCTCGCCAGAATGAAGTCATTCCCGATGCGCGCCACGGGGACGACATGGCCAGGGGTTGGAGCGATCTGCGCGAGGAGGTCGCCTAGAATTCCAATGAAGGTCTTGTCCCGGTGAAGGTGGAACATTGCGCCCCACACATTGAACAGGGCCGAAACGAGCGCAACACAACCGTGCCTGTCGATCCCTTCAATAAGATCTTCGGCATTCACAGGAGCAATCGGCGCGTCGGAACCGATGGCAACGCTTGCTCTAAATCCAAGTGCCTGGATCGAAAGATCGACGACTGTCTCCCCTTCGACCGGGCGTTGAAAGCCCCAGTAATGGCGCGTCGCGCCGCCAGGCAAGGGAAGACGCAAGGATGCGAGGGGCCAAATATCCTCGCCTTCCGTTCTGATCGTGGGAGACGAGGCCCGTTCGGTCCGAGGCATATCCCAAGTCAGGAGAACCACGTTGCGTCCGAGAGATGTAGCTTTCGGAGGGGCAAGGTCTTCAGCCGATGATGCAAGCACGTCAAGCTGAGCCATCGCTATTGTGTCTCCACTCTTTCCTTGTTTTCTGACGGTGAACCGGTTCCACCTCGCCGAAACGCTCGCCTCCTTGAAGGTCATCTCGTTCGGCGGGCGCCAGCGCCGCACGATGCACTGGTGGGATACCGCAGAAATTTCCGCGGCACCCGTTCATGGTTCGGAAGGCAGGTCAATGAACCGAGAAGTAGTCGCTCGGATTGCTGTTGACGTCGTCGGCGTTCACATTGACGAGGGTAATCGTGTCGCCGTTGCCAAGGTCGACGATCGTGTTGCTGCCAACCTGATGGACGCGGCTCGCGAGGTCCTCTGCCGATGCAATGTCGGTTCCATTGATCCCCTTGGAGATCTGCAGGATGTCCTCACCGGCCTTGAAGTCGAGGACGACGTCGTTGCCGCCGCCGCCGCTGAACACGAAGGTGTCGCCACCCGCGCCGCCATGCAGCACGTCGTCGCCTGCTCCGCCGTCCAGGATGTCGGCGCCCGATCCACCGCGCAGGATGTCGCTGTCGGCTCCGCCCTGAAGGATGTCGTTGCCGGAGCCGCCTTCGAGAACGTCGCTGCCGTCGCCGCCGCGGAGGATGTCATTGCCATTGCCGCCGCGAAGATAGTCGTCTCCGGTGCCGCCGAGCAGGATGTCGTCGCTGTTGCCGCCGAACAGGATGTCATTCCCGCCGTCGCCCTGGATGACGTCGGCCCCGACACCGCCGAAGAGGACGTCGTCATCGGCGCCGCCGGAGATCCAATCGTCTCCGGACCCGCCGAAGATAACATCGGCACCCGCTCCGCCAGAGAGCGCATCGCTGTCGCCGCCGCCGAGGATCAGGTCGTCACCGCCGTTTCCGAAGATCACATCTGCACCGGATGTGCCCTGCAAGAAATCGCTCGAGGCTCCACCACCAATAGTCGCCATGTCTCTCATCCTTGTTGTCAGAACCGGGCGAACTGCGACCACCCGGTTGCATATTCGAGCCAAAATGAAGCGCCGTTTGCGCAAGGAGATTCCCGGGAGGGGGCATGCGCTGCGTGCTTCCCGGCAATCTTCTAAGTAAGGCACGGATTATTACTTGTAAATGCTAAAGTAGTATTTTCATGAATTCCTATTTTACTAATATATGGTCAGCAATATTGAACGTATGTTGATTAAATATATTTCTTGAATTGAGTTATTTTATTTTAAAATTCGAAACAAATCGCCAAAAGCGACAGCGCGACGACCCTTGGGCGTCGCGCTGTCAATCATCGAGCCAGAACAAGGAGTTCGCCCTATTCCTCCCGGAAGGCGCGATCGAAACTTTCCGTGATGGGTGCAAGCAGGTAGTCGATGGCGCGCCTGGGCTTGTTGATGATCAGAACCTCTGCCGGCATGCCGGGATAGAGAACCGTCTTGGAATTCGCCTCGAGGCTCTCCGGATTGATCTCGGCGCGTGCGACGAAATAGGCGTAATTGTTGCGGTCGTCCATCTGCTGGTCAGCCGAAAGATAGGTCAGCTTTCCCGCGAGCGGCGGCGTGCTGCGGCTGTTGTAGGCGGTCAGGCGAATCTGGACCGGAGCCCCGACGCGAACGGAATCGATATCCCTCAGGCCGATCTTCGCCTCGACGATCAAGGGCTCATTCTCCGGAACGATATCGAGGATCGGCTGGCCTGCAGCGATGACGCTTCCCACCGTATGGGAGCGGATATTCGTCACCACTCCACGCTCAGGCGAGACGACCTCGACCCGGCGCAGGACATCGGTTGCAGCGTCTATGCGCCCGAGCGTATCGGCCAGTTCGAGTTGAGCCGTTTGAATGTCCGATGCGACCTGTTGCTGGAAGTCGTTGCCGAGGGAAAGGATTTCGAGCTCCGCCGCGGCCTTGGCCTGCTCCGCCTTTGCCTTGCGGGATAGGAGTTCGCCCGCATCGCCCTGAAGCTGACTTTCGCGCGTCTGCATTTCTGTAAGGCGCGGACGCGGCGCGTAGCCCTTCTCGACAAGGCTTGCGATGGCCTTGAGTTCCCGGTCGAGCAATTCCGCTTGCCGGGTGTTCGCCTCGGTCTGGGCCTTCACGGCCTGAAGTTCTGCGATCTGCTGCTCAATGGTCTTCCTCTGGATGTCGACGCGGCGTTCGAACATCTCGCGCCTTGCGTGGAAGAACTTTCTCTCGGCTTTCAGGATCTCTTCCGCTGTCGGTCCTCCAGACTGGAGCAGGTTGTCGGGAAAGCTGAGGTCGGGCAGGCCGGCCTGTTCGGCCCGCAGGCGCACGAGCCGCGCCTCCAGGCCGATCCGCTTGGAGCGCAGCTGCTCGAGTTCCGCCTTCGCCCGCGTGCCGTCGAGACGCAGCAGGGGCTGTCCCGCTTTCACGACCTCCCCCTCGTGGGCGAGCAGCATCTTGAGGATGCCGCCTTCGAGATGGCTGATGGTCTTGCGCTTGGAATCGACCACGACGGTTGCCGTTGCAACCGCCGCGCTGTCGAGGTGAGCGGAGAACGCCCACGTCGTGAGGCCGCCCAGCCCCAGGAAGATCGTCGCCAAGCCGGCAATCACCGGGCCGCGATAGGAGGGCTCGCGCAGATCCCGTTGGCTGAACCTGTCTCGCGCGGGCTCGACGTTCATGGGCATGTAGGGCGCGGGTACGGGCGCAACCCGTTCCACCATGTTCGAACGCTTCTTCATGCGCTTCCTTTCACGGCCGCGACCGGCTTCTCACCGGGAGTGATGGAGCTGACGACCGAGGTTCGCGGGCCGAACTGGCTGATTCTGCCTTCCTGCAACACCATGAGCTTGTCTGCCACCTGCATGACGGAGGGGCGATGGGCAATCAGGATGATGATCGCCCCGTCGGCGCGCAGGCTCTCGATGGTGCGCACGAGCGCCCGTTCGCCGTCGGTGTCGAGATTGGAATTCGGCTCGTCGAGCACGATCAGGCGCGGCCTGCCGTAGACCGCCCGCGCCAAGCCGATCCGCTGCCGCTGCCCGCCGGACAGAGCGTAGCCCCCGTCCCCCAGATGCGTATCGTATCCGAGGGGGAGGCGACCGATCATCTCATGAACATCGGCGAGCCGGGCGGCCTCCAGTACCAGCCGCGGATCGGAATCCCGCATTCGTGCAATGTTGTCGCGGATCGTTCCATCGATGAGCGAGACGCTCTGCGGCAAGTATCCGACCATGTCGCCGAACGAGCTGCGCTCCCAAAGATAAACGTTGTTGCCATCGAGATAGACGCCCCCGGACGTAGGCTTGGTGACGCCGATCAGCGCGCGGGCCAGGGTTGACTTGCCGGCCGCCGATGGGCCGACGATGCCGAGCACCTCGCCCGGCGACAGGGTGAACGTCAGCCCCTTGAGCACGGGCACGTCGAAGCCGGGCGGGGCATAGACCAGCCGGTCGACCGTCAGCTCGCCCTGGGTCCGCGGGGTCGGCTTGGTTTCGCGCTTGGGGGCCTGGTTCTCGATGAGATCGCCCACGTTCTTCCAGGCGGAGAGCGCGAGGACCCACTGCCTCCAACCATCGACCATCGAGTCGAAGGGCAGGAGCATGCGGCCCATGATGATGCTCGAGGCCACCATCGATCCAGGGCTCGCTTCCTGCCGGATCACCAGGATTGCGCCGGTCGAAAGCACGGCAATCTGCATGGCATACCGGCAGGTGCGGGTGATGGATGCCATCGCGCGGCTCCGGCGGGTCACGCCGTCCAGGAGATCCTGCGTGTGCATTTGCGATTGACGCCATCGCTCCGAGAGAGCAGGCAGCATTCCCATGGCCTCGATCGCCTCCGCATGGCGGAGGGTGCCGCTGATTTCACCAATATTCCTTACAGAAGACTCATTGGCGCGCTTCATGGCCCGGCGCGTCAGGAAATCCGACAGCAGGCTGAGGGAGATGATGATGACGGCCGAAATCAGCGCCACCAGGCCGTAGAGCCAATGAAGCGCGAACAGGACGGCAAGAAAGATGGGGGCCCAGAAGGCCTCCAGGGGAACGCTGATGGCGCTTCCGACAATGAACGAACGTATGTCGTTAAGGTCGCGAATCGCCTGACTGGACTTCGAGATGCCCATTGTCACCGAGGCCGATATCGCGGCCTCCAGAATCGGGAGATTCAGCTTTCTGATCAGCTTGCTCGCCATGACCTGATAGGTGAGGGCGCGCACGTAATCGAGGATGCAATAGACTGTCAGGCCGATGGCGGAGACGATGATCAGCATGATCAGCGTGTCCGTGCTCTGGCTGTTCACAACCCGGTCATGGACTTGCAGCATGAAGAGAGGAACCGTCAACTGAAGCACGTTGATGACGGCACTCAGAGCGGCGGCATAAACGACTCCGGTTGCAAACGCCTTGCGCGTCCGATGGATGATGGCGGCAGCTTCTGGATTGGCCGTTTTCTTCATACGGGAATGGCTCCAAAAGAGGCAATGGTGCGGCAGATCTAATTTTTGCCTAAAAGTTATTCGAAGGGATTTATGAAACACAGATGGTAGGACGTCTACCCACAAAGTATGATTCGACGAACAATAAAAAATTCTCTGGCAGAGGAAACAACAATAAGGGTTCTTAGTTTTATCCGGTTTACTTGCCGGATAAGCTGTCAGCGCCAAGGGAACTCATAAATTAGTTCAAATTTCGAACTAATTTATTTCATGGATAACGGGGTACAGCATGCAAAATATATCGAATTCCTTGCCTTGGATTGTTGCGCAAGATGAGCCGGAGAGCAATCTGCATGCTACGCTGCAGGCCTTGTATCGCCGAGGCGACGAGCCCATGAGCCGGCCGGAAGGCCCTGTGCAGACTCAGGCGGAGCCGGCAGGCATCAGTCATATCGAGGTCGTGCGTGTGATCGAGAGATTGCATCGGCGTTCGCTCGATCTCGTGCGGGCGGATCTGATCGAAGCCGGCATCGATGACCTCAGCCCGTCACAGGTGATGATGCTGTTCACGATCGGGTCGAGCGAGCTTTCGGTTCGCGACCTGATCGAGCGTGGTTACTATCTCGGATCTAACGCGTCCTACAGCCTTAAGCGGCTTGTGGAGGCCGAGTATGTCATTCGCACCGCCTCGGAGCGGGATCGCAGGTCCGCCCGCATCAGGCTGTCCGACAAGGGGCGTGAGCTGTGCGACATGATCAGGCGGAACGACAAGGCGTATCAGCAGCTCGTCTCGCGCGATGAAGCGGAAATGCGCGATCTCGAGACCACGTTCCGGACCCTCAGGCGCATTGAACAGGCGTGGAGCAATGCCGTTCGCTATCGAGGCGCGGCGTCAGATGAATGACCCGATCGCTTGGGCCGATCTTCTCCCTGGCTCAGGCTGAAACTCTCCATGTCGTGTGGCAAGCCGGCTTCGTGCGGTCGCGTGGCGGCACGACACCGGAGCCGCCTGGGTCAAGCGTCCTGCAACGAATGCAGGCGATGAACGCTGCAAAGGATTGAACCTGAGATGCTGCAAGAGGTGACAGGGGCCGGGCCGGTTTCCATCCGGAACTCGGACCATCTCATTTTCGAGCCCGATTCCGATTCCAAAAGGCTCCTGATCGTTTTTGCCTATATCAACCAGCAGCTTGGGACGCGCTCGCATTCGAGCTTCCTGCGCAATGTCGACTGCAAGAAGCTTTTCCTGAATCCCGGCGTGAACGAATGGTACCAGAGCGGGGTTCCGGACGTGTCGTCCTCCTATTCGGGGCTCCTCGCATTCCTTCAGGACGTGAGATCGAAGTTCGCGGACCACGAAGTCCTGTGCCTCGGGCATTCGATGGGCGGCTTTCCGGCCCTGGGCATCGGTGTCGCCATGGGAGCCGACCGCATCCTGGCGTCTGCTCCGGAATATGTCCTGAACATGCCGGGCAGCCTGAGCATTCGGCACTTGCAGGATCGGCGGCTCGAGTGCGGAGACCTGACGCAGGTTCTTTCCGCCAATTCCAAGAGCGCGATCACGGTCCTGGTCGGAAGGCAGAACGCATTCGACATGGACATGGCTCGCCGGTTGGGCGGGTTCCCGCATACCGACGTCATCGAGCTGGAAACGGGACACAACACGTTTCCCTATCTGAAGGATGTCGGCAGGCTCGGGGCAACGCTCGAGGCCTTCGTCGAAGGCCGGGATATCCGGAGCGTCGTCTCCGGAGTATGATGCAAAGGTCGAGCGCCTCGCCTGGCCGACATCAACGAACGCCGAAAATATGCTCAAGCCGTTCCAACGCGGCGAGGAGCGGCATGGCCTGGGGGCCGAACTCCTCCAGGATGCGGCGCTCGAATGCCAGCGCCTTCGGGACGATGTCCCGGTAAGCCTTCCGGCCAAGCGCCGTCAGGGTCAGGATCTCCTCCCGCCGGTCCTCCTCGCTCTCGCGGCGCTTGAGCCAGCGCCGCTCCTCGAGGGCCCGCACGGCCCGGCTGACTTTCGTCTTGTGCATAGCCGAGTGCCGGCCGATCTGCTTGGCGCTCAGCGCCTCGAACTGGCCCAACGTCGCCAGTACCCGCCATTCCGGAATCGTGAGGTCGTGGTGCGGGCCGTAGACGGTTCGGAAGTCCTGCGAGACCGCCGCGGCGATGCGGTTGAGCCTGTAGGGCAGGAAGGTTTCCAGCTGGAGCTTGCTCATCAGGTTGTTAGTTACAAAATGAATGGTTACCTCTGTAACCATCTATGGAGGTCACGACCATGAATGTCCAGAACCCGGCCTTGCACAACCAAGCCGCCGACCGGCTGGAGAGCGCCATACAGCCCGGCTACATGTCAGGCTTCGGCAACGGCTTCGAGACCGAGGCGCTTCCCGGCGCGCTGCCCATCGGCCGCAACTCGCCCCAGAAGTGCTCCTACGGGCTTTATGCCGAGCAGCTCTCCGGTTCGCCGTTCACCGCGCCGCGCACCACCAACGAGCGCTCCTGGCTCTACCGGATCCGGCCGACCGTGACCCATTGGGGCCAGTTCCAGAAGGCGGATATCGGCCTGTGGCGCACGGCGCCCGCCGCCGAGGTGGAGGTGCCGATCGCGCCCATGCGCTGGAGCCCGATCCCGCTGCCCGCCGAGAGCGTCTCGTTCCTGGAGGGCGTGCGTACCATCACCACGGCGGGCGATGCCGGTTCCCAGGCCGGCATGGGCGCCCATGTCTATCTCATCACCCGCTCCATGGTGGATGAGTACTTCTACAATGCCGACGGCGAGATGCTGTTCGTTCCGCAGCAGGGCAGCCTCCGGCTGTGGACGGAGTTCGGCATCATCGACATCGAGCCGGGTGAGATCGCCGTGATCCCGCGCGGCGTGAAGATTCGGGTCGAGCTCGTGAACGGGCCGGCGCGCGGCTACTTCTGCGAGAACTACGGCGGCGCCTTCACCCTGCCCGAGCGAGGGCCGATCGGCGCCAACTGCCTCGCCAATCCGCGCGACTTCCTCACGCCTGTCGCAGCCTACGAGGACAAGGACGCCCCATCCAAGATGTACGTGAAATGGGGCGGCACGCTCTGGGTGGCCGACATGGATCACTCGCCCCTCGACGTGGTGGCCTGGCACGGCAATTATGCGCCGTACAAGTACGACCTGCGACGCTACTCTCCGGTGGGGCCGATCCTCTACGATCACGCCGATCCGTCGATCTTCACCGTGCTGACCTCGCCGTCGGAGACGCCCGGCACGGCCAATATCGACTTCGTGATCTTCCCGGACCGCTGGCTGGTGGCGGAGAACACCTTCCGGCCGCCGTGGTACCACATGAACGTCATGAGCGAGTTCATGGGGCTGATCTATGGCGTCTACGACGCCAAGACCGGCGGCGGCTTCGTGCCGGGCGGCATGTCGCTGCACAACACCATGCTGCCGCACGGTCCCGATGTCGACGCGTTCGAGAAGGCCAGCAACGTGGAGCTGAAGCCCCACCGGCTGGAGGGCACGATGGCGTTCATGTTCGAGACGCGCTTCCCGCAGAAGGTGACGGCCTTCGCGGCCAACACCGAGTCGCTGCAGAAGGACTACGCATCTTACGGCCACAAGCTGAAGAAGCACTTCAATCCGAACCAGCGATAAGCGGGGCAGCGGCTTTGATCGATCATACTCACGAACCGGGGCGCCGGAGCTTCGTCGCCTCGGCCAACGGCCATTCGGACTTCCCGATCCAGAACCTGCCGCTGGGGATCTTCAGCCCCGGCGGCGACGGGCCGAGGGGCGGGGTCGCCATTGGCGACCGCATCCTCGACCTACCGGCCGCCTTGGCCACCGGTCTCTTCACGGGCGAGGCCGCCTTGGCCGCGGAAGCGGCTTCCGGCCCGGTGCTCAATCCCTTCCTGGCTCTCGGCGCCGGTCCGCGCCGTGCCCTGCGCTTAAGATTGTCGGAATTGCTGGCAGAGAGCAGCCAGGAGCAGGGCCGGGTGGAGGCCTGCCTGCATGCGGCATCCGATTGCACGCTGCACCTGCCGGCCCGCATCGGCGATTACACCGACTTCTATGTGGGCATTCACCATGCCACCAATGTCGGCAAGCAGTTCCGCCCCGACAATCCCCTGCTGCCGAACTACAAGTACGTGCCCATCGGCTATCACGGCCGGGCATCGTCCATCCGCCCGTCCGGTACGCCGGTGCGCCGGCCGCGCGGACAGGCAAAGCCTGCGGATGCCGCTGTTCCGGGATTCGGCCCGAGCCAGAGGCTC
Source organism: Pseudomonadota bacterium (assembly GCA_023386155.1). GTDB lineage: Bacteria > Pseudomonadota > Alphaproteobacteria > Rhizobiales > Beijerinckiaceae > Microvirga. The sequence goes on from JAEWKH010000056.1 coordinate 86,408, forward strand.
GACTACGAGCTGGAGCTCGGTGTCTGGATCGGTCCCGGCAACGGCCTCGGCGAGCCGATCCGCATCGACGAGGCGCCCGGTCATGTCGGCGGCTACTGCCTGCTGAACGACTGGTCGGCGCGCGACATCCAGGCCTGGGAGTATCAGCCCCTGGGTCCATTCCTCGCCAAGAACTTCGCCAGCACGGTCTCCGCCTGGATCGTCACGCCGGACGCTCTTGCGCCGTTCCGCATTCCGCAGCCGCAGCGTCCCGAGGGAGACCCGGCGCCTCTGCCGTACCTGACGGACGAGAGCGATCAGAAGGAAGGAGCGCTCGATCTGGAACTCGAAGTCCTGCTCCTGACGCCCGGCTTGCGAAAGCAGGGCCTTCCGCCGCATCGCCTCGCCTTGTCGCATGCGCGGCACATGTACTGGACCGTGGCGCAGATGATCACGCACCACACCAGCAACGGCTGCAACCTTCAGCCCGGCGATCTCATCGGCACCGGCACCATCTCGGGGCCCGATCAGGAGAGCTGCGGCAGCATCCTGGAGACGACGCTCGGCGGCCGGAACCCGGTCGTGCTCGCCTCGGGAGAGGAGCGCCGCTTCCTGGAGGATGGCGACGAGGTGATCCTGCGGGCGCGCGGCAGCCGCGAAGGCTACGCCCCCATCGGCTTCGGCGAATGCCGGGCCACGATCCTGCCGGCCCTTTAGCGCATAGGGCGGGCCTAAAGCATCGGGCGTGAAAAATGGATTCCCTTTTCACGCCCGATGCCTTTTCTCTCAGCTGGCGCATCATTCTTCGCGAAAACCGGATCCACTTTTTTCGGACGATGGGCTCTCTAGAGAGCGGAGCATCGGATCCGATGCCCTAACCCACGGCCGAGGTAGGAATGAAGGTGCTCCCTCGATGGCCGGCGCAGGGCGCAAGGTTCCTGCAACGCGACTAAAGTCAGAAATTCGTCTATTGCAAACGCGTTCGCTGTACGGTACGAATATCGGCAAGCTCTGACACAAGAGCGGCGATGCAAAATGCAGAAGGCGAGGAGCGTCCCTAAGCCGGGAACAGCCGTGTTCAAGCTGTCTCGGCCGGCATGCGCAGGATGATGTCCGCGCGGTTCTTCCCTTCCGCCCGACTTTCGGAAACCCGGCAGGCTCTTGCCCTGCTGCAACGACCTGAGCGGGCGACGCGCGACAGGCGTTTCGCCCGCAGCTGACATCGAAACCCTTTGAGGGAAGGAACACCATGACGCCAAAACACGCAGCGCTGAAAGCGGCTCTCCTCGGGAGCGCGCTCACCATCTCGACCGTCGGCTACGCGCAGGAGATCAAGATCGGCTTCAACGGCGATCTGTCGGCTTCGCCGTCGGCGCAGAGCGGCCAGGCCGGGGTGCTCGGCATCCAGGCCGCGATCGAGGACATCAACGCGGCCGGTGGCGTCCTCGGCCGCAAGCTGGCCCTCGTGGTTCGCGACGATCTCTCGCAGCCGCCCAAGTCGATCCAAAACATGAGCGACCTGATCGACAACGAGAAGGTCGTTGCCGTTCTGGGCCCCACCAATTCCGGCAACGCGCTGGCGTGGAAGCACATCCCCAATCAGAAGAAGAACCCGTCCATCGGCTGCATCGGCTCGGCGACCGACATCACCAAGCCCGCTGGCGGCAACGCCGAGAACTACATGTACCGGGTGTCGATGGTCGACCGGGCACAGGTCGCCGGCCTCATCGCCTATGCGAAGAACAACGCCTCCACCAAGAAGGTCGGCTATCTCGTGGAGACAACGGGCTATGGTCAGGGTGGCCTGAAGGATCTTCAGGAACTCGGCGACGCCAAGGGTCTGAAGCCCGTGGCCACCGAGAAGTTCGGCGTCAACGACACTGACATGACCTCGCAGCTCAACAAGATGAAGGCTGCCGGGGTCGACACGGTTCTCGTCTGGGCGCAGGGCACGCCCATCGGCCAGCTCGTGCGCAGCATGGAGAAGATCGACTACTTCCCCGTGACCCTGACCTCCTGGTCGTCCGACAATGCGAGCTTCTTCGATACGGCCGGCAAGACCCTGGCCGAGAAGCCGATCTTCATGCGCACGATCACGGAGGACCGCACGCCGAAGCAGCAGCAGCTCTATGACCGCCTCGCTCCGAAGATGGCATCGAAGAGCGCCTTCAGCTTTGCGGCGCATTGCTACGATGCGACCATGATCACGGCTGCCGCGATCAAGCAGGCGGGCAGCACCGAAGGGCCGAAGATGCGCGAGGCGCTCGAGAACCTTCAGGCCCCCGTCGAGGGCATCATGAAGACCTACAACAAGCCGTTCTCCGCCACCGAGCACGAGGCACTGACGGCCTCCGACTATCGCTGGACGCGTTGGAAGGACGGCAAGCTCGTCTCCTATACCGACGATGTGGTGAAGGCCCTGAAGCCTTCCGACTTCACGCAGTAAGGACGATGGCCATGGACCTGCCGGCCATGACCGGCAGGTCCGATATTCTGCACGTTGGAGCGCCCCATGCTGGACGCCTATATCCAGACCCTCGTGAGCGGGCTTGCCGTCGGCGGCGTCTATGCCCTGATCGCCCTCGGCTTCAGCATCACCTTCACGACGACGAAGACACTTAATTTCGCGCAGGGCGAATTCATCTCGTTCGGCGCCTTCATCGGCGTGACGATGCTCCTGCTGCTGTCCGGCCTCGCCGGCACGGCAACGGCCGTTCCCGGCGAAGCGGCGGCTGCGTGGCGTTATCCTGCGGCCGTCATCGGCGCCGGAGCGGTTGCCGGCGTCATGGGTATCCTCATCTTCGTCCTTGCCGTTCGCCCCTTTGCGGGAAAAGGCGGAATGAACTGGGTGATGAGCACCATCGGCTTCGGCGTCATCCTGCAGAGCATCGGTCTCGCCGTCTGGGGGCCCGCGCCCGTCATGGTGCCGTCTCCGCTCGGAGACGACGTGCTGCGCATCGCCGGCGCAGGTGTTCGTCCGCAGGAGCTGCTCGTGCTTGCCTGTGCGGTCCTGATCATGATCGCGCTCGATCTCGTGATGCGCCGCTCGCGCATCGGGAAGGCCATGATGGCCGTCGCGCATTCGCCGCAGACTGCGAGCCTCATGGGCATCAACGTCAACCTCGTCATGATCGGCGCCTTCGCCCTGTCGAGCGGCCTTGCCGGAGTGGCCGGCGTCCTGATCGCCCCGATCGCCTCCGCGTCGCTTTTCATGGGCATGGGTTTCGCCCTCAAGGCATTTTCGGGAGCGATCATCGGCGGATTGAGCAATCCGCGGGGCTGCATCTATGGAGGCTTCATCCTGGGCGTTCTTGAATCCGCCGTCGGCCTCTGGCAGGCGCAATGGCGCGAGATCGTCGTCTTCGGACTGATCATCCTGGTTCTGGCATTCCGCCCGGCAGGTCTTTTCGGCCAGGCTGCTGTCGACAAGGTTTAACGCGCATGCGCCACATCATCGGCTCCATCGTCCTCGTTGCGGCTCTCGCTGTCGGCGTCTCGTTCATCGAGAACGAGTTCTATCTGCGCACCCTCTTCATGATCTGCGTCTACTTCCTCTGTGCCGCAGGCATGAACGTGCTTCTAGGCTTTGCCGGGCAGAAATCCCTCGGTCAGGCCGGTCTCTTCGCGGCGGGGGCCTACGCGGTCGCTCTCCTGACCACGCGTTACGAGGTCGGGCCGTGGCTGTCCCTGCTTCTCGCCTGCTTCGTTTCGGCTGTCTTCGGCATCCTGATCGCTGTGCCCTCGCTGCGGGTCAAGGGGCCGAGCCTTGCCATGGTGACCCTGGCCTTCGGCATCGTCATCGAGAAGGTGGTGACGGAAGGATCCGAGGTCTTCGGCGGGGCCATGGGCATCTATGCGATCCAGCCGCTGAATATCGGCGGCACTCCGTTCACGATGGTGCAATGGGTCTGGTTCGGATTGCTTCTGTGCCTCGTGACCCACCTCCTGCTTCGCAACCTCCTTCGCGGGCGGTTCGGCCGGGCCTTCCTGTCGCTTCAGGCGGACGAGGTCGCGGCTGGCGCGGTGGGCGTGGCGGTCTATCGCTACAAGGTCCTCGCCTTCGTGATCGCGGCCGTCACCTGCGGACTTGCTGGCGCATTGGTGGCGCAGCAGAACCAGTACATCAATTCCGACTTCATCAACTTCCACCTGTCGATCTTCATCCTCCTCCTGGTGCTCTTCGGGGGCAGCGGCTCGCTCTATGGGCCGCTGCTCGGATCCGTGACGCTCGTGATCATCGGGGCGCTCGTGGCGCGGTGGACCTGGATCGAGCATTTCGTCAACGGAGCGCTGCTGCTCTTTGCCCTCTATGCCATGCCGAAGGGATTGGCCGGCGTCTTCGGGGCGCTCCTGCAGGCGCTGGGCCTGGCCGGCGGCAAAGGAGCCGGTGCTTCCGCGATGCAAGGCGCGATCGCCCCCAGGCTGCCGACCAGGCCCATGCCACACGCAGGCGTGGGAAGCCTCCTGACGGCCGACCGGCTCAACAAGTCATTCGGCGGCGTGGTTCCGGCGAAGGATGTCTCGATCAACCTTACGGAAGGGCATATCCATGCCCTGATCGGCCCGAACGGAGCGGGCAAGAGCACCTTCATCAACATGCTCACCGGGATCATCCGCCCGGATCAGGGCAAGGTGGCGTTCCTGGGGCGCGACATCACGCACCAGTCGATTCATGGTATCTGCTATCAAGGAATTGCCAGGACCTTCCAGAACCTCAGGCTGTTCAAGGATCTGTCGGTGCGCGAGAACGTGCTCCTCGGCCAGCATTCCCGGATGCAGAACGGCTTCAGCTCCTCGCTCCTGGGCCTTCCCAAGGCGTGGCGGGAGGAGGCTGAGGCGCTTCGGAAGGTCAACGACATCCTGGCCTTCACGGGCCTCTCCCAATACGCCGGATCTCCGGCCGGGAGCCTGGCCTATGGGCTGCAGCGCCGGGTCGAGCTGGCGAGGGCTCTCGCATCCGAGCCGTTCCTCCTTCTGCTCGACGAGCCGGCGGCCGGCCTGAATCCCCAGGAAACCGCAGAACTCGGGCAGTTGCTCGTGCGCATCCGCAACGAGGGGATCACGATCCTGCTCATCGAGCATCACATGGACCTCGTCATGACGATCTCGGATCACGTGATCGTTCTCGATTACGGCCAGAAGATCGCCGAAGGCACGCCGGGTCAGGTCCAGGCCGATCCGCGGGTCATGGAGGCCTATCTCGGGACCACCACCGAGGCGGCCTAGGGGAGGGGACAGCAATGCTGAAGATTCAGGACGTTCACCTCGCCTATGGCCCGATTTCGGCTGTCCGTAGGGCGACCATCGATGTCGAAGCCGGCGAGGTCGTCGCCATCGTCGGCGGCAACGGGGCCGGCAAGAGCACCTTGCTGAAAGGAATTGCCGGACTGATGCCAGTCAGTTCAGGGCAAATACTGTTTGAAGAGGAAGATGTCACCAGACTCCCACCACATCGCAGGGTTGCACGGGGCATTGCGCTATCCCCTGAGGGAAGGCAGGTTTTTCCGGATCAGAGCGTCTACGACAACCTGACCCTCGGTGCCTATTTCCGGCGGCTTTCCAACGAAGCCCTGGAAGCGGAAATCGAGGAGCAGTTCAAGCTGTTTCCTCGCCTGCGGGAGCGCCGGAACCAGCTGGCCGTCACCCTGTCCGGGGGAGAGCAGCAGATGCTGGCCATCGCCCGGGCCCTGATGGGCAAGCCCCGGCTGCTCCTTCTCGACGAGCCGTCGCTGGGCCTTGCGCCTAAGATTATCCAGGAAATCTTCGACATCATCGTGTCCCTTCGCCGGTCCGGCATCACGATCCTGCTTGTCGAGCAGATGGCAAATATGGCACTTGCCATTGCCGATAGGGCCTATGTGCTCGAAACCGGCAATGTGACCTTGTCTGGAACGGGGCAGCAGCTCCTTCACGATCCGAAGGTACGTGCGGCATATCTCGGGGTATCCCATGGTGCGGCATGACTTCGCCGGTTCTGGGATGCCGGCTTCCGGGGATCGGGGAGCGTAAACGATTGGATGGGCCATGAGCATCGAGGGACGCGGCGTACAATCGGTCGAGGTCGGGGGAAGGATCCTTGCGGCGCTGGTCAAGGCCGGCAAGCCCTTGATGCTGCGGGAGCTCGCGACCCTGGCGGATGTCGCCCCGGCGCAGGCTCACGCCTATCTCGTCAGCTTCCGCAAATTGGAGATCGTCGAGCAGGATCCGGCGAGCGGACGCTATCAGCTTGGTCCCTTCGCGCTTCAGCTCGGCATTGCCCGCCTGCGAAGCTTCGATCCGTTGCGCCTTGCGGCACACGCGGTTGTCGAGTTCGCGGAGGAGATGGGCCTGATGGTGACGATTGCCGTATGGGGAACTCACGGCGCCACCATCGTTCAGGTTCAGGAGGGCAGCGATCAGGTTCACGTGAACGTACGGACCGGAACCGTCTTTACCATCACTGGAACGGCGACAGGCAAGGTCTTTGCGGCTTTCATGCCCCCGAAGATCATCGAATCCCAGCTGTCCGAGGAGCTCCGGAAAGGCGCGCGCATCCAGGGTATCGGAGCGACAACCTCGCGCAAGGAGCTGGAAGCCGAAGTGGCAACCGCTAGACGGCTTGGCTATGCCACCACCGAAAGCAAGCCCGTCACCGGCATCAATGGCATTGCAGCTCCTGTTTTCGACTATAGCGGGCAGATGCAGCTCGCCATTACCTTGATCGGTCCTACGGGCGTGCTTGACGTCGGTCCCAACAGCAGGGATGCCAAGGCATTGCTGGCTTTCACTCGAAAGCTGTCGGCTCAGCTCGGCTATTCGCCGAATGCGGAAGACGAAGCTGCTCAGGAAGAAGCCCGTCAAGCGGAGAGCTCGGCCATGCCGGTTACCAAGCGCCGGCGTCGCGCTTGAAGCACTCTGCGGGGTTCGCTCCGCCGTCAATGCGGCACAAGGAAGAAAGCTGATTCCACACAAGTGGAAACAGCTCTGGCTTTCTCACACTCGTCCGTTCTTCGCCATGCATGCTCCGCTGCTGCGGAACGAGCCCATCCGTACTGCCGCCGAGACTTCTGCAGCATCATCTCCATCTACGACTATTCGCCATTTGCGAACGCATTCGTCATATGCTTCTCTGAATGCAGATCGGCAGACAATAGCCGGGTGATTGCCTCCATCAGATCAGGGAGCCGAAACAGATGTTGCTCGAAGGGCGTATTGCACTTGTCACTGGCGCCGGTCAGGGAAACGGCGCCGCCATCGCGCGCGGCCTCGCCGTGGAGGGGGCGCGGGTCATCGTGACGGATCTGAACGGGGAGGCGGCCGAGCAGACGGCCAGAGGAATCTCCCAGGCGGGCGGAGAAGCTTGGGCCTATCAGCTCAACGTTGCCGACGCCGAAGCATGCAATGCTCTGGCGCGCGAGGTCGAAGCTTCCATCGGTCAGGTATCGATCCTCGTCAACAACGCCGGGATATGTCCTCGCAACTCCATCGACAGTCCGGATGTACGCCGTTCCTGGGAGGCCGCGATGACGGTCAATCTCGATGGAACGCTCAACGTGACGCTGGCATTCGTTGCCGCCTTGAGGGCCACGAAGGGGACCGTCATCAACATGGCATCGATAGCCTCCTTCGTATCGACATCCACGTCGATCAGCTATTCGACATCGAAGGCAGCCGTGCGCATGCTGACCCAGAACCTGGCGCAGGAACTGGCCAAGGATGGCGTACGGGTGAACGCGATTGCGCCGGGCACGCTGAACACACCCATGACCGAAGCAACGCGCAGCAATCCCGAGCGGGCAGAGCGCTTCCTGTCTCGTATTCCGCTCGGCCGGTTTGGAGAGCCCGAGGAGCTGATCGGGCCGACGGTCTTTCTCGCATCCAGCATGTCCAGCTACGTGACGGGAACGACGCTCGTTGTCGATGGCGGCTATCTCGCTGTCTGAGGAGGCCGTTATGATCGTTCGCATGGGACTTCTGACCCGTAAGCAAGGCTTGAGCAGCGAGGATTTCCGCCGTCACTGGCTTAGCGTTCATGGTCCCCTGGCAGCGCGCCTGCCAGGCCTGAGGCGCTATCATCAGAACCATGTCGTCGACAGCCGCCAGCTTGCCATCGATCATGCCCGTGGAAACTGGGCGATCGACGGCATCTCGGAACTCTGGTTCGACAGCGTCGGCGACATGCAGCGAGCGATCTCTTCCGATGCCTATCGGGATGTCGCTCAAGATCATGTGCGCTTCGTTGGCAACACGGGTCTGATCACGGCGGAGCAGAACATCGTCGTGCCGGTAGACGCCTCAGGCGCACCTCTCGTCAAGCGCATGTCGATCCTGACGCGCAAGCCGGGTCTGACGGCCGAGCAGTTCAAAGAGGAATGGTGGGGCTTTCACGCCGAGGCGGTGAAGAAGTTCCCGAATCTCATGGGCTACACCCAGAACTTCGTCACGGATCGCAGCAGCGGCTTCGGGAGGCCTGAGCCCTACGAGGCGCTGCCCATCGACGGCATGGTGGAATTATGGTTCCGCTCAATTGCCGATATCGAGACGGCCTTTCGCTCTCCGGCGGCGGATGTCTCACAGACCCATGCGCTCAGCTTCATTGCGGAAATCACGACTTTTCTCGTGGAAACGCATGAAGTGATCTGACGGACTGAACGTCTCCGGCAATCGATAAGGCAAGTGCAAGTATCTTGAAATAGCGAATGCATTCGCCTAAAACAAATTAACGAATGCATTCGCACATGCTGAATCAGATGCACCCTCATGCTGAAGAGCTGGGTGGGACACGAGGAACGCCATGAAGCCGACGAAAACTGTCACCTGTGATGTTCTAGTGGTTGGATCTGGCGCTGGCGGATTTGCAACCGCATTGACCGCCCGGCTTCATGGTCTCGATGTGATCATCGCGGAAAAGGAGCCGGTCTTCGGCGGAACCACCGCCCGCTCGGGCGGGTGGATGTGGATTCCGTGCAATCCGCTTGCAAAGCGCGAAGGCTTCAAGGATTCCCGCGAAGCGGCTCGCACCTATCTCCAGCATGAGGCGGGCAACCACTTCGATGCGAGCCGCGTCGACGCCTTCCTGGAGAATGGCCCGAAGATGGTCGAGTTTTTCCAGGAAAACACCGAGATGGACTTCACCCTCGGTCCGGCCTTTTCCGACTATCACCCGGATGCTCCAGGCGGCATGCCCGGAGGGCGCTCGATTGTGGCGACGCCATATGACGGACGCAGGCTCGGCAAGGAAATCGCCAGATTGCGGCCGCCGCTGAAGGAAATTACGTTCCTTGGCATGATGATCGGATCGGGCAAGGAACTCCTTCACTTCTTCAACGTGACCCGCTCCGTCAAGTCGGCCGCTTATGTCGGCGTTCTTCTGGCAAAATACGGCCGCGACCTCGTATCCCACGGCCGCGCCATGCGCCTGACGAACGGCAATGCTCTCATTGGACGTCTGGCGAAGTCCGCATTGGATCGGAATATTCCGATCTGGACATCGTCGCCCGTGAAAGACCTGATCGTTGAAGACGGGGTGGTGAAAGGGGCTCTGGTGCAAACTGAGGTCGGCATCGCCGAAGTTCTCACCCGTCGAGGCGTCGTGCTGGCGGCCGGGGGGTTCCCGCAGGACGTGCTGCGTCGGAAGGAACTCTTTCCGCATGCGCCCACAGGCGCGGAGCATTGGTCTCCCGCTCCTCCCGGCAACACCGGCGATGGCATCCGTCTGGGCGAGCGGGTCGGTGGACGGGCCATCGACGGCCTGCCCAACGCGGCGGCGTGGGTTCCCGTTTCCCTCGTGCCGCGCCGGGACGGCACTGCCGGGCCGTTCCCGCATTTTATCGATCGCGGAAAGCCCGGGGTTATCGCCGTGACGAAGAACGGCAAGCGCTTCACGAATGAAGCGAATTCCTACCATGATTTCGTGCAGGCAATGGTGAACGCCTGCGGCGACGCTCCTGAAAAAGCAGCCTGGCTCATCGTGGATCATCCGACGATCCGCCGCTACGGCCTGGGCTTCGTGAAACCGTTCCCGGTGCCCTTGGCGCCCGCTTTGCAGAACGGTTACCTGGTCAAGGGGCGCACTCTGCGCGAGCTGGCAGAGAAAGTGGGCATCAACCCCACCGCATTCGAGCAGACGGTCGAGGACTACAATCGTGACGCGCGCCGGGGCGAGGATCCTCAGTTCAAGCGCGGCAGCACTGCGTATAACCGATATCTCGGGGATCCGGATCACAAGCCCAATCCCTGCGTCGGCCCCATCGAGCGTGGCCCGTTCTACGCCGTGAAGGTCGTTCCCGGCGATCTCGGCACCTTTGCCGGGCTCCGGACCGATGCCGATGCACGGGTGATCGACGGAAATGGAAATGTCATCCCCGGCCTCTATGCCGCCGGCAATGACATGGCGAGCATCATGGGCGGCAACTATCCCGGTGGCGGGATCACGCTCGGGCCGGCCATGACCTTCGGCTTTATTGCCGGCCGGCATCTCGCCGGCGTCGGGGCACAGGCGGCCTCACCTGCGAGCCGCCCGGCGGCATAAGGCGCCGATCATGAGGGTGCCATCAAACCCTGTGGAGACCGAGAGATGACCTCTACCGATCAGCGGCCGCTGCTTTTCGAGCCCCTGACGCTCCGGGGTCTCACGCTCAAGAACCGCGTGGTCATCTCGCCCATGTGCCAGCACTCTGCGGAGCAAGGGCTGGCGGGGGCTTGGCATTTGGTTCATCTCGGCAAGTTCGCCCTGGGCGGCGCGGGGTTGATCTTCGTGGAGAGCACCGCGGTCGAGCAGAGTGCCCGTATCGGCGTAAGGGATGTCGGGTTGTGGGCCGACGAGCAGGTTGCCCCCTTCAAAGCCATCGTCGACTTCGTCCACCAGAGCAACGCTGCGATTGGCGTGCAGCTGGCCCATGCGGGTCGCAAGGCCGGCTCTCAGGCTTTGTGGGAAGGGGGCAGGGCGCTCACGATGGAGCAGCTGCGCGAGACGGGTGAGCCCTGGCGGCGCGTCGGCCCAAGTCCCGTTGCGGCCGGTCCTGAATGGTCTGTCCCGGATGCGTTGAGCATGAGCGAGATCGCCGAGATCCGGCAGGCCTTCGCCGATGCGACCAAGCGGGCGGACAAGGCTGGCTTCGACGTCCTGGAGCTTCATTTCGGGCACGGCTATCTGGTCGCATCCTTCCTCTCGCCGCAATCCAATCATAGAGAGGACGGGTATGGCGGTTCTCGCGAGAACCGCATGCGGCTCGCTCTCGAGATTGCCGCCGACGTGCGAGCGGCATGGCCGGAGGAGAAGCCTCTTTTCGTGAGGATCTCGGCGGTCGACGGAACCGAGGACGGATGGGGTCTGAGCGATTCCGTCGTTCTCGCGCGGGCACTCGCGGCAATTGGCGTGGATATGATCGACTGCTCCTCCGGAGGGCTCTCGGATGAGACGCGCAACATGAATGTTCCGCGAGGGCTCGGATTCCAGGTGCCGTTCTCCGAAACCATCCGCCGCGAGGCGAATGTGATGACGCAGGCGGTCGGCGTCATTACCGATGGTCGCCAGGCTGAAGCCGTCCTTCAAGAGGGCAGGGCAGACCTGATCGCGATCGGCAGGCAGGCTCTCTACGATCCGTACTGGCCTCACCATGCGGCTCACGCTCTCGGCTATGATTCCGGTTTCGAGCATTGGCCGATCCAGCATGGCCCCTGGCTTGCAAAGCGGGCGCCCCTCATGAAGAAACTCAAGTTTACCGACGACTGCGCCAGGACCCTGACAGGTTCTGGCCCTCAGCAGGGAGGAACAGGACAATGACGACCAAAGCGTTCGCCTCGACGGCGGATACGGCCGACAAGACGGTATCGTTCATGGAGATCGGGCCGGATCTGTATGCCTATACGGCCGAGGGCGATCCCAATTCCGGTATCATCGTCGGTGACGACGGCTGCATGGTGATCGATGCTCAGGCCACGCCTGCCATGGCCGAGGATGTGATTGCCCGGGTGCGCACCGTCACCGACAAGCCGATCAAATATGTGGTGCTCTCCCACTATCATGCCGTACGCGTGCTCGGCGCCTCGGCTTACCAGGCACAGGGCATCATTGCCTCGAACACCACTTACGATCTCATCGTCGAGCGTGGCGAGCAGGACAAGGCGTCCGAGATCGGCCGCTTCCCGCGCCTGTTCCGCGGCGAGGACAGCATTCCGCCCGACCTGACCTGGCCGACGATGACCTTCGAGAGCGGAATGTCGGTCTTCCTCGGAAAGCGTGAGGTCAAACTATTCCATCTCGGAGCCGGCCACACGGCGGGCGATATCGTCGCCTGGGTGCCGGATGCGGAGGTGATGTTCACCGGGGATCTCGTGGAGTACCACTCCGCCTGCTATTGCGGCGACGCGTATCTGCGCGAGTGGCCGCAGACCCTCGACGCCATCCTCGATTTTGAGCCCAAGGCCATCGCGCCGGGGCGGGGCGATGCCCTGCAAGGCTCGCAGAAGGTCCGTGAAGCGGTGGCGATGACGCGGGACTTCGTCTCCTCGCTTTATGGCGCCGCCGAGCTGTCGGTGGCGCGGGGGCGCTCCCTGAAGGAGAGCTTCGCCGCCACACGCGAGGTGATGGATCCGAAGTTCGGAGACTTCGCAATTTACGAGCACTGCCTCCCGTTCAACGTCTCGCGCGCCTTCGACGAGGCTTCCGGGATCGACCATCCCGTCATCTGGACCGCCGAGCGGGACCGCGAGATGTGGGCCAAGCTCCAGGGCTGAATGATACGAATCCGCGAGAGGGGAGAAATCCTCTCTCGTGCCGATCGGCTGCCAGCGCTGTCCGATGCCTGCTCCTTGAAGAGCGCATCGTTGAGTGAAAAACCGGATCCACTTTTCGCACGATGCGCAAGAGCGTGCGCTCGGAGAGGTGCTGTCGCATGTCCCTTGCCCAGATGAACGAGGTCCGGAGAAGCACGGGGGCATCGACGGTCATCGGCATCTGTTGGGGGCTCGCTGCAGCTCTGGCCTGGACGGGTTACAACGTGGGGTCGAGACTCGGGCGAATGGACGGTCTTACGCCCGTGGACATGTCCATGCTTCGCTTCGGCATTGCGGCCTTGCTGCTGGCCCCGGTGGTCCTGTCGCGCCGCAAGGCCTATGCTCTGGCGTGGCGGCGCCTTCTCTCGCTCACCATTCTTGCGGGGCCCCTGTTCGGCCTTCTCATCAACACAGCCTTCGGACTAGCTCCCCTGTCTCACGCCGTCGTGCTGTCCGCAGGTGCGACGATGATGAGCGCCAATGCTCTTGCGTGGTGGCTCGACGGCAGGCGACCGCCCGCTCCGCGCCTGCTGGGTATGACGGTTCTCATTGCCGGATTGCTGTTCATCGCGTCCGATCAGCCTGACGCGACGCCGCAATCCACGGATCATGTTCTGCTCGGGGATCTGTGTTTTCTCGCGGCAGGAGCGCTCTGGGGGACATTCACCTATCTTCTCGGCCGCTGGAAAGTCGATCCGGTTGTCGGAATCGGACAGGTCTCCATCCTGTCGGCATTCGCTTTTCTCCCATTCTTTCTGGCGGGCCAACACGACGGCGCAGTGCCGCTGGATGCCTGGCTGGCTCAGGCCTTCTTTCAGGGTATCCTGGGCGGGTGCTTGGCACCTGTTGCCATTGCCAATGCGGTATCTCGCCTCGGTGCAGGAGAAGCAGCGCTCTTTCCCGCCTTGGTGCCGTCAGGAGCGCTATTGCTCGCAATCCCGCTCCTGAATGAGTGGCCGAGCTCTTCAGAGGGACTGGGCATCGTAATCTGCTCCCTTGGCCTGCTCACATCATTCGATGTCACGCGCTTTCTGCGCAGAGCCCGATAGTCACACATTTCAATGAGTCCGTGCCGTCGTAGTCTGGGAGCTGGGTCTCTACGCTGTATTCCGACAGGGGGAGCTGGCAATGAGCAGGCTTTATGGCGGCAGCGGGACCGGCAAGCTGACGGGTGGATCGGGCGCAGATACCTTCGTCCTCAAGGTCGATCAAGGAAACGACCGTGAATGCCTCCGGGTGCGATACGATTTTTCGACATCTCCGCGAGGCAGAAGGACAAGATCGATCACCCGCCCATCGATGCCGGCATGACGGGGCAACCAGGCCTTCTGCTGTAATATAGGTGCATGACGCTCTTTTTGGAGCTGGGAGCGAGGCAAGTATTTCATGGGCATGCCTCCATGGTTGCTCATCCGGCAGTTTCTGAGATTTCATTCTGGTGGGAATGGATAAGCGAAAGAGCTATGATCCCTTAAACACAAGGGCTCAGCTGTGTACCAGTCCCGGGACGGCGCCAGTGTTTTCGACATCTGGATCGACGCTGTCGAGGCGCCGGGGAGTGCCGCTGACCCTGATGCATCCATTGTCTTCCCCGACAAGGACATTCTCTTCACTGCAGATTTCAAGAGATCCGGAACCGATCTCCTGCTGACGAGGCAGGAGACGACGGCCGTCATCCTCGACTACTTCAGAGGCGACCGGCGTCCGAACATCATGACGCCTGAAGGCGCCAGCCTGACGGGAGAGACGGTCGAGGCGCTGGCAGGATCGCACTCGCAAGGACAATATGCCCAGCTCTCGGGGCAGACTCCGGTTACCGCTCCCATCGGGCGGGTCGAGAAGGTATCGGGAACGGCAACGGTCCTGCGCAACGGGGTCTCAGTCACCTTGCAGACCGGCGACACCGTGGCCAAAGGGGATGTCGTTCAAACGGGATCGAGTTCTTCATTGACGATCAAGTTCAATGACGGAACGGTCTTCAGCCTGTCTGCCAGCGCCCGGATGGTGCTGAACGATATGGTCTATGCTGCGGATTCGAGCTCGAACTCTGCATTGTTCACCCTCGTCCAGGGGCTCATCGGGTTCGTCGCGGGCCGCATTGCCAAGACCGGCGACCTCAAGGTCGATACCCCCGTTGCTACCATGGCGATCAGGGGAACGGCCGTACAGGCGGAGATTGCTGCCTTCAGCGGCGCCACGCGTTTCTCGCTTCTCACGGAACCCGATGGAACTGTCGGCTCGTTCCTCCTTCTCGACAGGAGCGATCCGTCTCGCGTGATCACCTCGGTGTCGGATGCGCGCGTCTCGACGCTGCTCACGCCAGTGGCCGGTTCCGAGCCGCGCATCACGCAGGTCGCGAAGACCGGGGACGACATTCGGGGCGAAGGCGACTTTGTCCGCGATCTCTTTCAGGTGTTCGCCCCAGAGCCCCGCCAGAGGAGGGGCAGCAGCGATTTCGAGGATGGGCCGATCATTCCGGCCCATCTGCTCCAGCCGATCGATACGCCCGATCCGTCGCAATTCGCGATCGCCATGCCGGGGAGCGGCCGCGTGGCCCTGCGCGGCCAAGTGCTTCCCGAGCTTACATCCGCTCCTGCACCGATTTTCGGCAATGCCGTGGAGGATGGCCCGCTCGCACGGCTCGATGCGTTGCCGGATGGCGCTCGGTTAGAAGGCGTAGGTCTTCCGTTCCTGATCGTGCCGGCCTCGTTGCCGCCCGGCGTGCGCTACCTCGAAGGCTCGCGGACTTTCCTTTTAAATCCATCCCATGCCGCCTATCAGCATCTGGGAAGAGGCGAAACCGAGACTGTCACGGTCGATTATCTGTTGCTGGTTGACGAGGGCACCCGAGTCCCAGCTTCGATCTCCTGGACGATCGTCGGCCGGAACGACGCTCCGATTGCCATGGGCGATCGGATCGGCAATGTGGACGAGAGCGGGCGCAGGGTTCTGGCCGTGCGCGCAAACGATCGCGATGTCGACGGCGACACGCTCAAGATCGTTCATTGGACAGCCCCGCTCGAAGGCTCCGTCTTTCGCGATGCGTCGGGACATCTTGTTTTCGATCCTGGCGACGACTTCCGGGCCCTCAGCTTCGGCGAGACCGCAACGGTGACTTTTTCATATACGCTCTCCGATAGCAAAGGAGGGAGCGATACGGCGGATGTCACCCTGCAGATCCGCGGGACAGGGACATTTTCAGCACCTCTTGCATCCGCTTCGAGCGATGCCCTGCTCGGGTTCAACAACCAACCGGTCTCGCTCACCCTCGGCGCACCGTCGGCGACGACAGCCGCAACCGCTGATCTGGATCTCATCATCGGCCTCGGCCCGGTCCTGCAGCCGCAGATGAACATCCTTTACCTCGTCGATATCTCAGGCAGCACGTCGGCTCCGTTCGTGGGAGTTCCGGTCGGCGATCTCAACGGCGATGGGCGGGCCGATACCATTCTCGACGCGGAGATCGCGGGCCTGATCGCACTGACCGAGCGGATCAGAGGAATCGGCTTCTCGCCTTCCGATGTCACGGTCACGGTGATCCCGTTCAACGGCAGCGCCGATCCGGCCGACGCTGCGGCCGGGGGCAGCGTGAATGCGGTGACATTCAGCCTCGGAGCCGTCGGGGAGGAGTCGATCGCGAGCCATCTGAGAGGGTTGAATTCAGGCGGGGCCACGAACTTTGCGGATGCCCTGCGAGCCGCCAACGCCAGGCTGCAGGCCTTGGACCAGGGCGGAGAGCAGAACTTCCTGTACTTTCTCTCCGATGGCGACGGGCAAGGTCCGATCAATGCCGAGCTCGCGACGTTGAACGATGTCTACAGGACGAAGATCACGGCTCTCGGAATCGGCCGGAATGCGAGCCTGTCCCAGCTGGATGACATCGACAACACGGGCGGAGCCTCGCTTTTGATCGCGCCGGACCAGATCGATGTCACTGTGCTCGGAGCACCGCTTCGAAGCGGCACGATCGCTGACCTCGACGTCTTCGTGAACGGATCCGAGATTCTCGGGATCGGCCCCGAGGATCTTGTCCCGGTACCGGGCGGGTTCGCCCTCGATGCGTCCATCGGCGGCCTGCAGCGGCTCATCGGCGATGGGAATACGGTAACGGCGAAGGTCACTTTCGCAAGCCAGGAAGTGCTCACGACGGAGCTGACCATCGCAGGCGCTCTGCCCCGCTCCGCCGACTTCATTCTGTGAGGCAACGATGCTCCGGTCCGGGAATGCCCTCGCCCCCCTCTCCGAGCGCCGGCCGAGGGGATCGCCGTGACGGGGATCCTGAAGGGACTGCGCCGCTTCGGGATCGGGCGGATCGTGGGTCTCCTGCTTCTGGTCGGCTTCCTTGCCCTGCGGGTCTGGGATCCCAGGCCGGTCGAGGCGCTGCGCCAGAAGTCCTTCGATATCTACCAGCTCATGCATCCGCGCGAGGGGCGGCCGGATCTTGTCGGGATCGTCGACATCGACGAGCGGAGTCTGCTGGCCCTGGGGCAATGGCCGTGGCCGCGAACGGTCATGGCCGACATGGTCTCGAAGATCACCGGGCTCGGCGGCACCGTCATCGGCTTCGACGTGCTGTTTCCCGAGCCGGATCGCAGCTCTCCCGAGGTCGCGGCCACGACGTTCCAGGGCCTGGACGATGCGACACGGGAAAGGCTCCGGCGCCTTCCCAGCAACGATGCCGTCTTCGCCGATGCGATCCGGGCGTCCCGGGTCGTTCTCGGCCAGTCGGGGTATCGCGTCTCGGGAGCGGCCGCAATCGCCCGGCCGGCGGCGCAGACGCCCATCGCCACCCTCGGTCCGGATCCGCGTGCCTTCCTGGTCGACTTTCCGCACCTGCTGCGGAACCTTCCCGTTCTGGACGAGGCGGCTCGGGGACACGGCCTTTTCTCGATCGGCCCCGAGGCGGACGGCACCGTCCGCCGCATCCCGGTCGTGGCGGTGGCCAACCAGGATGTGGTTCCGTCGCTCTCCCTCGAAATGCTCCGGGTGGCCACGGGAGCAGGGGGCATCCTCATCAAGACGGACGCGAGCGGCGTGCGGAGCGTCAGCGTGGACGTTTACGAGATTCCCACGGACGGCAAGGGGAGGATCTGGCTCCATTTCTCGAACCCGGATCTCGACAAGTACATCTCCGCCATCGACCTCCTGCAGGGCCGTGTTCCCGCCGACCGCATCGCCGGAAAGATGGTCCTGATCGGGACCTCCGCGGCCGGGCTTCTCGACCTCAAGGTGACGCCGATTCATCCGACGCTTCCCGGGGTCGAGCTCCATGCGCAGTTCCTGGAAAGCGTCCTGACGGGGGCGACCCTCAGCCGGCCCAGCTACACGGCCGTCATCGAGATTGTCCTGGCGGCGGTGCTGAGCCTGGTCGTCATCGCGCTGGCCCCCAAGGTGAGTGCGGGCCCGCTCTTCCTGCTCGGCGGCACGATCGCGGCTCTCACCCTGAGCCTGTCGTGGTATTGCTTCCTGTCCCTCAACGTCCTGATCGACTACACCTTCCCACTCGCCTCGAGCTTCCTCGTCTATGCGGTCCTGATCTGCACAAACTACATGACGGTGTCCGCGGACCGCCGCTGGATCCGGTCGGCGTTCAGCCAGTATCTCTCGCCCGATCTGGTGGAGCAGCTCGCGCATTCGCCCGAAAGGCTGACGCTGGGCGGGGAGCAGCGCGAGCTGACCGTGCTGTTTTCGGACATCCGCGGCTTCACGGCCGTCTCGGAAGCATACAAGGACGACCCCCAGGGGCTGACGGCCCTGATCAACCGCCTCTTCACGCCGCTGACCAAGGATATCGTGAGGCACCATGGGACGATCGACAAATACATGGGCGATGCCATCATGTCGTTCTGGAACGCCCCGCTTCCCGATCCGTCGCATGAGGCGCATGCCTGCGAGGCCGCGCTGACGATGCAGGAGAGCCTTAAGGCCCTCAACGACCGGCGCGAGGCCGAGGACGGGCGCCCGGTAGCGCCCCTGCGGATCGGGATCGGCCTGAACACCGGGCAATGCGTCGTCGGGAACTTCGGCTCCGACCAGCATTTCAACTATTCCGTCCTGGGCGATCCGGTCAATCTGGCGTCCCGCCTGGAGGGGCTCACGAAGGAATACGGCGTCCCGATCATCATCGGGGAGAGGACCGCCCAGGCGGTCCGTTCCCGGTTCGCCGTTCTCGAGCTCGATCGCCTGCAGGTCAGGGGCAAGCAGGAGCCCGAGCGCATCTTCGCCCTGCTGGGCCGCGCAGACGCGGCCGCCGATCCCGGCTTTCTCGCGTTGGCGGTGCGAAACGACGCCATGCTCGCGGCCTACCGCCGCCGGGACTGGTCGCAGGCGCTCGAGACGATCCTTCTCTGCCGGGAGGCGGGCAAGGATTTCGGGCTCGACACGTACTACGATTTCTACATCCGCCAGATCCGCCACCAGATCGATTCCCCGGCCTCGTCCAAGTGACGGGGCCAAGTGGTGGGGCCAAGTGGTGGTGCCAAGTGATGGGCCAGCCGCGCCCGCCGGATGGAATCCCTGTCGACGATCGCCGACCGGATCAACGTCGCCCACCGCAAGACCCTCCTGCACTGGGGGCCCAGGGTGACGATCCCCGGCGGCTATGCGGGGGCGAAGATCGCCTTCAACC